>JBCBSM010000001.1:976344-1301793 GCA_039819165.1 Planctomycetota bacterium
CGCGTGGACGAGGACGGGCTGACCGGCGACCTGCGGGCGGCCTGCGAGGACGGCGGCGGCATCACCACGCAGCTGCGCGTCGACAACGAGGAGAAGCGCGTGCTCGCGGTGGTCAGCTCGGTGGCCCTCAACCTGCAGGCGCACGTCGAGGACGTCATCGCGCTGTTCTCCCCCGACCTTGCCAACCAGCTGGACGAAGAGCGTCGGCTGTACCACATCGAGGGCGCGGCCAACTTGACCGCCAGCGTGCTGTCCACGCCCGAGCGTGTCGGCGCCGAGGTTCGCATCAGCCAATTACGGGACGTCCGCTTCGATTGGCTCGGCGGACGGCTGGAGCTGGACGACAGCCGCGGCGCCATCATCGTCAACAACACCGACCAGGGACCCATTGCGCGCTTCGAGCGGCTCGTGGCGCAGGGGGCGTACAACGGCGAGCCGTCGGGCCGGTTCCGCCTGCACGGCAGCATGCCCTTCGGGGCCCTGCAGGAAGCGGGCAGCCTGTACCCGGACCCCACCGCGCTCGAGATCGAGGTCCAGGGCGGGAGCATCGAGGGCCCGCTCTTCCGAACGCTCGTCGGCGACCGCATCGGCGAGGCCGGCGCGGAGATCTACGAAGAATTCGAGCCCACGGGCGAGTACGACGCGATGGTGGCGCTCCGCACCGCCGGGTACGCGGGCGGCGAGGGCGTGCGCTCGGTCCGATCGTTCGAGCTGTCGCCGTACGACCTGGAGTTCACTCGCCGCGGGGTGCGGCACCGCGTGCCGTGGATCAGCGGGCTGCTGACCGGCGACGAGCAGCCGTCGCCCGACGGTACGTCGCTCTATCGCGGGCTGATCGATGACCTGACGCTGGGCGGCGACGGCTGGTGGATCGGCCTCGACGGCCAGTGGAAGGCCGAGGACAACGGCGCCGTCTTCGGCGCCACCACGCTGGAGGGCGAGCTGGCCCCTCCCCCGCTCGACGCGGAGGGCCGGCCGGTCGCGGTGGAGCTGCTGCCCGAACCGCTGCTCGCGCTGCAGCTCGACGCCGTCGCCGCCTCCATCCGCGGGCTGGAGCTGGCGCGGGCGGGCCCGCTCTCCCTGCCCCCCAGCCGCCTGGAAATCGAGACCAACCCCGAGCGGCCGGTCCGCGTGGATCTCGACCTGCGGCTGGAGGCACCCGACCTGCGCGTCGGCAGCCGCGCGACGGGTGCGGCCGGAGCGGGCGATGGCGACGCGGACGACGACGATGCACCGCCGAACGAGGAAATCGCAGACGG
This sequence comes from Planctomycetota bacterium, assembly GCA_039819165.1. Taxonomy (NCBI): domain Bacteria; kingdom Pseudomonadati; phylum Planctomycetota; species Planctomycetota bacterium. The sequence goes on from JBCBSM010000001.1 coordinate 977,604, forward strand.
TCGCGGTGCGGCGGCCGGTGCCTTCGGCCTCCGGCGTGTTGCCGCCCGGCGCCAAGCGGGCACGAGCGAGGACGCCCTCCCGGGTTCCGCTTCGCCGGCGATCAACCAGGCCCGCACCCACCTGGTCCGGGTGCTCGACGCGGCGGTGGGCATCCGCGTGCGGCCCGATGAGGCCGACGAGGTCGCGTCGATCGAGGTCCACGCGAGCCGCGGCGAGATCCGGGGCATCGCGGCCATGCAGACGCGCACGCACGCGGTGGTTCGGCCCGGCGGCCGCATCGAGTTCCCGCACGTGCTCGTGGGCACGTCGGGCGGGCGGGTCACGGGCACCGCGATGGTCCAGCTGGGAGCCGAGCCGGGCGACCCGGTGGGCTACGAGATCGACGCGACGGGCGCGGGGCTCAAGACCGAGCGGGTCATCGCGGGCCTGCAGGATCGCCCGGCGGCCGATCTCGCCAGCGCGGGCGACATGGACATCGCGCTGGGGCTGTCGGGCCGGCTCGGATCGCCCGACACGCTCATGGGCCGCGGGTCGCTGCGGATCCGCGGCGGCTCGCCGGTCGACCTGCCGCTGCCGATCCGAGCGGCGATCGAGGCGCTCAACGTCCAGGTCGGCGGCGCCCGATACGACGAGGTCAACGGCGAATTCCACATCGTGGGGCCGACGATGTCGTTCAGCCATCTCACGGCGGGCTCGGACGCGGTGGTGCTCAGCGGCCTTGGAACGGTGGACCTCATCGACGGCCGCATCGCGCTGGACATCACGTCGGTGCCGCGCAACGACTCCGTGGTGCAGGCCACGCTGCGGGCGCTGCGGGACGTGATCGTCGCCGTCGAGCTGGGCGGCACGCTGAGCGATCCGCAGACGCGGCCCAGGCCGCAGGCGCTCACGGGGCCATTCGATCGGCTCCGGCAGTTGCTGCAAGGCGGCCTGACCGCCGAGGAGTGGCGCCGCGAGCGGCTGCGTCGCTTCGCGAGGCAGGGCACCCAGCCCGACAGCGGCTGGTGAGCACGCGCGACCCTACCCTCCGCGGAATGCACGACCAACACGCAGGACGCAACCGTGCCGGCACCCCAGAAGGGGACGCTCCGGCGGGCGGCCACCGCGATGACGCGCCGCCGACCTTCAAGGGCCCGGACTGGCGGGACATCTCGACGCGGATCGACGCCCTCGTCGAGAGCGTGTCGCTACCCACCAGCGGCGGCTTCGAGAAGAAGCTGGTGGCCGATCTCGTCGCCGCCGGCCTCAAGCTGCTCACCGACGATCGCGATCGCGGCGAGCTGAAGCTCATGACCGCTGCCTTCAAGGAGCTGCGGTACGCGATGCGGGTCTTCGGCCGCTACGCCGACGCGCAGAAGATCACGATCTTTGGCTCGGCCCGCACGCCCGAGGACCACCCCGACTACGCAGCATGCGTCGAGTTCAGCCGGCGGATGGCCGAGGCGGGCTGGATGGTGATTACCGGCGCGGGCGACGGCATCATGAAGGCCGGCCACGTGGGCCCGGGCCGTCGGGCGAGCTTCGGGGCGGCGATCCGGCTGCCCTTCGAGACCACCGCCAACAGCGTGATCCACGGCGACGAGAAGCTCATCCACTTCCGCTACTTCTTCACCCGCAAGCTCATCTTTCTGTCGCAGGCGCAGGCGGTGGCGCTCTTCCCGGGCGGCTTCGGCACGATGGACGAGGCCTACGAGACCCTCACGCTCATCCAGACGGGCAAGGCGGGCATGCTGCCCATCGTCATGCTCGAGGGCCAGGGCGAGGGTGGAGGCGGGGGCTATTGGGACGAGTTCCACGCCTTCGCGCGCGACGCGCTGCTCTCGCGGGGCATGATCAGCGACGACGACACGGCGCTCTACCACCACGCCGACACGCCCGAGGACGCGGTGCGGCATGTGCTGGACTTCTACCGCAACTACCACAGCTCGCGATACGTGGGCGACCAGCTGGTCATCCGCGTGCGGCGGCCGCTGGGCGAGGACGACCTCGGGGTGCTCAACGAGTCGTTCGCCTCGCTGGTGAAGGAGGGCCGCATCACCCAGGGCGGCCCGCTCGAGGACGAGGACGACCACCTGGATCTTCCGCGGATCGTGTTCGCGCACACGCGTCGCGATTTCGGCGTGGTCCGCCGGCTCATCGATCGCATCAACGAGCTGGACGCGGGCGCCGCCCCGTGATCCGGCTGGCGGTCGCCTGCGCACTGGCGGCGGCGTGCGGTGCACCACTGGGATGCGGCGGCCGGACGGTCGTGATCGCCGACGCCCCGCCGGTGGACGTGCGGCCCGTGACCGACCTGGCCGGCCACGGCTGCGAGATCCGCGTGTGGGCGATCGAATCCCAGCGGCGCAGCCTGCAGGAGCAGAACGCGAGCCTGGCGGAGCTGTGGGACCAGTGGCGGGCCTACGAAGAATCGCGCGGCGACGAAGAGCTCTCGGAAGATGACGCCGCAGCCGCAAGCATCGCTTCGGACGTCGGGCCCTTCGAGACAGCCGAGGGCGAGCGGATCGCCTCGTTCGAGCAATTCGTAGACCTGATGCGCGACGCCGGCGGCGAATCGAGGGCCCTGCCCGAGTCGCCCGCCGACCTCGCCCTGGCCTTCGATCCCATCGAGTCGCAGCTCTGGCGCGCGAACGGGCTGCGGCTGTTGCTCGTGCCCCTCGACGAGCTGTCGAGCGTGCGCGAGGGGCTCGGCGTGGATCGGCCGCTCGAGCGCACGTGGATCGGCGAAGCGACCTCGTGGACGCACGTTGCGCGGGGACCCGCCGGCGGTCCGCGGACGCTGCGGGGCGACCTCGGGCCCATCGACCTGCCGGCCGGCAGCATGGCGCTCTTGGGCCGGTTGTGGGCCGCACCGGGCCTCGCCGGTCCGGTGCTCCGCGTCGAGATGGTGCCGCAGTTCGTGCCCGTACGCGGGCGGGCGGTGCGCGGCGGTGGCGCCTGGACGACCCGCGAGCGACCGGAGGACGCCGACGCGGGCCCCGTGTTCGATCGCTTGGTGCTCGAGGGTGCGATCCCGCCCGGGCATGCACTGGTGATCGTGCCCGATCGGGGCCCGCCCGACGCCGCGGCGCCGCGGGTCGGCCCGGTCGTGCCCCGCAGCCGGCTGGGCCCCGAGATCCTGCGGCGACGCGGCGGTGATGGCCTGCTCCGCGGCATCGCGCTGGTGCTCGTGCCGGTGCTGCCCGAGCAGTGGGACTTGTCTCGGCCCTGGGAGGACGCCGCGGGGCGTGCACCGGTCGTGCGCTAGCATCGCCGCCGTTCGAGGCCGATCGACCGGCCGATCCGCATGGAGGCGCAACCGGATTGGGCACGCTGCTCGCGATCCTGTGGCTCGTGCTGGGGCTGGCGGCTCTGGTCGCCGGCGCCGAGGTCATGCTCCGCGGCGCGGTCTCGCTGGCGCACCGCCTGGGTGTGCCCACGTTCATCATCGGGCTGACCGTGGTGGCCTTCGGCACGAGTGCGCCGGAGCTGGCCGCGGGCGTGGGCTCGGTGGTCAAGGGCGAGACCGAGCTGATCGTCGGCACCGTGGTGGGCTCGAACGTCGCCAACATCGGGCTCGTGCTAGGGATCGCGGCGCTCATCCGCCCCGCGCGGGTGCGGGCGGCGGTCGTCCGGCGCGAGGTGCCGGTCATGATCGGCGTGAGCATCCTGTTCATCTTCGCGATGCTGGGCGGCGCGGTGACCCGGCTGGACGCCATGCTGCTGCTGCTGGGCATGGCGGTATTCCTGACGTGGGCCATCTACAGCAGTCGGCACCTCGACGCGGGCGACGCGGCCATCGTCATCGAAGCCGAGCAGGAGGAGCTGGCCGAGGGCCGCCCGCGGGTGAGCATGCGGCGGAGCATCGTGCTCGTGGTGCTCGGGCTGGGCTTGATGGTGCTGGGTTCGGATCGTGCAGTCGAGGGCGCGCGCGAGATCGCCGTGGCCCTGGGCGTGCCCTCGTTCATCATCGGGCTGACGCTGGTGGCCTTCGGCACCTCGCTGCCCGAGGTGGTCACCTCCGTGGTGGCGGCGCTGCGGGGCCAGTCGGACATCGCCGTGGGCAACGTACTGGGCTCGAACATATTCAACGTGCTGGCGGTCATCGGTGCGTGCGCGGCGCTGGACACGCTGACGGTGCCCGATGCCGTGCTAGCCCGCGATGCGTGGGTGATGCTGGGCTTCGCCGTCGTGCTGCTGCCGGTGATGCTGACCCGCTTCGTCATCACCCGGGCCGAGGCCGCCCTTCTGCTGGCCGGCTATGCCGCCTACGTCGTGGTGCTAGCCCTGGCCTAGTCCGCATAAGCCGCGTCGGGGAGCATCGTCCCTCGGAGGGACGGATCGTGGCGCGTGCGGGCGAATCGCCGGCCCGCGGCTGCCGATGGAACAGGTGCGTTCCCCCCGCGGAGGCAGGATGCTCCGAGTCGCGATCCGAGAAGCCGCCCCCGGCATGCGCCTGGCGCTGCCCGTGTACCACCCGCGTCGGCCGGGCACGGTGCTGCTGAAGGCCGGCGTGGCGCTCGACGAGAAGCTGATCGAGCGGCTCCGCGAGATCGAGCTCAAGGAGGTCTGGATCAACTATCCGGGGATGGCCTTCCTGGGTCGCTTCGTCAGTCCCGAGATGCAGCGGGCCCGCTCGGAGTTATCGCACCACATCCTCTCGGCCATCGACGTCGCCTCCAGCGGCGCTCTGGCGGAGCTGGACTACACCGAGTACCGCCGCGCGATCGTCCAGGTTGTCGAGCAGCTGCTCCGCTCGCCGTCGGCGGCGTACTTCGTCGAGGAGCTATGCGCCACGAGCACGCCGCACGGCCGGCACGCCAGCTCGGTGTGCTTCCTGAGCCTGCTGATGGGCCTGAAGCTGGGGGACTATCTCGTCGCCGAACGCTCGCGGCTGCCCGCTCCCCATGCCCGCAACGTCACCTCGCTGGGGATCGGCGCCATGCTCCACGACGTGGGCATGCTCCGGCTGCCGCCCGACGCGCTCGGTCGGTGGAACCGCCACCACGACGAATCCGATCCGGAATGGCGCAGCCATGCCAAGATCGGCTTCGAGATGATCCGCCGGTCGGTGGATCCGTCGGCGTCGGCGGTCGTGCTGCACCACCACCAGGCCTTCGACGGCTCGGGCTTCCCGCGTCGCCGGGCGCCGGGCGGGGGGTCGATCGTCGTCGCGGGCCAGGACATCCACGTCTTTGCGCGGATCGTGGCCGTCGCGGACGCCTTCGATCGAATGTGCAACTCCGCCGACGCGCCGGGCGCCGAGAAGCACCCCCAGCAGCGGCGACCGAACGTCGCGGTGCTCCGCGAGATGTGCCTGGGCCCGTCCGCGGCTCGCTTCGATCCCATGGTGCTGCGGGCGCTGATGAACTGCGTGCCGGCCTATCCGCCGGGCTCCGTGGTCACGCTGAGCTCGGGGGAGCACGCGGTCGTGTGCAACTGGCGGGTGCAGGACCCCTGCCGGCCTCGCGTGCTGCCCATCGCCGAGGGACTCGCGGGCGCGGTGGGCGTCGGACCGATGGCGGGCGGGGGCATCCTCGACGCCGCCGAAGAGCCGGCGGACACCATCGATCTCGCGATCACGCCCGATCTGTGCATCGCCGAGGCGGACGGATTCGATGTCTCGACGGAGAACTTCTTGCTGCCGACGGGCGATGCCTTCAGCGTGGACAAGGCGGTCCGCGCGCAGCTGAACCGCGCCGAGTCGCTCAAGGCTTCCTAGCACGCAGAGTCTCGAACACGATGCGGCCGGATTAGCCGCTCTTGGAGGCGTCGCCACCCGCGGCGCTCGCCGCGCGGCGGCCCTCTCGGGGGGCCGGCACCGGCTGGCCCGATTCATCCAGTCGGAAGCCGACGGCCTCGAGCTGCGAGGCGTCCCAGTCTCGGGCGAGGATCTCGCCGGCCTCGGGCGAGCGGACCAGCACGGCGTCGCCCGCGCCCAGCCCGGCGCGGATCTCGGCGTGCGTCTCGCTGCGGCGGCCGACGCGAACCGGCACCTTGCCGAAGCGGCGGCCCTCGGGGATGAACACGTATCGGAGCCGGCCCTCGTTGAAGATCGCCTGCACGGGCACGGTCAGGGCGTCGTCGACCTCGTCGAGCACGATCGTGGCCTCGGCCCGCATGGAGGGCTTCAGCCGATCGTCCTCGCCCGCGTCGATGGCGATGCGAACGGTGTACTCGCGGAGGTTGGGATCCCGCCAGCTGCCGCTCTCGGCCAGCACGCCGACGGACTCGACCCGGCCGCTCAGCACGCGGGAGTCGAGGGCCTCCATCTTGACGCGGGCCGGCTGGCCCGGGCTCAGGCGGCCGGCCAGCGACTCGTGGACGCGGACCGAGGCGACCATCTCGGTGGTGTCGGGCAGCACCATGATGATCTCGTTGGGCGAGACCTCGGTGCCGGCCTGCGGCGGATCGGGGTTGCGCCAGCGGCCGTTGCGGGTGCTGGATTGGTAGACCACGAGGCCCGCACTGGGCGCGGTGAGCGTGCAGGCCTCGAGCTGGTCCTGCAGCTTGGTGAGCCGCTCCTCGCGGAGCTCGAGCTGCCGGCGGGCGTTCTTGCGGCTCGCGTCCTTGCTGGCCAGCTCGATCTCGTTCTGCTTCTTGACCCGCTCGACCTTGGCCTTGGCCTCCTCGACGTCGGAGGTCTTCTGCTTCTCGTCACGCGGCCGCTGGTAGTCGACGTAGATCTCCAGTGCGAGCGTGGCCTGCTTGAGCTTGGACTCGGCCTCCAGCAGATCGATCTGCTCCTGCTCGAAGTCGTTCTTGCTCTTGAAGTCCTTCGCGAACAGCTGCTCGCTCTGCTCGAACTTGGTGCTCAGCCGCTCGTGGGTGCGCCGGGCGCTATCGGCCTCGGACGCGAGCTGCTCCTGCATCTTCTTGTCGTCGCCCTCGCGCCACTGCATCAGCGCAAGCTCGGCGAGCTCGAGCTCGAGCATCGCGGCCCGCAACGCCGAGTCGTTGTTGCTGATCTGGATGAGGTAGGCGTTCTCGGCGGCCTCGAGGTCGGCCCGCGCGGTCTCGACGCGGCTCTCCTCCTCGGTGATCTGCTCCTCGATCTGCTCGGAGTTGAGGCGGACCAGCACGTCGCCCTCGGCGACGCGGGTGCCCTCCTTGATGACCTCGACGATGGTCGCCCGCATGTCCAGCTCGTTGCGGATCTCGACCTGGTCGCGGGCCTCGAGCTCGCCAGTGGCAACGGTCTCGATGCTGAAATCGCGGACCTCGGCCTGGACGACGTCGGTGCCGTGGCCCATGCCGGCGTCCTCGGCCGCTCGGACGACGTACCACGAGCCCGCGCCGACGAGCCCCACCGCGGCCACCGCGATGCCCAGCTTCACCACGATCGAGCCACGCCGCAACGAGCCAGGCCAGAACGGATTGGTCATGGAAGAACTCCCGCCGGCGGGCGTGATCGCCCCGGCTACGTCGATATCGTCGTCCTCACGAACGGAGAACACTAGCGTTCAACAGCCTGGATGCCCCGCCGGTTTCGTTCCGTCGCCGGAAGCCCGCGGGTTTCCTGATCGGCATGGGGAAAGACGAGCACGCGATGATGGTCGACCCGGATACGCCCCCACCCGACGACGCCGGCCCTGGCCCGAGCCCTGGTGCCCGCCGGACGCTGCTCGTGGTCGCCGCCGACGCCGAGCGGCAGGCGGTCCAGGAGGGCTTCGGGCGGCCCGGGGGCGACTTGGCGGCCTGGACGCCCCAGCCGCTGGCCGGGTGCGCCGACCTGCTGATCTCGGGCATCGGCAAGGCGAACGCGGCGGCCGCCACGGCCACGGTGCTGGCGGGGGGCGGCTACGGCCGGGTGCTGAACCTGGGCATTGCCGGCAGCCTGCCGATCGCCGATCCGCTCCCCATCGGGGCGTCGATCGCGGCCACCCGCTCCATTTATGCGGACGAGGGCATCGCCCTGCCCGACGGCTCCTTCGTGGGGTGCGCCGCCATGGGCTTCCCGCTGGGCCCGTTTGGCGATTGGGGCGTCTCTGCCGATCCGGCGCTCCTGGACCTGGCGGGCCCGCTCGTGGACGTCACCGCCCCGATCGCGACCGTGTCCACCTGCTCGGGTACTGACGCCATCGCCCTGGAGGTCGTCCGGCGGACCTGGGCGGTGGCCGAGACCATGGAGGGAGCGGCCGTCGGGCACGTGTGCGCCCGGCTGGGCGTGCCCTACCTGGAGCTGCGGATCGTGAGCAACACGACCGGCGACCGCGACGGCCAGCGGTGGGACTTCTCGCTCGCGGTCGAGCGGCTGCGCGACCTGGCCAGCCGGCTGGCGGCGGCGCTGGACGCCTAGCCGCACTCCACCGATAACCCGACCCGCACAGCCGGCACGGTCCTGCCGATCGTGCGGGCCCCCGCAGAGTCCGGGACCGAAAAGCGACACCGGGCGGCTGGATGCGGCCGCCGGGCGAGCCGATGCCTTGGGCGATGCCTCGGCGTGGCTATTGGGCCCCGCCGGCATCCCGGGGGCAGGGGTTCACCGTGGCGTTGTCCTTCAAGAAGCTGTCCGCGCTGGGATCGGCCAAGCTGATGGGCGGCTCGCTGTCGCCCATCGCCTTCGATTTCGGAACCTCGCAGTTCAAGATCCTCCAGATCACGACGGGCGCCGCGCCGCACCTGGTCGCGGCGGCTGCCATCGAGATGCCCTCGCGTCTGCGGCGGGACCCCGAGGCACGGCTGGCCTTCCAGATCGAGGCGCTGCCCAAGATGGTCCGCGCGGGGGGCTTCAAGGGCAAGCGGGCGGTGTGCTCCATGCCCGCGTCTATGTCCTTCTGCAAGCACCTGAAGGTCTCCAAGACCGATGGCATCTCGACCGAGGGCCTGATCAAGGCCAAGCTGCAGGCCTCGCTCAACTGCGACCCCTCGGGGCTGGTCTACCGGTGGGTTCCCGTCGAGAGCGGTACGGGCCGCGGCCGCGACGAGGTGATCTCGATGGGCGCGGCGCGGGACGTGATCCAGCGTCTGATGCGGGCGGTCAAGGCCGCCAAGCTCGAGCCGGTGGCGATGCACAGCGACTTCCAGGCGATCCTCAGCGCCATGCAGGCGTGCGCGCAGCAGATCGACGACCACGAGGACAAGCCGACGCTGTACCTCGAACTCGGCAGCGGCGGCACCCGCGTGCTCGTCGGCGACGGCGACAAGCTCGTCTTCGCCAAGCAGGTCGAGATCGGTGGCCGCCACCTCGACGAGTACGTCGCCCGGCAGCTGAACATCGACCTCGAGACGGCGCGGTCCACGCGGCTGGGCCTCGAGTCGCTCGTGCCCGCCGCGGCGGCTGCCGAGCCCGAGGCCGCCGAGGAGACCCAGCCCGCCGCGACCGCGGGCAAGTCGGGCCTGGCGATGCTCGAGGCCGCCATGAAGCGGTCCAAGCCGAGCACGGCAGACGAGAACGGCAGCAGCGCCATCATGTCGGCCCTCGACGAGACGGCCGTGGGCATGGAGAGCCTCGACGAGGCCATGGAGCGGACCGGCGCCGACCTGACCGAGCCCCTGGAGATCCTCACCGACGAGGTGCAGATGTGCGTCCGGTATTACAACGCGCTGCGGCCGGGCCGCAAGGTCGAGCGCGTGGTCTTCCTGGGCGGCGAATCCCGCCAGATGGCCCTCTGCACGCACGTGGCGCGGCGGCTGAAGCTGCCCGCGAAGATCGCCGACCCCCTGGCGAGCGTTACCCGGACCGGTCATGAGCCCTGCATCGGGACGGATCTGCGCGGAAGCCAGCCGGGATGGGCGGTCCCGCTGGGCCTGTGCGTCCGACCAACCGATCTTTAGACGAGTCGATTTCGGGAGGAGCGCGATGCTCGGATCACCTGGAAACTCTGGCAAGCAGGGCGGTTCGCTCGGCGGGGGCTTCCTCCCGGAGGACTACGTCCAGCGGAAGGCCGAGAACCGCGCCAACGTTATTGGCCTCTCGCTGTTCTGCGCCGTGATGGGCACGGTGGTCGCCGCCTTCTTCGTGACCAACCGCAGCTGGACCACCGTGCACCAGGAGCGCGAGAGCATCGCGCGGCAGTACTCGGCGGCCGAGCCCGAGATCGAGAAGCTGATCGAACTCGAGGAGCAGAAGGAGCAGATGCTCCAGAAGGCCGAGATCGTGACGGCCCTCATCGAACCCATCCCCCGCAGCATCCTGATGGCCGAGATCGTCACTCGGATGCCCGAGGGCATGACGCTGCTGACCGTCGAGCTGGACGGCAAGCGGGTGGCCGAGGCGGCGACGAACAAGAACGCCAAGCCGACCGATAGCCGCGCCTCGGCGCGGGGGCGGCAGACGCGCTCGCTAGGCGGCCGCAAGGCCGGCGCGAGCGCCGAGACCGAGACGTCGTCCAAGATCCTGCCCCCCCGCTACGACTACACGCTCCAGATCGTCGGCGTCACGCAGGCGAACACCGAGATCGCCGACTACCTCGAGGCGCTCAAGGCCTCCCCGCTGCTGCGGCGCGTCGAGCTGGCGTACGTCGAGTCGCAGAAGATCAAGGAACTCGCCCTCCGCAAGTTCGAGATCTCGGCCCAGATCGATCCACGGGCCGACGCGCGGGGCATCGAGCCCGACCTCGAATCGGCCGACGCCATGAAGCTCGAGGGCAACAAGATCCCGCTCGAGACCGCTGATACGACGGGCGATGAGCCGCCGGCGATCGAGCCGGTCGAGACGGTCGAGTCCGACGGCCCGGTTGAGGTCGCGGACCCCGGCGCTGAGCCCGCCGCCGAGGATCCCGAGGCGTTCACCACCGTGCCCGATGACCCGGGAGGCCAGTAGATGAAGTTCGGCGTCCGAGAGATCGTGCTGCTGGTCGTGCTGTTCGCCGTGCCACTGGCGAGCTATTGGTTCGTGTTCCGGCCGCAGAACACGCAGATCGAGCGGGCCCGCGAGGAGATCGCGCTGCGGCGCGACAAGCTCGAGCGGCTGCAGCAGGAGAGCGCCCGCCGCGGCACGCTGGAGGCCGCCACGCAGGAGATCTCCACGCGGATCGACGCGATCGAGGCGCGCCTGCCCACCAACAAGGAACTGGCCGACGTCGTCCGGCAGATTTCGGACCTAGCGACCGACGCCGACCTGCAGCAGCCGACCATCGTGACCGAGAAGCCGGTGAAGGCGGCGCTCTACCTCGAGCAGCCGCTGAAGGTGGAGCTGCAGGGCGACTTCCGCGGGTTCTACCGCTTCCTGCTCGAGCTCGAGCAGATGGAGCGGATCACGCGGATGACCAACATCAGCGTCAAGCGATCGGACTCGATCGACGGGCACATGATGGCCGAGTTCACGCTGAGCATCTACTTCCAGGATGAGGAGGCGTGATGAGCACCGATCCCGTCGGCCCCCCCGAGGGCGTCAGCGATGAGCAGCAGGGCTTCGAGGCCTACTCGCTCGAGACCAAGCGGAAGATCCCGGTGCAGCTGGTGGTCGTCGCGGTGGTGCTCGTGGTCGCGGGCGGCGTCATCTACTGGATGCACCTGCGGGGCACCTCGCCGGCCAAGAAGCTCAAGCCCGTCGAGATGAAGTTCACCATCGAGCAGACGCAGGCCCGCCACTTCGAGGGCGAGGAGCGGATCATGCGGGAGCTGACCCGCTCGGGCCCGCCGCCGCAGGTGCCGCTAGAGGACATCGACGCCAACCCCTTCCAGCTCGATCGCACGCCCGACGTGCAAGAGGCCATCCTGACCGGGCAGCCCGAGCAGACCGTGGCGCCCGACATCGCGCGGGCCGAGCGGCTGCTGGACAACGTCGTCGTCGAGATGGTGCTCGACAATCCGCGCAACCCGCTGGCGAAGATCAACGGCACGATCTACAGGCTGGGACACGAGGTCGACGGCATGCTCGAGGTGGTCGGGATCTCGGGCCGCTCGGTCACGCTCCGCTACAAGACGGTGATGCGGACCATCGAGATGGACGGCAAGTAGCAGCGTCGCCGAACGCCGCGAGCAGACTCCGCCGACCAGCGCCGCACGCCCGGACCCTCGCGAGGACGCGATGAGCAAGCACAACCTCGACGACATCCTCAGCGAGCTGGGCGGCGATCCGAGCAAGCCGGGCAAGAGCGGCAAGCACCGCATCGACGAGTCGGAGGAGGCCTTCAGCCCGCTGCCCTCGATGCCCGCCCACCAGGGCGCCGACGCCAAGCAGTCGATCGAGGACGACCCGGCCGTCAAGCGGCACACCGACGCCCCCGAGGCGCAGGTCGGCAAGGCCATCAGCGACGTGCTGTCGCCCGAGGAACTGGGCGAGGGCTTCGCCGACGAGGGCGACACCAGCGAGCTGGCCGATGCGCTGATCGCCAGCGGCACGGTCGGCGCCGGCGACGTCGCCGAAGCGCAGAACATCGTGCGACAGACCCCCGGGCGGCGGCTGGTCGACGTGCTCATCGAGCGGGGCGCCGACGAGGCGGGAGTGCAGCAGGCCGTCGCGACCGCCAACGGGCTCGCCTTCGAGCGGGTCGACCTGGACCGCGGCCTCGACGGCGGCTTCGACGGCATGATGCTCCAGCGGCTCGGCGGCGAATTCTGCAAGGAGCAGCAGGTGCTGCCGCTGCGGATGGAGGGCCAGCGTGCCGTCATCGGGCTGGTCCGCCCCGACGACGTCTTCCTGCTCGACGACCTCCGCGAGCGGCTTGGCGTCGTAGGCGTCAAGGTCGTCGTCGTCACCAGCCTGGACATCCGCACGGCGCTCGACATCGCCGGCATGGGCGAGCAGGAGCCCGCCGACGACGTCGACCTCTCGGAGATCCTCGACCAGGTCGACGAGCAGGACGTCCAGGTCGACGAGAAGAGCGACACCCAGGAGGTCAACCTCGAGCAGCAGGCCGGCGAGGGTCCGGTCATCCGCTACGTGAACTACATCATCCAGCAGGCCATCAAGGAGGGCGCCAGCGACATCCACGTCGAGCCCGCCGACAAGAAGCTCAAGGTCCGCTTCCGCATCGACGGCGTGCTCTTCGAGGGCATGAACCCGCCGGCGGCCATGTCGGCAGCGATCACCAGCCGCCTGAAGATCATGGCCAACCTGGACATCTCCGAGCGCCGCATCCCGCAGGACGGCCGCATCCGCTGCCAGGTCGCCGGCCGCAAGCTCGACCTCCGCATGTCGACGCTGCCGAACACCTACGGCGAGAAGACGGTGCTGCGTATCCTCGACACCAAGTCGATCAACGTGCAGCTCGAAGATCTGGGCTTCTCGCCCGACGCCCTGACCATCTGGCGGGGACTGGTCACCGAGCCCCACGGCATCACGCTGGTGACCGGCCCGACCGGCTCGGGTAAGACGACCACGCTGTACTCGTCGCTGCGGACGCTCGACAAGAACAAGATGAACATCTCGACCGTCGAGGATCCGGTGGAGTACCACCTCGACGGCGTCACGCAGACCCAGACGCACGAGAAGATCGGGATGACCTTCGCCAAGGCGCTCAAGGCGCTGCTGCGGCAGGACCCCGACGTCATCATGCTCGGCGAGATCCGCGACATGGAGACCGCCCTGACGGCGGTGCAGGCGGCGCTCACGGGCCACCTGGTGCTCAGCACGCTGCACACCAACGACGCGCCCTCGAGCATCACCCGCCTGGTGAACATCGGGCTCGAGCCCTTCCTCGTAGGCGCGGCGGTCAACGGCGTGCTCGCCCAGCGGCTGCTGCGGCGGCTGTGCAAGCACTGCAAGAAGCAGGACCGCCCGGGCGAGGAAATGGCCGACTTCCTGGAGATGCAGGGCCTGCCCAGCGACCAGGTGTGGACGGCGGTGGGTTGCGACAAGTGCCGCGGCACCGGCTACTCGGGCCGCGTGGGCATCTACGAGCTGCTGGCGGTCGACGATCAGCTCCGCGACATCATCGCGGGCAACCCCAACGTCAGCGAGTTCCGCCGGCTGTGCCTCGAGCGGGGCATGGTGTCGCTGCGGATGGACGGCATGGCCAAGGTCCGCGAGGGCCTGTCAACCGTCCAAGAAGTCCTCCGCGTGACCGACGGCGGCCACTAGCCGCCCCGGCGACTTCAAGCCGCGGGCATTCCCGGACTTACCTCCGAAACGACCCTGAGCTAGGCCGCGTATTGCCGGCCGGAGGCGCCGTTGTATCGGCTTGGGGGACGAGCCGGGACGGGCCCAGGAGAATCGACATGCTTCCAGACTCTGACGCCCGCCGCGGGCGGTTCCTCGCGGGGCTCGCCGGCCTTGCCATGACGTGCGCTGCCGCCTCGGCCCAGCCCTCACCGCTCCACCAGTACGACATGCCCATCGGCATCGACTCGGGGCCGCTGGCTCTGCCCGGGCTGCCCGCCGACGAGCACCAGGTCATCTACAGCGCGACCGTCGCAGCGCCCGGCGCCGTCTGGACCCGCGTGAGCTTCGGCGAGGTCGATCTGGCCGACGATGCGATCATCCGCATCACGAGCCTCGAGGACGGCTTCGACCAGCACCTCAACGCCACAACGCTCCGCCAGTGGCGCAGCACGAGCGCCTACTTCAACGGTGACACGCTGCTGGTCGAGGTGCTCGCCCGGCCCGGCGGCGGCGTCAGCCGCATGGAGATCAGCAAGCTCGTCGCGGGCGATGGCTTCGGCGCGGGCGCCTTCGATTCGATCTGCGGCCCGACCGATGATCGCGAGCTGTCCGACGACCCCCGCAACGCACGGCTCATGCCCGTGGGCTGCACGGCCTGGCTCATCGACGATTGCGCCAAGTGCTTCCTGACGGCCGGCCACTGCACGTTCTCGGCCACGGTCGTGCAGTTCAACGTGCCGCTGTCCTCTTCGAGCGGCTCGACCCGCAACCCGGACCCCGAGGACCAGTACCCGGTCGATCCGGCGTCCATGCAGTCCAACGGCGGGCTGGGCATCGGCAACGACTGGGCCTACTTCGGCACGTTCGCCAACTCCGAGACCGGCCTGACAGCCGCCGAGGCGCAGGGCGCCACCTACATCCTCGCCGATGAGGCGCCGTCGTCGACCGGTGACATCCGCATCACCGGCTACGGCAGCACCCGCGGCACCGGCGCGCCGCTCGAGTGGAGCCAGGTGCAGAAGACCCACACCGGCCCGTTCGTGGCCAAGAGCGGCTTCGGCCTCTCATACCAGACCGACACCACCGGCGGCAACTCGGGCTCGCCGGTCATCGACGAGACCACCGGGATGGCCATCGGCATCCACACGCACGCGGGATGCAGCGCCACCTCGGGCAACAACGGCACCGCCGTCGACCGCCCCGAGCTGCAGGACGCCCTCGAGAACCCGCAGGGCGTGTGCTGCCCGCCGCTGACGGGCATCGAGATCGCGGCCCCCGACCTGGACCTCATCCCGCCGGGCGAGCCCTTCGAGTTCGCGGTGACCATCACCGAGGTCGACGGCACGCTGGATCCGGATTCGGCGGAGCTGGTGTTCGACATGGGCGGCGGCTTCGAGTCCGTGCCGCTGGTGGCCCTAGGTGGCGACCAGTTCAGCGCCACGCTGCCGGCCATGAGCTGCGGCGACACCGTGCCCTACTACATCCGGGCAACCTCCGACGGCGAGGAGGCGACCGCGCCGCTCGGCGCCCCCACCACCGGCACCTACGACGCGATCGCCGCCACCGCACGGCTCAACATCGCCAGCTTCGATTTCGAGTCCGGTGCGGGCTGGACCGTCCAGGACACCGCCCTCTCGACGGGCAGCTGGGATCGCGGCGTGCCCGGGCCCTTCGGCCGCGGCGCGCCGAGTGCGGACTTCGACGGCTCGGGGTCGGCCTACGTGACCGGCAACTCGGTGGATGAGGACGTCGACGGCGGCCCGACGGTGCTGACCTCGCCGATCATCGACCTCAGCGGCGCGCCCGACAACGCGGTGCTCAGCTACGCCCGCTGGTTCAGCAACGACGACGGCGACGACGTGCTGACCGTCGAGATCTCCGACGACGCCGGCGCCACGTGGACCCGCATCGAGAGCACGGGCGACGAGGCCTTCTGGCGGGTCGTCCGCGTCCCGATCTCGGACTTCGCCAGCCTGACCAACCAGGTGCAGCTGCGGTTCACGACCTCGGACAACCCCAACGACTCGGTCACCGAGGCCGCCATCGACGCCATCAGCATCGACGGCCTGGCCTGCGGCGACTGCCGCGCCGACATCGACGGCGACGGCGACCTGACCGTGTTCGACTTCCTGGCCTTCCAGAACCTCTTCAACGCCGGCGACCTCGCCGCCGACTTCGACGGCGATGGTGCGTTGACGATCTTCGACTTCCTGATGTTCCAGAGCGAATTCGACGCCGGCTGCCCCTGAGCCGGTTCGCGAGGGCACAGGGCGGCCCCCGGGCCGCCAGGAGCGTCCCCTCCTTGGAGCAAGCCGGGGCCGATCCCAGCGATCGGCCCCGGTTTGTCTTTGGGTTTTGATCGCAATCGGATGACGCCGAAGGCCAACAATGCCGGGAAGGGAGGATGCACATGGCTCCACGTCCGATATCCGAGGCCCGGCCCCAGCCGTCGAAGGCCACCAAGATCGGCATCGTCGCCGCGGTGGTGGTCGTCGCCGGCCTGATCATCGCCAGCCGCTGCTACCACATCGTGCCCGCGGGCCACGTCTCCGTAGCGACGTGGTTCGGCGAGGTGCAGGACGAACCCCTGGCCGAGGGGCTGCACTTCCCGGTCAACCCGCTGCTGAAGTTCCACCAGTTCGACGCGCGCCAGAAGACGCACATGGAGACGGCCGGCGTGCCGAGCCAGGACCAGCTCACCACGATGATCGACGTCTCGGTGCAGTACCGCATCAAGGGGCCGATGGCGCCGGCGATCTTGCAGGACACCGGCACCGCGGAGCAGGCGCTCGAGGTGCACGTGATCCCGAAGGTCCGCTCGCTCATCCGCGAGCAGGGCAAGAGCATCGTCCGCGCCGAGGACTTCTTCCAGGAGACCACCCAGCAGCGCTTGCAGCAGCAGCTGCTCGCCGGGCTGCGCGAGTTCCTCGACCCCAAGGGCATCGAGGTGAACGACGTGCTGCTCCGCCAGATCGATCTGCCCCAGCGGCTCGTCTCGCAGATCGAGCAGAAGAAGGAGGCCGAGCAACAGGCCGAGCGGCAGAAGGCCGAGCTGGAACGCTTCCGCACCGAGCAGGAGCAGACGGTGGCGCAGGCCGAGGCCGAGCGACGCGCGGCCGAGGAGGAGGCCCTGCGGCTCAAGGTGCTGGCGGACGCGCGGGCCTACGAGATCCAGAAGATCAACGAGGCCATCGCCAGCAACCCGGCGTACATCCAGCTCCAGGCACTCGAGGCGCTGCAGGCCATCAGCAAGGATCCAGCCTCGAAGCTCTACTTCATGGACGGCACGAGCCCCAGCCCGCTGCCGCTGATGAACCTGGGCGAACCGCTGGCGGGCGGCGGGAACTAGCCCTCGCGGGAATGAGAAGCTGAGTGGGGCCCGAGGCAATCTCGGGCCCCCTTCGTTGGTGGCCAGGACACCGGCGGCGCCGGGCGTCACGCGCTTAGGGCTGCTGCGGTCAGGCCCTGACCCGGTTCACGGTGCCGCCCTCGCACCGGGCCCGGCCACCAACGAGAGGGGCCGCTCGTCCTTGCCGCGGGCAACCCAGCACTCGCCGCGATCGTATGGCCGATAGTGGGCGTAGTCTCGGATCGATCCGGTCCTTGTCGAGCCGATTCGGAGCAGCGATGACCCAGCACGGCGACGCACGCGAGCCCGGGGGCCTGCGGAGGCAGGTGATCGTCACCGCCATCCGCATGGGCTTCCTGGTGGCCTTCCTGACGGTCGCCTTGCTGTTCATCTTGCGGCCCTCCGACGCCGCCGCGGGCGCCAACGACCCCCGCTTCCACTGGGCGGTCACGCTCGCGCTGGCGGGCATCGTGGCGATCGCGGCGATCGCGGCCGACCTGCTGACGCCCCGCAAGAAGATCGCCACGCTCGTGAGCATGTTCGTGGGGCTGGTGCTGGCGACGCTCGCGACGGTCATCCTCGGCGCAATCATCGACGTCGTCGTCCAGGCCTGGGACATCAACCGGCCGGAGTTTGCGGCTCTCGCGAAGGTGCTGCTGGGCATCAGCCTGGCCTACCTGGCGATCGTCACGGTGCTCCAGACCGAGGACGACTTCCGCCTCGTCATTCCCTACGTCGAGTTCAGCAAGCAGATACGGGGCCCGCAGCCGTGGCTGCTGGATAGCTCGGCGCTGGTCGACGGGCGCGTGGTGCCGCTGGCCGAGACCGGGCTGTTCCAGGCGCGGCTGATCGTCAGCCAGTTCGTGATCGACGAGCTGCAGCGGCTCTCGGACAGCAAGGACAAGCTGAAGCGCAACCGCGGCCGCGCGGGGCTCGACGCCGTCCGCCGGCTGCAGCGTTCGTCGGCCATCGAGGTCGTCGTCGAGACCGCGGGCCCGCACGCCGACGAGGTCGACCAGGCGCTCGTCGAGCTGGCCCGCCGCCTGCCGGCGACCATCGTGACCACCGACAGCGGCCTGGAACGGGCGGCGTCGATCCACGGCGTGCGCGTGCTCAACGTGCACGACCTGGCGCAGTCGATGCGGCCCAACGTCATGCCGGGCGAACAGGTCGAGGTCTACCTGCTGCGGGCGGGCGAGCAGCAGGGCCAGGCCATCGGCTACCTGGACGACGGCACCATGGTCGTGGCCGAGGACGGCGGCGAGCGCATCGGCGAGCGGGCGATGCTCACGGTCCGCAGCACGCTGCAGACCTCGGCGGGCCGCCTCGTGTTTGCGCGGTCGGCCGGCAGCGACGACGCCGAGGAGGCGGCGGCATCCCTCGACGCAACCCAGCCTCCGCCCGCGGCAGCCGCAACTCCGGGCGTGGAGGCGGACGAGGCCGCCGAGCCCGCCCGGGTGGACGCCCGCGGCCCGGGCCGGCCGGCGCGCACCCCGGCGCGGCCCCGCAGCGGCCGCAATCCGCGTCGCTAGGCGTGCCGCCGGTGAGCCGCTAGCCGCAGCCGTCATCGAAGAGGTCGATGAACTCCAGGAAGTCGAAGAGCGTGAACAGGCCATCGCCCGTGAAGTCGGCGAGCGGATCGCCGTCGAAGAACAGCCGCTGGTAGTCCAGGAAATCGAACAGGTCGAGGGCGCCGTCGGCGTTGATGTCGGCGCGGCAGGCCTGCGAGTACAGCACGTTGATGCCGGCCGTCGCCTGGGCATCGCCGGCCATCGTGGCCACGTTCGCCGACGCCTCGACCTGCAACTCGTATTCGCCGGGCGCGAGGTCGCCGGTCAGCACGAAGCCCTCCGGGTGCGTCGCCGCGCGGAACACGATGGTGCCCCCCGATGCGCCTGGCGCCATGATTTCGCCCTCGCCGGAGACGCTCAGCGTGACCGACGTCGAGCTCGCCCCCCCGCCGCCCGACGGGACATCGAAGCGGCCCGAGAGCACGAAGGGGCCCTGCTCCGCCACACGAACCGTCAGCGTATCGGTAAGGAAGACACTCGAGCGGACGCCGGGATCGGCGATGGGCATGCCCCGCGCGGTGAGCGTGGCGTCGGCCTCGAAGGTCAGGTCGCCCGCCGGCCCGGAGTCGATGACCGCGCCCGCCGTCGCGGTGCCGCCCGAGGATTCGCCGACGATCTCGAGGTCGACGAGGAAGGGCACGTATCCGGTCCCGAGCACGACCTCGCGCTCCGGGTCGGCGAAGAGGACGACCGACGCGGTCCGGCCCGCGGCGTCGATGGGTGCCTGCGCGGTGACGCTCGCGCACGCTACGGCGCACGCGCCGGCCGCCGCGAGAATGTGTGAACATGGCATCTCTGCTGCTCCTTGGGCGCGACCCCGATTCGGGGGTTCACGTGCGTTGAGCTTACCACACGGCGCTGCGGGGTCGATGGGCTTTGCCGACGGGACTTTGGGCGTGCGCCGCTCTGAGGTCGCAACACGTTGGCGCGCAAGGTCTTGCGTTCTTTGTCCAGGATGTCCCAGGGTCCCCATCCCCGCGGATACCGGCGGCGATCTAGATACGATCAAAGACCGATGAAGGCCCTGCTGAGCGACATCGACGCCCTCCGCGACGCCCTGCCGGCGGCGATGGCGTGGGACCGGCGACGCGTGCGCCGCGACCTGCGCGCCCTGCGGCGGTCGGTGCTGGATGGCGGCGACGCCGACGCCGACGCCGCCCGCGAGGCGATCGCTGGCCTCCGCGACCGCCTCGAGTCGTCGATCGAGCGGCGCGAACAGCGGGCCAGCCGGCTTCCGGCGCCGGACTTCGACCTCGACCTGCCCGTGCTCGAGGCCCGGGCGGACATCGAGGCGGCCATCCGCGAGCACCAGGTCGTCGTGCTCTGCGGCGAGACCGGCTCGGGCAAGACCACGCAGCTGCCCAAGATCTGCGTCAACCTGGGCCGCGGGGCCGCGGGCATGATCGGCCACACGCAGCCCCGCCGCATCGCGGCGCGCAGCGTCGCCGGCCGCATCGCCGACGAGCTTGGCTGCGAGCTCGGCGGGCTGGTGGGCTACAAGGTCCGCTTCGACGAGAAGCTCGGCGACGAGACCGCCGTCAAGGTCATGACCGACGGCATCCTGCTGGCCGAAACGCAGCGGGATCGGCTGCTGGAGCGCTACGACACGATCATCGTGGACGAGGCCCACGAGCGGAGCCTCAACATCGACTTCCTGCTGGGCTTCTTGAAGCGGCTGCTGCCGAAGCGCCGCGACCTGCGGGTGGTCATCACGAGCGCGACCATCGATCCCGAGCGGTTCAGCCGCCACTTCGAGGATGCGCCGATCCTCGAAGTCTCGGGGCGGACCTTCCCCGTCGAGATGCGCTACGAGCCCCCGCAGGCGGACCTCACCGACACGCGGGAGCTGGTGCGAGCCGTCGTCGACGGAGTCGGGGCGGCCTGCGCCGAGGGCCAGGGTGACGTGCTCGTCTTCCTGCCGGGCGAACGCGAGATCCGCGAGGTCGCCGACGCACTCGGCAGGCGCAAGGACGCGACGCGGACCATCCTGCCGCTGTACTCCAGGCTGTCGGCCGAGGAACAGCAGCGGGTGTTCCGGCCCGGCGGCGGCCGGCGCATCGTGCTGGCGACCAACGTGGCCGAGACCTCGATCACCGTGCCGGGCATCCGCTTCGTGGTGGATCCCGGGCTCGCGCGACTGAACCGCTACAGCCCGCGGACGCGCGTGCAGCGGCTGCCCATCGAGAAGATCAGCCGGGCGTCGGCCGACCAGCGGGCGGGCCGCTGCGGCCGCGTCGGCCCGGGCGTCTGCATCCGGCTGTACGCCGAGGACGACTACGAGTCGCGGCCGCGGTTCACCGACCCCGAGATCCTGCGGACCAACCTCGCGGGCGCCATCCTGCAGATGAAGGCGCTGGGGCTGGGCTCGATCGACGACTTCCCGCTGCTCGAGCGGCCCGATCGCCGCGCCGTGCACGACGGCCTGGGCACCCTCCGCGAGCTGGGCGCCCTCGACGAAGAGCAGCGGCTTACCAAGATCGGCCGGGAGTTGGCGCGGCTGCCGATCGACCCCCGCATTGGCCGCATCCTCATCGCCGGCGCGAAGGAGAACTGCCTCAACGAGGCGCTGGTGATCGCCTCGGCGCTCTCTGTGCAGGATCCCCGAGAGCGACCCTTCGACAAGAAGGAGAAGGCCGACGAGCTGCACGAGGAATTCGACCATCCCGACTCGGACTTCCTGGCGTTCTGGAACCTCTGGAACTTCGCGCACGACGGCCGCAGCCGCATCAGCACGGGCCGGCTGGGTCGGCTGTGCCGCGATCGCATGCTGTCCTTCACGCGGATGCGGGAGTGGCTGGACACGCAGCGGCAGCTCCGCGGGCTGATGGTCGAGCTGGGCTACCACGTCAACGCGAGCGACGCCCCCTATTCGCACGTGCACAAGGCGATCCTCGCGGGCTTCCTGGGCGGCATCGGCCGCAAGGGCGCGAAGCGGGAGTACGAGGGCGCGGACACCAAGTTCCACGTCCATCCGGGCAGCAGCCTCAACGGCGGGGACCACGAGTGGATCGTCGCCGCCGAACTCGTACGGACTACGAAGCTCTACGCGCGCACGTGCGCGCGCGTGCGGCCGACGTGGATCGAGGAGGTCGCCGGCGAGCTGTGCAAGCGGAGCTACGACCACCCGCACTACCGCGAGACCACCGGCAAGGTGTACGCCCTGGAGCGGGTCACGCTATTCGGCATGGAGATCATCGCGAAGCGGCGGGTCGATTACGGCCGCATCAACCCGAAGGAAGCCCGCGAGCTGTTCATCCACCACGCGCTGGTGATCGGACAGCACAAGAGCGACGCGAAGGCCATCCGCGAGAACCGCGAGCTGGAGAACCGCCTCAAGAAGCTCGAAGAGAAGGCCCGCCGGCGGGACCTCGTCGCGAGTACCGAGCGGGTGTTCACCTTCTACGAGCAGCGCATCCCCGAGGAGATCTGGACGAGCGAGCGCTTCGAGACATGGCGGCGCAGGACGGAACGCGACGCGCCCGACGCGCTGCAGATGGCCCCCGAGGACCTGCTGCTCAAGGACGTGTCGGCCATCACGCCCGAGTTGTACCCCGATCGCGTCGAGGTCTCGGGTGCGGGGCTGCCGCTGCGGTACCGCTTCGAGCCGGGCGAGAGCGACGACGGCGTGACCGCGGGCGTGCCCATCGAGGCCCTGGGTCGCATGCGCACGAGCGACCTGGACTGGCTCGTGCCGGGCCTGATCGCCGAGCGTGCGCGGGCGATGCTTCGCGGGCTGCCCAAGGCCATCCGGCGGCACATCGACGGCAACGCCGTGTCGGCCGCGTTCGTTCAGTCGCTCGGCGACGACGCCCGGGACCGCGAGGACTCGCTGGCCGAAGCACTGGCGGACTTCGTGCAGCGGCAGACCGGGCTGGAAGTGGATCCCGCGGAGCTGGCGGCGGCGCACGTGCCCGAGCACACGCGACCGAACATCCGCGTGCTGGACATATCCGGCACGCCGCTGGCCGAGAGCCGCGACCTCATGGAGCTCAAGCGGCGGCTGTCGGGACGTGTCCGCCGCAGCCTGCTGGCAGCCGACGACCGCTGGCCCGACCGGCAGAGCATCACCGAGTGGGACTTCGGCACGCTGTCCGAGGCGCTCGAGATCACTCGGCCTGGCGTGCGCGTCGTGGCCTACCCCGCGCTGGTCGACGCGGGCGAGAGCGTCCGCACGGCCATGGTCGACCATCCCGAGGCCGCCGTCGCCATCAACCACCGCGGCGTGCGGCGGCTGCTGATGCTCGCGGCACGGCGGGAGCTGCGACAGCAGGTCGAGAAGCTGCCGGTGATGGACGGCCTCGCGGCGACCTACGCGGTGCTGGGCGCGAGCGGCGACCTCAGGAGGGACCTGCTGACGCTTGCGGCCGACCTGGCATTCCTGGGCGATCGCGAGTTGCCCCGGACGCGGGAGCAGTTCGACGCGGCGCTCGGTGCCGGGCTCGAACGCCTGGGGGCGGCGGCGGACGAGGCCGCCTCGCTGAGCGACGAGATTCTCGCGCGGGCGGTCCGCCTGCGGAGCCGGACCGAAGAGGGCGGCCCACCAGCGTGGGCGGCTCCGATGGCCGACATCGCCGAGCATGTTCTCGCGCTGACGCCGCCGGGATTCCTGTCGGGCACGCCGCTCGAGTGGCTCCGACGGCTGCCCCGCTACCTCGACGCCGACCGCCTGCGGCTGGACAAGCTCCGCAACGCGGGCCTGGAGCGGGACGAGCGGCTGATGCGTTCGATCGCGGCGCACGCGGACCGCTGCCGCCGGGCGATCGCCGCGGGCCAGGATGCCCTCGACCGCTGCCCCGCGCTGGCCGAGTACCGCTGGATGTGCGAGGAGCTGCGGGTGTCGACCTTCGCCCAGGAGTTGGGCACGGTCCGGCCCGTGAGCGACGCGAGGATGGAGCGGCTGTGGCGGCGGGCGATCGAGGACGCCGCCACGCAGGTGCCCGAGGCCGCCGGCGTGTCGTGGTCGGCCGCCGACGAGACCGTGCCGGCGTGAGCAATACTCAAGCCAAGGATCTGGCGGTCACGGCAGATACAGGTAGTACGCGACGCCGGGCCGCATGCCCGTCGGCAGCCCGAGACTCGCGGCATCGACGCGGATCCCGCTGACCGACGCGTCGGCCACCGCCATGGGCCTCGCGAGCGGCGCCTCGGCGTAGATCGTCTGCGGCGGCCCGCCCCGCGGCGCGTACCGAACCAGCGTCGCCGACTCCAGACCCGCGAGCTGCACGGCCTGCAAGAAGGCGGTCCGCACGCCGCCCAGCTCGTCGACCAGTCCGAGCCGCCTGGCGGTCTCGCCCGTGAACACCCGGCCATCCGTTAGCTCGTCCACCGAACCGGTGGCGAGGGCGTCGCGGCGCTGCACGACCAGCCCGCGGAACCGGCCGTAGTACTCGTCGACGAGGCCCTGCAGGATGCGGTAGTGGGCCGTCCGCACGGGCGCCAGCGGGTTGGCGATGTCCTTGTTGGGCCCGCTGGTGACGAAGCGGGACTCGACGCCGATCCTCTCGAGGCCCTCGCTGACGTTGAGCGAGGCCACCACGACGCCGATCGAGCCTGTGAGCGTGGTGGGCTCGGCGACGATGCGGTCGCCCGCGAGGGCGGCGTAGTAGCCGCCGCTGGCGGCGACCTCGCCCATCGAGATAACCACGGGCTTGCCGGTGCGCTCGCGGAACATGCGGATCTCGCGGTAGGCCATCTCGCTGGCGGCGACGCTGCCGCCGGGCGAATCCACGCGGAGCACCACGGCCCGCACGCGGTCGTCGGCCTCGGCCATCGCCAGCTGCCGCCCGAGACTCGCCAGCGGCCCGGGGCGGCTGCCCAGCAGGCCCTCGTCGGGGGCGTCGACGATCACGCCGCGCAGCGGGATCAACGCGACGCGGTCGCGGCTGCCCTCCTCGCCCACGGCCAGCACGGGCTGGGGGCGGAGCTTCTCGCGGCCCGAGCCCAGGCTGGCGTTCACGGAGATGCAGCCCGCCAGCATCGCCGAGGCGATCAGCAACGGGACGGCCAGGCGTGTCATTGCTCGCATGGGCCACTGTAATCGGTCAGCAACTGGAAAGGACCGGCGGGGTTCCCGCGGAGGCTCAATCATCCTCCGTGGCCGAGCAGGACGCATCCAGGGAACCCCGGCACGTGCCGGTCCTGCCACGAGAGGTCTTCGAGTTGCTCGGGCCGCAGCCGGGGGGCTGCTACGTTGACTGCACGGCCGGGCTCGGGGGCCACGCCAGCCAGGCGGCCGGGCTCGTGGGCCCGGACGGCACGGTGGTGCTGTGCGACCTCGATGCGGGGATGCTCGCCCGGGCCGAGGCCAGGGTCCGCGACGCCGCCGTGGGCTGCCGCGTGCTGGCGGTGCAGGGATCCTTCGCCAGGCTGCCCGAGCGGCTGGCCGAGTTGGGGCTCGCCGCCGACTGCCTGCTGGCCGACCTGGGCTTCGCCAGCCCGCACGTGGATGATCCGGATCGCGGCTTCTCGTTCCGCCGCGACGGCCCACTCGACATGCGGCTGGACCCGACCTCGGGCCCGTCGGCGGCCGACCTGATCGCGACGGCGAGCGAGGCCGAATTGGCCGAGATCCTGTGGACGTTCGGGGAGGAGCGCAACGCCCGCCGCATCGCGCGGAAAGTTGTGGCCTCCCGCGAGGCCGCGCCGATAGTCACCACGCGGGGGCTGGCGGCGTTGGTGCGATCCTGCACGAGGGGCGGATCGATCGACGCGGCCACCCGCACGTTCCAGGCGCTACGCATCGCCGTGAACGACGAGCTGGGCTCGCTGTCCTCCCTGCTCGCGTCGATCGGTGACGCGGCCCGCCTGCCGAGCGGCTCGACTTGGGTGGCACCGGGGGCTCGCATCGCCATGATCTCCTTCCATTCGCTCGAGGATCGCCTCGTCAAGCGGGCCTTTGCCGACCTCGCCAGCAACGGCCTGGCCGAGCGGCTGACCCGCAAGCCCGCGACCGCCTCGGACGCCGAGGCCGCCGCCAATCGCCGAGCCCGATCGGCCAAGCTGCGGGCCGTCCGCCTATCGACTACGCGGAGCTGAGGGGGATGCCGGGCGTGACGCGGGAGCAGAAGCTCGCACTGGTGATCGGCTTCGCGGCGGTGATGCTGGTGGGCCTGCTCATCAGCGACCACCTCGCCGCGGTGCGATCGCAGTCGCTCGACGAGTTCAGCCCCGACGAATCGGTCGTGGTGCAGCCACCCCGCAACGAGACGCCGAGGTCGCGGCGGGCGGTGGCCATCCCGCTGATCCCCGGGGACGGCACACCCGCGGCCGGGCCACGCCCCGACGCACCAGACCCCGAGACGCGGGCAATCGAGCGGCCCGCACCCCGAGAGCAGACACCCCTCCGCGAGACGCTGCTCGAGCAGGCCACCGATCGGCTGGCTCGCGGCGCCGAGTCGTTCGCGCTGGGCGCGCGAGACCTGGCGGCCAACATCGCCGAGCTCGACGTGCGGGAGATGGCCCGGCTCGACCAGGCACCCGCGACGATCCGCGTCGCCGACGAGCCCGCGCCGGCCGAATCCGCGGATCGCGATGCCGATGCGCCGCCGGAGGAGCGGACCATAGACCACCGCGTTGCGAAGCTGGAGACCCTCAGCGGCCTCGCGCGGCGGTACTACGGCGACCCCAACGCCTGGCGGAAGATCGCCAGGGCCAATCCCGGACGCGTGGGCGACAACGGCTCGGTCCGCGAGGGCGTGACGCTGCGGATCCCGGGCCCGATACAGGCGCCGCCGCCCGAGCGCGAGGCGACTGCCGCGTCGCAGACCTACACCGTCCGCAGCAACGACACGCTCAGCGAGATTGCCCAGAAGGTGCTCGGCACGATGCGGCGGCAGGACGAGATCCTCCGCCTGAACCAAGACGTCATCCGCGACCCCGACGACCTGCGGCCCGGCATGGTCCTCCGGCTGCCCAGCACGTGAGCAACGGACCGAGGCCAACCGGCGGGGCCCTCGCGTGGAAGCTGGGCTGCTGCGCGGTCGCCATCGCCTGCATCTCGGTGACGCTGCTGGTCATCCGCCAGGCGCGGACGCAGGCGGCCCACGAGTTCGCCACGCTGAGGCTGCGGGTGCTCCGCTCGGGCGAGGACTCCGCCCGGCTGCGAGCCGACATCGCGCGGCGGATCGGGCCGGCGCAGCTGCGACGAATGCTCGACGAGATCGATGGCCCGGGCGCTCCGGTCGAAGGCCAACCACGGGTTCCAACACCGCCGCTGGCGGGGATCGCTGCCGTGGCGTCGGCGGGTGCGGGCGATGGCGAGTAGAACCAGCGATCCATCGGCCGGCCGCGCCCGCTGGGTGGCCGCGGCCCTGGGCATTGGCGCGACGGCCTGGCTCGCCACGGTGCTCGTCCGCGTCGCGTGGCTGCAGATCGCCCCGCCCGAGCGGATCGACGCGGTGCTCGCCGCCCGCGAGCGGCAGCACACCATCCGCGTGCCCCGCGCCGACGTCGCCGACCGCCGCGGCCGGCCGCTCGCGGTCTCCCGCTACGTCCACCGGGTGTTCTTCGATCCGGTCCGCGTCGCCGAGGAGGTCGAGGCCGGCCGGATCACCGTCGCCGAGCTGTCTTCGGCGCTCGCGTGGATGACCGGCGAGGACGAATTCGACGTCGATCGGCGGGTGCGATCGGTGCTCCGCGAGAACGAGGCGCGGCAGCGCGAGGCCCGACGGGCGTCCACCGACGCGAACGCGATCGCCGACCCGATCATCCGCTACGTCCGCGTGGGAGACCGCCTGGACGACGAGCGGCTGGCGATCGTCCGGGCGCATCCGCTCCCCGGCATCCACCTGGAGCGGGAGGCCATCCGAGACCGCGTGGGCGGCGACCTGGTCGCGCCCATCCTGGGCAAGATCGGCAGCGATCCCATGTACGACGAGGGCATCGAGCGGATGCTCCGCGCACGCCTGGAGGGCGAGCCCGGCACGATCACGTACACCCACGACGCGGGCGGCCGCGCCGTGTGGATCGGCGCGGGCGAGGCCGAGGCGCCGCGGGCCGCCGACGCGATGCACCTGTCGATCGACCTCGAAATCCAGCGGATCGTCCGCGAGGAGCTGGACCGCGCGGTGGAGGACGCCGACGCTGCGGGCGGCCTGGCCATCGCCCTCGATCCGCGTACGGGCGAGGTCCTCGCGATGGCCGACGTGCTGCGGCCCATCGAGAACGAGCCGTACCCGTGGATCGACGGACGGCTGCCGCGGGAGGAATGGCCCCGGCACGTGGACCTCACCGGGCGGTACGCCTTCGTACGGCCCGACCCTCGGCGAGAGGACGACCCGGCGATTGCGCGCAACCGGGTGATCGAGGACGCCTACGAGCCGGGGTCGACATTCAAGGCCCTGGTGTGGTCGGCGCTCATCGACCACGATCCCACGCTGCTGGACGAGGTGTTCGAGGCCGCGCCCGGCGGCGTCACGATGATCGGCGGCCGCCGGCTGCGGGATACGCGGGCCAACGGCGAGCAGACCTGGGAGCAGGTGCTCGTCAACTCTTCGAACATCGGCATGGCCGCCGGCGTGCAGCGGATCCCGCCGGCGGATCTGCGGCGGACGCTGTCGGCCTTCGGCATCGGCGAGCGGACGCGGCTGAGCCTGCCCGACGAGGCGCCCGGACGGCTCCGCGGGCTGCGGGACTGGGGCGAGTACACGCACGTCTCGGTCTCGTTCGGCCAGGAGGTGCTGTGCACCGTCGCGCAGATCGCTCGGGCGTTCTGCGCGATCGCCCGCAACGGCGACGAGGCGGGCACGGTCCCCGCGCTGCGGCTGACGGCCGTGGGATTGGACGGCTACGACGGCCTGGTCGCCCGCCGCGCGGTCTCGCCGGCGGCGGCGCTGCGGACGCGCACGGCCACCCTGGGCATCATCGAGCGGCTCGACGCCAAGATGCGCGACGAGCGGCCGTTCTCGTACCGCATGTTCGGCAAGTCGGGCACGGCCCAGGTCTCGCCCGAGAAGCCGCACGACTGGCAGCGGCTGCCGCCCGGCGCGAACGCCTACCTGCCCCGGCAGTACGTCTCGAGCTTCGTCGCGGGCGCGCCGCTGGGCGAGCCGCGGATCGTCGTCATGGTGAGCATCGAGGACCCCGGCCCCGACCTCGTGCGATCGAGGCAGTTCTACGGCTCGAGCGTCGCGGGGCCGTCCGTGCGGCGGATCGTCGAAAGGGTGCTGCCCTACCTGGGCGTGCCGCCCGACGCGGAGCTGGCATCCAGCGATGAGAGGCCCGAGGCCGCGGACGCGGCGAGCGCGTCGGCGAACGCCGAGTAGCGCTGCTGCAGATCGGGCATCGACGTCTGCGTGAAGTACGCGATCGTCGCGACGCCGAGTTCGTCGGCGGCCACGGCGACGAACCGCCGCGCCAGGCGGCCGTAGGCGGCGTCCTTGAGCAGCCGCTGCACGCCGGCGTGGAGCCGCTCGTCGCTCCGCAGGAAGAGCCCGAGCGACCAGAGCTGGGCGTAGTAGTCGATCGCCGACGGAGGATCCTCGGCCAGCAGCGTCGTGGGATCCGCGGATACGAGTTCTGCGAGCGGACGCAGGCCGCCGCGGGCGTGGAGCGCCAGGAAATGGTCGCGGCGATCGGGATTGGCCTCTGGCACGAAGGCGTAGCGACCATCACGCTCCACGAAGCCCTCAGCCAGCACGCCCGTCATCTCGTCGACCCACGTGGGCGGACGGTCCCGAAAACGGCGCTGCACGTACTGGTGCCAGCCCTCGTGGGCGGCGATCTTGAGGGTCAGCCGCCGATCACCGCCGGGGGGCGCGAACAGGACGGCTCGCCCTCCCGCCGCATAGCCGCCGACATCGATGGCCAGCAGCGGATCGGCCGACCGCGCGATCGACTGCGCAGTGAAGCTCGCCCATTCGTCCCGAGACGCGAACACGAAGACCGGCGGGCGGCCCGAGAGCGGCGGCAGCAGCGGCCGCCCGCCCTGCAGCCCCGCGACGCGTCGGTGCCGCGCGAGCGCCGCCTCGAGGAAGGCCGGCAGTTCGGCGAGCAGTTCGGCATCATCGAGCGTCGTCAGCAGCGTGTAGCTCGGGGTGACGACCTGCGTGCCCGGGCGACCCTGGTACTCCCAGGGCTGCTGCCGCAGGACGGCCGCGGCGCCCGTGGGCGGCGGCGGAGGCGACGCGCAGGCGGCCAGGAACGCCAGGACCGCGAGCGCAACGGAGAGCGCCGCGGCGAGTCCGGCCGTCGGCGTTGGCGCGCGACCGATCAGCCCAGATGCTCCAGCGCCTCGCGCGTCGCGGCGAGTTGGGTCTTGACCTGCTCGAGCTGGTCCCGCGTCTGGTTGACGAGTTTCTCGGGCGCCTTCTCGGTGTAGCCGGGGTTGGACAACCGGCCCTCGAGCGTGGCGCGGGAGCCGTCGAGCTCCGAGACGAGCCGTTCGAGCCGCTCGCGTTCGGCCGACTGGTCGACCTCGTCGGCCAGGTTGCTCAGCCGCAGCTCGAGGTCACCGAAGGCGCAGGTGGCCGATGCGCCGTCGGGCTCGCTGGTGGTCACCTCGCCGAGTTCGGCCATCGTGCGGACGACGCCGGCCATGCCGTCGAGCGACTCGATCAGCTCAGCGGGTGCGTGCAGCGTGATGCCGCGGCGGGGCTTGACGTTGTGCTTGGCCCGCACCTCGCGGATGGCCGAGACCAGCCGGCGGGCGGACTCGACGGCCTCGATGGCGCCGCGGTCGATCCGCGCCGCGTCGCACGCGGGCCAGCCCGCGGTCGCGAGGACATCGCCCCGGCGGGACTGGGCCAGCTCGAGGCCGTCGAGCGTGGGCAGCGGGAACTCCGCGAGCCGCT
Organism: Planctomycetota bacterium; assembly: GCA_039819165.1. Taxonomy (NCBI): domain Bacteria; kingdom Pseudomonadati; phylum Planctomycetota; species Planctomycetota bacterium. Next base: position 1,008,283 of record JBCBSM010000001.1, read on the forward strand.
CGTGCAGCGACTCGGTGATGAAGGGCGTGACGGGGTGCAGCAGCCGCAGCATGGCCTCGAGGGCGACGCGGAGCACGCCCCGCTGCGCGGCGTTCTCGCGGATGGTCGGCTTGATCGCCTCGAGGTACCAGTCGCAGAAGTCCCGCCAGAAGATCTTGTACAGCAGCTCGGCGTAGGCGTGGAACTGGTAGCTGTCGATCGCGGCGTCGGCGGCATCGATGGTCTCGAAGAGCCGGCCCAGCATCCAGCGATCGACCGGCTCGAGATCATCCCGGGCGATGCTCGCCGGCGGTGGATCGCACTCGCCCAGGATGCCCATCGCGAACCGGGCGGCATTCCAGAGCTTGTTGCAGAAGTTGCGGCCGATGTCGAACTTCGGGCTGGTGTTGCGGCCGGTCTTCGCGTCGGCCTCCACCGGCATGCGGACGTCCTGGGTCTGCGTGGTCATGTGCGCCAGCGTGAAGCGCATGGCGTCGGTGCCGTGGGTCTCGATGATGTCCATCGGGTCGACGCCGTTGCCCAGGCTCTTGCTCATCTTGCGGCCGTCGCCGTCCTGGATCATCGCGTGGATGAAGACGTCGGCGAAGGGCGGGCGGCCCGCGCCGGGCTCCTGGCCGTCGCGGGTGGCGAAGTAGCGATTGAACATCACCATGCGGCTGACCCATAGCGTGATGATCTCGCGGGCGGTGCACAGCACGCTGGTGGGGTTGAAGGCCTCCAGCAGCCCGTCGAATTCGTCGCCCGCGATGGCCGGCTCGGGCCAGCCCATGGTGCTCAGCGGCCAGAGCGCGCTGCTGAACCACGTGTCGAGCACGTCGGGGTCGCGCTCGAAGCCAGCGTCCTCGAGGAGCTGCTCGAAGTCGATCGTGCCGTGCTTCTCGGTCTCCACGGCGCCAGGCCGCCGAACGCACACCACGCAGGCCAGATCCTCGCAGTCCTGGATCTCCTGCGGCTCGCGGAGGGGCACGCCCATGTCCGAGGCGCTGACGAGGTGGTAGAGGATGGGCGTCGTGCTGTCGTGGTCCCGCAGCTTCATCATGAGGTCGACCAGGCGATCCTGGCCCGAGCCCTCCTCGCCGATGAAGCTGCGGAAGGTGCCGAACTGCTTGGTCCACACCGGGATGCGGTGGCCCCACCACAGCTGGCGGCTGATGCACCAGTCCCGCAGGTTGTCGTGCCACTGCTCGTAGGTCCTGGCGTAGCGGGCGGGATGGAAGCGGACGGCCGAATCGGTCCGCACGCCGTCGCGGGGCTTGTAGCCCTCGCTCTCCCGCTGCTCGCGCACCAGCGCCCGCTGCGCGCTGCCGCGCAGCCGATCGTCGGTCACGCGGACGTACCACTGGTCGGTGAAGTAGGGCTCGATGGCGGCGTGGCTGCGGTAGCTGTGGCCGACCGAGTGGCGGTACGGCCGGGTGTCCTCGAGCAGGCCCCGCGCCTCGAACTCGCGGCAGACGAGCGTGCGCGCCTCCTCGCGGGGCTTGCCCAGGAACACGTGCGACGCATCGGCGCCGTCGGGGTCGGCCTCGCGCCAGCCGTGGGCGTCGCTGATGGAGGCGTCGGGCGCCATCACGTTGAGGATCGCCAGATTGTGCCGGCGGCCGATCTCGAAGTCGTTGGTGTCGTGCGCGGGCGTGACCTTCAGGAAGCCCGTGGCGTAGCGGGCCTTGGCGTCGTCCGACTCGGGGTCGGCCATCACCACGTAGTCGTCCTCGACGATGGGGATGACGCGGCCGACGATCGGCAGCTGGACGCGAAGGCCCCGCAGCGACCGCGCCCTGGGGTCGTGCGGATTGACGGCCACCGCGGTATCGCCCAGATAGGTCTCGGGCCGCGTCGTAGCGACGGTGACCCACGCGGGCTGCTCGTCGGGGGTGCCGGCGGGCACGTCCGGATAGCCCCGGGCGGCCAGCTCGGACCACGTGACCGGCTCGGTGTCCCCGGGATCGCCGGCGTTCGCGGGCGGATGCACCAGCGGGTAGCGGAGGTAGTAGAAGGAGCCAGCAATCTCCTTCATCTCCACCTCGTCGTCGGCCAGGGCGGTGCCCGTCACGGGGTCCCAGTTGACCAGCCGCTTGCCGCGGTAGATCAGGCCGTCGCGGAAGAGGACGAAGAACGCCTCGCGGACCGCGCGAGCGCAGACGTCGTCCATCGTGAACCGCTGGCGGGCCCAGTCGCAGGAGGCGCCCATGGCCCGCAGCTGGTCGGTGATCTGGGCCTCGTAGTCGTCCTTGAAGGCCTGCACCCGGGCAATGAATTCGTCGCGAGAGAAGTCGGTCCGCCGCTTGCCCTCGTCCTGCATCAGCCGCCGCTCGACGACGGTCTGCGTGGCGATGCCGGCGTGGTCGGTCCCGGGGATCCAGGCGGTCTCTCGCCCGCGCATGCGGTGCACGCGAACGAGCACGTCCTGGATCGAGTTGTTCAGGGCGTGGCCCAGGTGCAGCCGGGCGGTGACGTTTGGCGGGGGTATGACGATCGCGTAGGGCGTGCGTTCGCCCCGCAGCACGGTCCGCGGATCGGCGGCGAATGCGTCGGCGGCGTCCCACCGCTCCCATGCCCGGGATTCGGCGGCCTTCGGGTCGTATTGCTTGGGAAGATCTGCCATCATGCAGGGCCGACGCGCGGGTCTGCGGCGAGTTATTCCGCCGTCTCGGGGGTGAAACCCGAGTGTAGCAAGCCGATAGTTGGGAGTGATGGATGCACGCGATGAGGCCCGGCTCGCCCTGGATCGCCTGCCGTCCCGTTTCCCGACGGACGGCGACGCGCCGAAGCGTTCGGCGTGGGGATCGATCGCGGTGGGCACACTCTCGATCGGGCTGATCGCGGCGCTGGCGGTGTTCTGGCAGACGGGCAAGCCCGGTCCGCTGGTCGCCTCCGCCGCCACGCCCAGTGCGCTGAGCGTGGAGGAGATCGACCGGACGATCGAGCAGGGCCGCACGCTGATCGCCGACGGCACACCCGAGCAGGCCGTGCCCTTGCTCGAGCAACTCGTCGACGTAGTGCCGACGGACCGCGACTCCCGCGTGGCGCTGGGGCAGGCCTACCTCGCCGCCGGCCGCGACGACCAGGCCTACCAGCAGTTCGCCCAGACGCTGCGGGACGGCCCGCCCGATGCGCAGCTCCAGTTCGCCGCGGGCACGCTGGCCTCGAAGCTGGGCCAGCCCCGCGTGGCGATCGGCCACCTTCGGACGGCCCACGACGCCGACCCGAGCAACCCCGACTACGCGCTGTTCCTGGGCCAGGCCGAACTGAAGGAGGGCCGCCTGGACCAGGCCCGCGCGGCGCTGGTGCGGTCGACGCACGCCCGCCCGGAGGATGCCCGCGCCTGGGGCATGCTGGCCGAGATCGCCCTCCGCGAGAATCGTCCCGAGATGGCGCTGCAGCACGTCGGCCGCGCTCGCCACCACGACCCCGAGAACGACGCCTGGAAGATCATCCAGGCCCGGTCGCTCAAGCGGCGAGGAGAGGCCGCCCAGGCGACCGCGGTGCTCGGCACGCTCTCGGACCAGGCCAAGCTGTCCAAGCCCGTGGTGCGGCTCGCGGGCGAGTGCTTCGGGATGCTCAAGAGGCCCGACCAGGCGGCGGCGCTCTACCGCCTGGCGTCCGACGCGAAGCCTAAGGACGGCGAGCTGGCCTTCGAGGCCGCCGTCTGGCTGGACAAGGCCGACCAGCGGCCCATCGCCCTGACCTACGCCAAGCGGGCGTTCGAGGCGGACCATCCCTCGGCCGAGGCCCTCGTCGAGAAGCTCAGCGACCAGCGCGAGTTCAAGGCCCAGCCCCGACCGGCGGGCTAGAGCATCTTCGAGTGCTCCGTCGCGGCCGTCCGGCCGCGACGCTCGCTCTCGTACGGCCTCGCCAGAGTGAATCCGGCGGGCCTGAACGAACGCACGTGCTGCGCCCGGATCGAATCGGCTCTAGGACGAGTCGCCTCAGGCAAGCCAGCGGCCGCCGTCGAGGCGGACGACCTCCCCCGTGACGTACGTCGCCTCCAGCGCGAGCCAGCGGACGAGGCCGGCGGCGTCCTCGGGCGTGCCCGTGCGGGCCAGCGGCACGCGGGCCATGTAGCGCTCCTGGCCCGCGCTGTCGGACTCGTAGCCGTCCTCGGGCCAGGCGATGACGCCCGGCGCAACCGCGTTGATGCGGGCGTGCGGCGCCAGGTCCCGGGCAAGGGACCGCGTCATCTCGACGAGGGCGGCCTTGCTCATCGAGTACGCGTTGAACCGCGACCGCGGGCGGCCCAGCACGTGCATGTCGGCCATGCACACGACCGCCCCGCCGCCGGGCATGGACGAGGCCATCAGCCGATCGGCCAGCCGCGCCGTGATCAGCAGCGGCGCAGCGGCGTTGACTGCGTACATCCGCATCACGTGCTCGGCATCCAGCGGCCAGGCACCGTCCAGCCCATCCTGGTGGCCCAGCGGGAACGGGGCGTAGACCGACGCGTTGTGCACCAGCACGTCGAGGCGGCCCGCGGCGTCGGCGGCCTCGACGCACGCATCGGCGGCGGCATCGGGCTCGGCCATGTCGACCCGCGCAAGGTGGACCCGGGCCGCGTGCCGCCCGCGGAGCTCGCCCGCCAGCGCCTCGGCTTCGTCCTTGCTCGAGCGATAGGTCAGCACACAATCGAGGCCCGCGCGTGCCAACTCGAGCGCGATGGCGCGGCCGACGCGGCGGGCCCCGCCGGTGATGAGTGCCACCGGGCGATCGCTCACGGCTCGTCTCGGCGGCGGCGATCATCGCCGGGTTCCTCGTCTGCGTCATCATCCGGCACGGCTGCCCGGCGGCCGGCCTCGGCCCAGGCATCGGGGATGTCGGACGTCGGCCGCCGTCGCTGCCCGCCGCGGGCGTTGGCGCGGCGCATCGCGGTCACCAGGGCGAGCAGCACCACGAGGGCCACGCCACCGAGCGCGAGCCCCAGCAGCGCCCACCAGCCCCGCAGCAGGTCGCTGCGTGGAGAGGCGGTCGCGACGAACTCGAGCACGGCGGGAGCCACGCCGCGAGGTTATCACCCGGCCGATGCGAGGATCGGGGTCTCGCCGCCGCGTTGGCTGGTGGGACCGCCCGGCGCGGCGGCGACCTCCAGGCCCACGACGCGGACCTCGTTGCCGACGCGGATGATGCCAGCCCGCGCCCCGCTCTCGCGGAGCAACTCGACGGCCTGGGCGTCGTCGATGCGGCGCACCCGGGCGGTGTCGGCCGCCGCGAATTGGCGCGCGACGCCGTCCCTCGTTGACGCCCGGACGACTCGGACGGCGGAAGCCGGTGCTCCCCCTGCGGCCTCCGCGATCGTGCGCTCCGCGGTCGGCGGGGCGGCGGGCAGCACGGAGGCAACGACGCCGGCGGCGAGTGCGACGACCATCGAGCCCAGCGCAACCTGCACGCCGCGGCGGCGGACGCCCCGCCGGCGGCTCGCCGCCTGCGCGAGCACGAGGATTTCGGCCTTGCGGCGGGCGAGCGTGTCATCGGGCTGCGTATTGCTGTGCTCTTGCGGAGTCATGTCTTGCCCTCCGATGGGTTCGAGTCGGTGTCCGCGCCCGCGCCGAGGCGGCGCACTCCACGGCGCACCAGCCCGTGCGCGGCGTTGCGGCTGATCCGCATGGCCCGCCCCACGGCCGCGAGGCTCAGGCCGTGGCCCACGTGCATGCGGACGGCCTGCCACTCGCGATCGCTGAGCTCCTGCATGGCGTCGATCATCTCGGCCTCCGGGGCTTCGGTCGGGCGTGGTCCGTCTTCGCGCTCATGGCCGGTGGAGCGCTCGCGCTTCCTTCGGGACGCTTCGGCGCGGAGCAGGTCGATGGCCGACGACGCGATCGCGCGGCGCATCCAGGCCCCGACGGCGGCCCAGGTGTCGAGCCTCGGCATCCGCCGCGCGGCCCGCAGCATGGCGTCCTGCACGACGTCGAGGCAGAAGGCCTCGTCGCGGCCGGTAAGCCCGCGGGCGTCGAGCAGCGCACGATCGAAGACGTACTCGTACAGCTCGGCGAAGGCCTCGGGGTCGCCCCTCGCGATGCGCGCGGTGATCGCCCGGGCGTGCTCGTCCGGGCGATCCTGGGGCGTCGGTGCGTCATGGTCGTGCTCGGGCACGCAGGCCCTCCGGCGGGATTCTTACCGGGCTCCGGCGGGCGGCTCGGCCTGCTGCAGCGCGGCGCGCAGGTCCGCGTTCTCGTCCTGGACACGGGCGAGCTTGCGCTCCAGATCGCTGACGGTGGCCACCAGCTGGCTCATGCGGCCGCGGAACTCGGCGATCTCGCCGTCGTGCTGCACCACCCGGCGCTCGGCCTCGAGCTGGGCGCTCTCAAGCTGCCGCCGCACTCCGGCGACCTCATCCCGCAGCCGATCCGCGAAGAGCGCGCGGTCGCGCATCCGGATGGCCTCCTCCTGGGTCGTGACGCCCAGCAGCTGCATGATCTGGCCGCCCAGCTCCGCCCGGCGGTCGTCCTTGTTGTACGCGGCCGTGCGATCCAGGCTGTTCATGGCCTGCTCGATCGCACGGGCCTCGTTCTTGGTGACCCGGGCGAACAGCAGCTTGGTGTCCTCGTGGAACTGCAGCTCGGCGCCCGTCTCGCCGTTGATCTCGAGGCCGATCTGGATGGCGGTCAGCACGGCGTCGTCGGTGAGGCCGGTCTGCTGCTGCAGCAGGGGCGCAAGCGAATGGACGACGGTGTGGCGGGACCCCGCGGGCGTCCGCTGCTCGCCATCGGCGGCCGGGGGATCGTCGGCGTACATCGAGACCAGCAGCACGGGCGTCGGTCCGCCGGTGTTGCTGACCTCCCAGGTGGCCTCGCGGCCGTCGGGCAGCGTCGCCGGCACGGACTCGGACAGCGCCGCGATCGTGCGCAGGGCCGAGTAGACGTCGGCCTGCTCGAGCTGCACCGGCGGCACCCGCAGCGTGCCGGCCTCGGGGGCGTAGATGATGTTGACCGGCGTGTCGCCAGAGGCCGCCCGGATCTGCGCGACCAGCTCGTCGAGCGAGCCACCCCCGAAATCGACCGACACGATCGGCATCTGGGTCAACCGCTGCGGGCGATCTTGGGCGGTCGCCGTGGATGGCGTTGCGAGCACCAGCCCGAGGGCGAGTGCGGCGGCGAGGAGCGTTCGGGTACGCATGGGGTAATGCCTCCTGGGTGCGGGCCGCGTCGGCAGCCGGTGTGGTTCTCCGCAGCTAGAGACGGAGCCGATGGCCCGGCGCGTCGTGTCGGACGAAGAAATTCGCCCTAGACTCTGGTTCGCGCGACAGTCCCCAACGGAGCCCGCATGCACTTCGAAGCCCACCAGCCGGTCATCGACGACCTCGAGGCGCGGATCTTGACCATCCGCGACTCTCTTTAACTACGACCAGAAGCACGAGCGGCTCGGCGAGCTCGAGGCCAAGATGGGCGATGCGGCGTTCTGGGACGATCCGGCGGCCGCCCAGGACGTCGTCGGCGAGCTGAAGCTTATCAAGGCCCAGATCGGCCCGGTCGACGACGTCGTGGGCGCCTTCGACGACGCCAAGGTCGCCTACGAGATGGCCCGCGAGGGCGACGACGCCGACCTGCTCACCGAAGCCGACGAGGCGCTGCACGCCATCCAGGGCCAGATGGAGAAGGTCGAGCTGCAGAGCCTGCTCAGCGGCGCGCACGACCACCGCGACTGCTTCTTCACGATCTCGGCCGGCGACGGCGGCACCGAGGCCAACGACTGGGCCGAGATGCTGCTGCGGATGTACCTCTACTACTTCGAGAACATGGGCTGGAAGGTCGAAGAGGTCAGCAAGACCTTCGGCACCGAGGTCGGCGTCGACCGCGTGACGCTGCACATCAAGGGGCCGTTCGCCTTCGGCTACCTCAACTGCGAACGGGGCAGCCACCGGCTCGCCCGCGTCAGCCCGTTCAACGCCCAGGGCAAGCGGCAGACGAGCTTCGCCACCGTCGACGTCACGCCCGAATTCGAGGAGGCCGACGTCGAGATCCCCGACAAGGACCTGGAGATCACCTTCTTTGCGCGCTCGAGCGGCCCGGGCGGCCAGAACGTCAACAAGGTGGCGTCGGCCTGCCGCGTGGTGCACACGCCCACGGGCCTGATGTTCGTCGCCAGCACGCACCGCGACCAGCCGCAGAACAAGCGGCAGGCGCTCACGCTGCTGCAGGCCAAGCTCGAGCAGATCGAGGAGGAGAAGCGGCAGGCCGAGATCAAGGAGGCCGCCGGCGGCGACCTCGGCCGCGGGTGGGGCACCCAGATCCGCAGCTACGTGCTCTACGACAACCGCGTGAAGGACCACCGCACGAGCGTCGAGGCCAACCCCACCGAGGTGCTCAACGGCAAGATCGAGAAATTCATCGATGCCGAGCTGAAGCGGCGGCGCTCGGAAAAGAACTAGCGCGGAACGATCGAGGATGCCCTAGTAGCCGTAATCCGCGGCGGTCCCCCCGTCGTCCTCGGGCAGGGTGATCAGCCGCTGCAGGCCGACGGCGGCGTGCAGCGGCAGCGCGGTGAGCGCGAAGGTCACGATCCCGAGCAGCCACCACCGCTTGATCCGCGTCGCCAGCAGGCACGAGGCGAATAGCCCGATCGCCGCCAGGGCCGCCAGCGCGACGGGCCAGGGCGACGCCGCCCCGAGCGTGCGGGCGTGGACAAAGAGCGCCGCCGTCGCAAGCACGACAAAGGCGCCAAGGCCCCGGATGATCATGCGACCGGCCGAACGCTTGAGCACCACGCAGACCAACAGGGCCGAGGTCGCGATCGCGATGAATGCGGCGTACTGCCTGGGCGGCACGTTGAGGGAGCTGAAGAAGAGGACGCCGGGCACCGCGACCAGCGCGATGGGCAGCACGAGCAGCGGCATCAGCCGGCCGTGCCGCTGGGTGGCATGCCGCAGCCCGCACTCGGCGAGCAGCACGGCAAGCCCGGTGATCGCGGCGTTGGCGGCGACCCAGCCCCACAGCATGCCGGACGACTCGAACGCCGGCAGCGGCCCGAGTAGTCCCCAGTTGAGCAGGCCCGCGCCGAGCACCGAGACGACCAGCACGAACCACCACCGCGACGGGCCGGCGGCGATGAGTGCGGCGAACACGCCGGCGAGCCCGAGCACCGCCGGGATGCGGTTCGCGACGTTGATCGGCCACCAGCCGTCGTAGGGCTCGAGCGTCCGCATCGAGAGCACGACGGCGGCGGCGAGCGCCAGGCCCGACGCCAGCAGCACGACCCGCTCGAGGACGCTCCGCGGCGCGAGCGGCTCGCCCACGCCCTCGGGCTCGAGCGGCCCGCGGCGGAGGGCCAGCAGCGCGCCACAGACCGTGAGCGCGACGACGGCGATAGTGCCCGGCAGCACGCCGGCGATCAGGGCATCACGGACGAATGGGTTCATGGAACGCCGGGGCTACTGCTCGATGCCCTGGAAAAAGACGATCAGGTCGACGCGATCGCCAAGCACGCCCTCCTGGATGTACTTGGTCATGCCGAAGTCCGAGCGATCGAAGCTGAGCCGCGCCTCGTAGCCCGACCGCTTGCCGCGGAACTCACCCTCGCCGGTGTGGGTGAGCGTAGCCGACACGGGCTTGGTCTGGCCGAGCAGGGTGAGCTTGCCCTCGACGGTCCAGCCGCCGTTGCCCGACGTGCGGAAGTTGGACGCCGTGAAGGTGCTGGTGGGGAACTGCCGCACGTTGAAGAAGTCGGCGGCGCGGAGGTGGCCGTCGCGGTCGGCGTTGCCCGTGGCGACCGAATCGGTGTTGATCGTGACGCTGAGCTGGCTGTTGGCAGGGCTGGCGTCGTCCATCGTCATCGAGCCGCTGATGCCGTGGAACATGCCGTAGAAGGGCGCAGCGCCGGCGTGGGTGATCTTGAAGATCACGCCCGAGTGCACCGAATCGAGCTGGTAGGAGGTCGTGCCGAGAGCCACGGACTCGGCCGGTGCCGGCGCGGACGACGCCGTCGCGGGCCCGGCGCCGAGGCCCGCCGTCGCAACGACGGCGGCGAGCGCCGCGGCTCCGGTGCCGATCATGCCAACGCCGCACAGAGTTCGGTTCAGTCGCATCGTCGTGCTCCTCAATTGGTGCCCGTCATGGGTCGGTACATGAACTGGTTTGCGAGTCGATGACGCGGTGCGCGGGCATCGCATCCCGGGTCAGCGCGCCGGCTTGGGTCGAGCAACGCCCCGGTCAGCCCCAGTATTCCGGCTCGTTGCCGGGCTTCCACTTGATCGAGCATCCCGTGCTCGGCTGCTGGGCCGGGTTCTGCTCCTGGCCGGTCATGGCGGCCTCGATGGCCATCCGCAGGTCGTGCCCCGTGACGGGCTCGTCGTTGCCGGGGCGGCTGGCGTCGAGCTGGCCCCGGTACACCAGCCGCTGGTTGGCGTCGAAGACGTAGAAGTCGGGGGTGCAGGCGGCCCGGTAGGCCTTGGCGACCGATTGGTCGGCGTCGTAGAGGTACGGGAAGCTGAAGCCGTGCTCCTGGGCGACCTCGTGCATCCGCTCCGGCGCGTCATCGGGGTGGGTCTGGACGTCGTTGGGCATGATCGCCACGAAGCCCAGGCCCTTGGCGGTGCAGTCGCGGCCTAGGCGGCCGATCTCCTCCATGATGTGCTTCACGAAGGGGCAGTGGTTGCAGATGAACGCCACCACCAGCACCTTGGTCGTCCGGAATTCGTCCAGCGAGACGGGGGTACCCGGCTCGCGATTGCCCGACCAGTCCGCCAGGTTGAAATCGGGCGCTTCGGTGCCCAGGTCGAGCATCGTGGATTCGACGGGTGGCATGATGCGGGCTCCTCGCTCGATCGTGGATGTCTGATTCGGGGCGTGTTCGATGTGGCGGGCGGATGCTAGCGAGGGCCGGCGCGGGCGATGCGGCCTACGCTTCCTCTCGACGCCGCGATCCCGGCGTCGCGGCGGGTTTTCCCAGATGCGTGCCGGCCTGAGTGGTTGGTCGCCGCAGCCACGAACTCCCGCGTGGTTCTCACTGGCGGCCTCGGCCGCCACCGGAAGCGCCCTGGGCGGGGCGACGCGGGCCGGCTCGCCGGCCGCGGACGGATCTCGATCCCGCCGGTGCCGCTGCACGAAGGACACGCGTCATGACCGACCAGCCCAGCAGTTCGCTCGTCAAGGACCTCATCGAAGCCGGCATCCACTTCGGCCAGCGCTCCAGCGCGTGGAACCCGAAGATGAGCCGCTACATCTACGACAAGCGCAACGGCATCCACATCATCGACATCAAGGAGACGGTCAAGGGCCTGCTGCTGGCCAAGAAGTACATCACCAACACCGTGGCCGAGGGCCGCGACGTGTGCTTCGTGGGCACCAAGCGGCAGTCCAAGGACATCCTGGAAGAGCGGGTCAAGGACGTAGGCATGCACTGCGTCACCGAGCGGTGGCTGGGCGGCATGCTGACCAACTTCCGGACTATCCGCAGCCGGCTGAAGCGGCTCGAGGAGCTCGAGGGCATCGAGCAAGAGGACAACTTCGCCAGCTACTCCAAGAAGATGGAGAGCCAACTCCGCCGCGAGATGGGCAAGATCCGCCGCAACCTCGACGGCGTGCGGGCGATGGACAAGCTGCCGGGCGCCCTAGTCATCATCGACGTCCGCCGCGAGATGACCGCGATCAAGGAGGCCCGCAAGCTGGGCATCCCGACGATCGCGCTGATCGATACCGACGGGGATCCGGACGTGGTCGACATCCCCATCCCCGGCAACGACGACAGCATGCGTTCGGTCGACGTGGTGGTGCGGGAGCTGTGCAAGGCCATCGCCGAGGGCAAGCAGGGCCGCACCATCACCGACGCGACCAAGGCGGGCGACGCCCAGGCCGACGAGGCCCCGCAGCGACGCCGCAGCCGCAGGGCGCAGTACGCGGCCGACGCACCCATCCCGGCTCCCGAGGAGCCCAGCGACGCCTCGCCGGCCGTTGCCGAGAGCTGAACCGATTCCCGCGCCGCGTTCGATCGGCGCGCACGACGAGCGAACACACAAGCCAGCGCCGCCGTCGGGCGGCCGCTTTGGATCCGGAGACTAGAGCGATGACGCAGACACAGGTCAGTGCCAAGGAGGTCATGAAGCTCCGACAGCGGACGGGCCTCTCGATGATGGAGTGCAAGAAGGCCCTGGTGGAGGCCGAGGGCGACCACCAGCGGGCCGAGGACCTCCTCCGCAAGAAGCTCAAGGGCAAGATGGACACGCGGACCGAGCGGTCCGCGGGCGAGGGCCGCATCGCGGTGGCCGTCGAGGGCGACAAGGCCGCCATCATCGAGGTCCGCGCCGAGACCGATTTCACCGCCAAGAACGAGAAATTCGTGGCGATGACCGATCGCGTCGCCGCCGCCGTGCTCGCCCACGACGCGGGCGAGGTCGGCCAGCCCGACGACGCCGCCAAGGCCATCGACGAGCTGCGGATCTCCACGGGCGAGAACATCAGCTACGGCCGGGGCAAGGTGCTCCAGGCCGACGGTGCCCGCTACGCCAGCTACGTGCACCACGACGGCAAGACCGGTGCGCTGCTGCAGGTGCAGGGCGACGCGAGCGAGGACGTGCTCCGCGACGTGTGCATGCACATCGTCGCAGCGGTGCCCACGCCCGCGGGCGTCCACGCCGACGACGTGCCCGCGGACATGGTCGAGAAGGAGCGGAAGTTCCGCCTCGAGCAGGCCATGGAGAGCGGCAAGCCCCAGGAGATCGCCGAGAAGATGGTCGAGGGCGGCATGCGGAAGTTCTTCGAGTCGGTCGCGCTCATCGAGCAGCCCTTCGTGAAGGACCCGGCCATCAAGATCAAGGACCTGGTGGGCTCGGGTACGACCATCCTGCACTTCGAGCGCTGGGTCGTCGGCGAGACCGGCGACGAGTAGCACCCAGCCGGGAGCGTGCACGTGGGCGAGCGGTACACCGTCCGGGCCAAGGTCTTCGACATTGCCCCGCAGTTCTACATCCGGGACGCCTCGGGGCAGACGGTGGGCTATTGCCGCCAGAAGCTCCTCCGCTTCCGCGAGGAGGTCATCCTCTACACCGACCAGTCCAAGAAGGCCGAGCTGCTGCGGATCAACGCCCGCAACATCATCGACTTCTCGGCCACCTACGACGTCAAGCTGCCCAACGGCACGCCCATCGGCTCGCTCCGCCGCAAGGGCCTCAAGTCGACCTTCATCAAGGACGAGTATCTCGTCTTTGACGGCGGCGAGAACCAGATCGCGACGCTCTCGGAGGACTCCGCCTGGCGGGGCATGCTGCGGCGGGCCAATGACCTGGCAGCCACGGTCTTCCCGCAGAAGTTCCACCTCCGCGACGACGCTGGCGCCGACATCGCCACCTTCCGCCAGCACTTCAATCCGCTGGTCTACAAGCTGAGCATTGCCGTGCATCGCGAGGACGAGCGGCTCGACGACCTGATGCTGATCTCGACGGGGGTGCTGCTCGCCGCCATCGAGGGCCGGCAGCGCTAAGGCCGGTCCAAGGGACGGCCCTCACCCAGCCCGTTCGAGCCGGGGCACGAGCACCGAGAGCAGCGTGACGTCGGCGGGCGTCACGCCCTCGAGCCGCGACGCCTGGCCGAAGGTGCCGGGCCGGAACCGCTCGAGCTGCTGGCGGGCCTCGGTCCGCAGCGCCGTCATCGCGGCGAAGTCGACGCCGGGCGGGATGCGGCGCCGCTCCATGTCGCGCAGCCGGCGGATTTCGGCCGCCTGCCGCCGGACGTAGGGCTCGTAGCGAATCTCGGCCGCGACCGTCCGCAGCACCCGGGGGTCGAGCGGGCGGCCGCCGGCGAGCGCCGCGGCGTCGGCCTCGAACCGCGCGTCGGTGTACGCCTGGGTGCGGAGCACGTCGCGCATCGGGCGGCCGTCGACGCGGGCGGCCAGCACGAGGCCGCGCACGTGCTCGAGTTCGCGGGCCCGGGCCTCGTATGTAGCACGCCGCTGCGCACCGATCGAGGTGGTTCCGAGCAGGCCAAGCTCCAAAGCGCGGGGCGTGAGGCGGTCGGCCGCGTTGTCCGACCGCAGCAGCAGCCGATGCTCGGCCCGGCTGGTGAACATGCGGTAGGGCTCGACGGGCGTCCGCGTGACGAGATCGTCCATCAGCACGCCCGCGTACGCCTCGTGCCGCCCGAGCACGAAGTCCGCGTCGCGGCCCGAGGCGAGCAGCGCCGCGTTAACGCCCGCGATGAGCCCCTGCGCCGCCGCCTCCTCGTAGCCGCTCGTGCCGTTGATCTGGCCCGCGAGGAACAGCCCGCGGTACGCCTTGGCCTGGCCCGTCGCCTCGATCTGGTGCGGCCGGACCATGTCGTACTCGACGGCGTAGCCCCACCGGTGCACGTGCGCCCTGCCGCAGCCGGGCAGCATGCGGACGATCTCGGCCTGGACGTCCCGCGGCAGGCTGGTCGCGATGCCGTTGCAGTACACCCAGTCGGTCTCGAGGCTCTCGGGCTCCAGGAACACCGTGTGGCTCGTGCGCTCGGCGAAGCGATGCACCTTGTCCTCGATGCTCGGGCAGTACCTGGGGCCGGCCGCGAGATCGCCGCGGAACATCGGCGCGCGATGCAGGTTCGCGCGCACGAGGTCGTGCGCCTCGGGCGTGGTCGCCGTCTTGCGGCACGGCGTGGGTTCGAGCACCGGGAATCGCTCGGCCGCAACATCGCCGATGCGCCAGCCCCGCTCGCGCGAGCCGCTTCGCGGCGTGAGCGCGCTGAACGGCTCGGGATCGTCGTCGGGCGGGTGCGTCTCCAGGCGGTCCCACTCGATGCTGCCCTTCGCCAGCCGAGGCGGCGTGCCGGTGCGCAGGCGGCCCAGCTCGAAGCCCATGTGCTCCAGCGTTGCCGAGAGGCCGACCGCGGGCGCCTCGCCGTCGCGGCCGCCCGGCGTGCGAACGTCGCCCGTGTGCATCAGCCCGCGCATGAACGTACCCGTCGTGAGCACGACCGCGTCGGCGTGCAGCGCTCGGGGAGCGCCGCCGGCGGACTCGATATGCACGCCGCGGACACGCCGGCCATCGAGCACGAATGCATCGACCGAGGCTTCGACGATCTCGATCTCGGGTCGCTGCTCGATCAGCGATCGGACGGCCCGGGCATACGCCAGCTTGTCGCTCTGGGCGCGGGGTCCGCGGACGGCCGGCCCGCGGCTGCGGTTGAGCACGGCGAAGTTGATGCCCGTGGCGTCGGCGGCGAGGCCCATGAGCCCGCCGAGCGCGTCGATCTCGTTGACGAGTTGGCCCTTGGCCAGCCCGCCGATCGCCGGGTTGCAGCTCATGACGCCGATGGTGTCGCGGCGGAGGGTGACCAGCGCGACCGACCCCGGCTCTCCCAGGAGGTTGGCCGCCGACCACGCGGCCTCAACGCCGGCGTGACCGCCCCCCACCACGATGACCCGGTACTCGCTGGTCACGGATGATCGTAGTGGGGAGCGCTCCCCTGACGCCGTCTGGATGCGGGAGTGCTCGGGCGTCCGCTCAGGCCCGCCGGATTCACTCCGGCGCGGCCGCAACAAAGCGAGTGTGCCGCCGGAGGGCCGCTACGGAGCGCTCGAGAACTCCTAGATCGTGCTGGTGTCGTGCTCGGCGCAGTCGGTGGCCTCGGCGACGCCGACGGCGATGGCCATCTTCACCAGGCACGGCAGCGTCTGGGCCTTCATCTTGCTCATGACGCGGCTGCGATGGACCTCGATGGTCTTCTCGCTGAGGCCCAGCTTGGCGGCCACCTGCTTGTTGGCATAGCCGGCGACCACCAGCTCCATCACCTCGCGCTCGCGGGGCGTGAGCGATTCGAGCCGCTCCTGGATGCCCGAGACGCCCTGCACCGACTCGCGGCGCTCGGCGTCCAGCTCGATGCCGCGGGTAATCTGCTCGAGCAGCTCCTGGTCGCGGAACGGCTTCTCGAGGAAGTCGATGGCGCCGCGCTTCAGGGCCTGCACCGCCATGGGTACGTCGCCGTGACCGGTAATCATGATGACCGGCAGCTCGACGCCGCGGGCCTTGAGCGAATCGAGCAGTTCCATGCCGCTGGAGCCCGGCATGCGGACGTCCAGCACGAGGCAGCCGGGTGTCTCCGATTCGAACTGGTCGAGGAAATCATCGGCGTTGGGGAACGTCTCGACGTGCAGCCCCACGGATTCGACGAGCCAGCGGAGCGAGTCCCGCATGGACGGATCGTCGTCGACGATGAACACGGTCGCGGTGTCGGTCTGAACCTGGGTCATGGGTTACCTCCCGGAGGATCGGTGTGGATCGCGGGACTGCCCGCCGTTGAGGCGCGCCGGCAGCACCGGCAGACGCAGCTCGAAGACCGCGCCACCCCCCTGACGGTCGCGGGCGGTCATCGTGCCGCCGTGGACTTCCGCGATGGTCTTGCAGATGGAAAGCCCGAGGCCCATCCCGCGGGCCTTGGTGGAATAGAACGGCTGGAATAGCTTGCCCTTGTCGCCCGCCTTCAACCCCCCACCGTTGTCGGCCACGCGGAGGAACGCCATGCCGTCCTCGCCGACGCCCGTCTGGACCTCGACTCGGCCGTCTCGCACGCCCGCCTCGCGCACCGAATCGGCGGCGTTGCGGATCAAGTTGAGCGCGACCTGCTGCATCTGGACGGCGTCTCCGCGAATATGCGGCAGATCTTCGCACAGCGCAATCCGCAGGTGCTGGCGCTTCGCCGAGGCACTTGCGACCGCGAGGTCAATGGCCTGTCGCACGGGCTGGTTCAGGTCGATCTCGCAGTACGAGGTCGACGACTGGGAGGCGAACGACCTCATGCGTCGGATGATTCCCGCAGCGAAGCTCGCGAGTTCGGCGCAGTCGCGGATGGCCTTCTCGAGCTGGGCGGAATCCATGTCGCCCCGCTCCAGCCGCCGCAGGCAGCCGTTCATGTAGTTCGAGATCGCGCCAAGCGGCTGGTTGAGCTCGTGGGCCATGCCGCTGGCCAGCTCTCCGAGCGAACTCAGCCGCCAGTTGTGCGCCAGCTCCTCGAGCTTCTCGCGATACTGCTGCTCGACCAGCTTCGACTCGGTGAGCGACTCGTGGGTGATCACCGCGTAGCGGCGGCCCTCGTAATCGAAGCCCGAGACCCGGACCTGGAACCAGCGCTGCCGCGTCGGGCTGTCGCAGGGATACTCCACGTAGGCCGCTTCTTGGCGGCCCGAGAGGACCGCTCGCAGCCCGCTGGCGACCTCGCTGGCTTCCGCCGGGCCATCGCCCGAGGCCGAATCACAGACTCCGAGGTAGTTCAGGCCCACCCCGGAGCTGGCGTTCTCGTAGCCGTTCTCCCGGCCGAATCGCCTCCACGCGGCGTTGACCGCCAGGATGACGCCGCGGTCGTCGAGGATGGCGACCTCCGAGGGCGCCGCATCCAGCGCAGCGGACATCAGGGCCTCGGGGTCGGCCGCCGGGTGGATGGTGGATGGAGACGAGCAGGTCATGGGCACGTTCCGTGGTTTCCCGTATAAATCCAACCACTCTGGGACATCGGGCAATCCAATTCGGCGCATAACGGCGGGAAAATGGCCGCACGAATACGGGATATTACCTATTTTTGGCCACTTTTGGGAGATCTCGAGGGTTGGGGAGAAGGTAACGGATGGAACCCCGGGCGGCTAGCCGGTGTACCGATTGGTCCCAGAACTTGACCACACCGGCCACTTTGGGCCGTTTTTGCAGACCGTTCGGCGGTATTGCTGGTAGACTGGACCTCGACCGAGAGACCGTAGAAGCCCACGAGGCGTGATAGGAGAGATCCCATGAGCGAGAACCCCCGTCGGGCGGCCATCTTGGCTGCCGCGGCAGGACTGGTGTTTGCCGCCACCGCGAGCGCCCAGTCCTCGTGCCCCGCCGATCTGGACGGCGACGGCGAACTGACCGTCTTCGACTTCCTGGAGTTCCAGAACCTCTTCGACGCCGGCGATCTCCGAGCCGATTTCGATGGCGACGGCGAGTTGAACATCTTCGACTTCCTGGCCTTCCAGAACGCCTTCAACGACGGCTGCCCGGAGGACCCGATCTCGATCGAGCTGGCCAGCGTTGATCTGCCGGCCTTCCCGTTCGCCGACTTCGTCGAGACCTTCGACGAGGGTGAGGCGATCACCATCTCGATCGATCCCTCCAAGGTCACCATTCCGAGCGGCCTCGTCGACGTCTACCTCGTCGAGGACAAGACCGCCTCGGAGTGGGCGAGCGACCCGACCCTGACCGACGCCCGCGGCTTCCCGCAGCCGTCCAACTTCAGCGGCGGCGCCTCGACGGCGGACAACCAGGTCGCCCAGGGCGGCGTGGGCTTCCTGAACGCCGACGCCGGCGAGAACATCGGCGTGCCCTACGACGTGGTCGTCGACGTCGACGGCAACGGCGAGCTGAGCGACGGCGACTTCATCGACGGGCTCGATGAGGTCGGCTTCTGGCTCTTCAAGGACCTGACCACCTCCGGCCCGGCCGCCACCACCCGCGTGAGCACCTACACCGCCACGTTCCCGGGCATCCCCTCCAGCCGCGACGAGCAGCGGCTGACCTACCCGACCGACATCGCGACCCGCGATAACGTGCCGGTGGTGATCATCGCGCACGGCAACGGCCAGCAGTACGTCTGGTACGACTACATGCACGACCACTTCGCCAGCCACGGCTTCGTGGTCATGAGCCACCAGAACGACACGGTGCCGGGCATCGAGACGGCCAGCGAGACCATCCTACGCCACACCGACTACTTCTGGGGCAACCTGGACACCATCGCCGGCGGCGTGCTCGAGGGCCGGCTCGATAAGAGCAACACGAGCTGGATCGGCCACAGCCGCGGCGGCGAGGGCGTCGCCCGCGCGGTCGACAAGATCATCGACGGCATCTACACGCCGGTGAACTACTCGCTGAGCGACCTCAACTTCGTGTCGAGCATCGCGCCGACCGACTTCCTGCTGACCTCGCGTTCGAACCCCCACGGCGTCAACTACCACCACATCGCCGGCGCCGGCGATGGCGACGTCAACGGCGGCCCCACCTCGCCCATCGTGCAGTACTTCGCGCTCTACGAGCGTGCCAACGACGGACCGGGCGACGAGCAGCGGACCAACACGTACATCCACGGCGCCGACCACAACGACTTCAACTGCTGCGGCTTCAACGACTACACGGGCCCCGCGGCGCTGCAGATCGGCCGCGCCGAGGCCCAGCAGGCCGCCAAGATCATCTGGCTGGTGCTCATCCAGAACGCCGCCCGTGGCAACGAGGCGGCCATGGAGTACATGCAGCGCCAGTGGGAGTCGACCAACCCCGAGGGCGTCCGCGACACGACCATCGTTGACCTGGAGTTCAAGGCCGCCTTCGACCTGACCGAGAAGACGATCATCGACGACTTCCAGAGCCAGCCGTCGGCCAACGTCGCCAGCTCGACCGCGGCGATCACCTTCAACGTCTCGAACGTGACCGAGGGCCGCATCGACGACGGCAACACCTCGTTCACCTGGACCTCCAGCGACCCGATGAACGGCATGACCCGCGGCAACAACGGCGGCGACCAGACCCGCGGCGTCGTCTTCGACTACAACAGCGACCGCTTCTTCGAGTATGAGCTCCCCGGCCTGCCGGTGTTCACCGACTTCACCGAGTACGAGAAGCTCTCCTTCCGCGTCTGCCAGGGCACCCGCCACCCCGAGACCACCGCGGTCACGGGCGACCAGACCTTCACCGTCACGCTCCGCGACAGCTCGGGCGGCACCAGCTCGATCAACGTCGGGGTGTACGGCGGCGGCGCCGAGGAGCCCTTCCCCCGCACGGGCGCCGGCTCGGGCGCGGGCTGGGGCAACGAGTTCGAGACCATCCGCATCAACATCGAGGACTTCGTCCGCGATGGGGTGGCCCTCGACCTGGAGAACATCGAGGCCGTCCGCTTCGAGTTCGGTCCGTCCTTCGGCACGCCCCGGGGCCGCATCGGCTTCGATGACCTGGAGCTGCTGAAGTAGGAATTCCAACGCTGATGAGGAAGAGTCGCCACGCCTAGGCGTGGCGCACCTGAACGACCCAAACCGACCAACCATCGGAGTCAGAGAGCCATGAAGTTCCTGAACATGACCATCGCCGCGAGCGCCGTTGCCGCCGTCGTGACCGCCGCTCCGCCGCAGCTTCCCGCCACGCCGGCGCCCGTCGCCGACATCGTCTTCGCCCAGCCGTTCACCCTCGACGAGGGCGAGCGGAGCACCTGGCGCAAGGACAAGCCCATGGTGGATAGCGGCTACATCGTCGTCCTCAAGGTCAACCCCGACCTGGTGTACCCCCGCCAGACCGCCGAGCCCGTGCTCTACATCGGCGACACCACCGCGCAGCGGATGAACGTCGGCTACCGCTCGGGCCACGTCGTGGCCATCGTCGGCGCCGAGATCGCCGGCGACGACGCCATGGACCTGTCCAAGGTCAAGATCTGGTTCGGCACGCCCGAGCTGCCCGAGCGGGTCGATCCGGCTCGCATCGCGCAGGAGTCGGGCTTGGCCGACGAGGCCGGCATCAAGCCGTTCTCGCAGCAGAAGATCGACGCGCTGCTCGCCCAGAACGAGACCCTCGAGGAGGCCAACATGAATGGCATCCTCGATGACGTCGCCGGCCTGATCCGCCGCTTCAGCCCGCAGGAGGAGAGCCTCGCCGACGGCCTGGACGCGAGCTCGGGCAGCAGTTCCGGCAGCTGATCAAACTCGCCCGCGAGGCGACATCCCCAGCACCAATCCCACGCCCCCGGCCTCATGCCGGGGGCGTGGTCGTTTGATGCGTGCCAAAGTTCGCTGCAGGCCCGGCTTGGCCGCTAACGCAGGTGAATTAGCCGTCGTCCTCGAACCGCTTGCGTGCGCGACGCTTGGCAGCCAGCAGGCCGCCCTCGGCCGCGTCGTCCTTCTTGGGAGCCACACGCTCGACCTTGGGCGAGGCCTGCTCCCGGCGTTGCTGGTTGGCTGCTCGCTCGGCCCGGGCGCGGAGGATCCGCTGCTGGGCCTCGAAGGCGATGCGCTGGGCGTCCTCGTCGGTAGCGGCAACGTCTACGGCGGTGCGGGTCCGCTGCACGCGGCTGGTCGCGCGGGCGCCGCCGCGGCTGCGGATGGCGCCCACGCTCGCACCCGCGGCGCTACCCCGCTGCCGAAGGCCCCGGGTCGCTCGCAGCCAGTCGGCCCCGAACGCCGAGCTGAGCAGCCGGTCCCATGCCACGCGGCGGGTGCCAACGTCTAGGAGGAGCACGGCGAGGGCCCAGGCCAGCAGCGTCCGCCACAGCGGCGTGCGGGCCTCGATGGGGCCGATGTCCCCGCGATCGAAGAGCAGCTCGGCGTCGCCCGGCGTGAGCACCCGGCCGCCCGTCTGCTCGGCCAGTGCGCGAAGCAGGCCCGCGTCCGACGAGAGCGCACGGAACTCGCTGCCGCCGCTGACCGTCACGCCCGCGAGCATGGGCGGCAGCGGCCGGCCGTCCTGCGTGCCGCGGACCACGAGCACGTACGAGCCGGGCTCGTCCGCGTCGACGGCGGCCTCGTAGGCCCCCGGACCGACCTGCGACAGCGCGGCCTGGCCGACCTGGCCCGACGAGCCGTAGACCGTGACGCCGCCTCGAACGAGATCGAGCGGCACGCCGTCGTCGTCGGCGGCGTTGAGCTCGGTGCGGATCAAGCCGTCCTCGTGCCGCACGCGGAGGTCGAGTCCCGAGTCCTCGACCGAGCGGCTCATGGCGCGGGCGAGCTGGCCCCAGAACCGCTGGTAGCCCGGCCAATCCACCCAGCGAGAGGCCCACTCGTGCGCATCGCTCGTGAAGGCCGCCACCTGGCCCACGCCGACGTTCCAGTGCGCCAGCAGCGGCTCGCCGCGGCGGGTGGCCATGGCCAGCGTGACCGACGCGTCCTCGCGGGGGCGTGTCAGGTTGACGCCGCCGAGCCTCGGCAGCTGCGTCAGGCCCGCCGTCACCGCCGAGGGCGCGGGCAGCACGACGGGCGTGATCGCCCCCTCGCGGACCAGCGGCGTGCGGGCGACGCGGACCTCCTTGAGGAAGACGCGGGGCAGCACGTTGGGATTGATGACGTGGTAGTACGAGCCCTGGGCCGCGTCGGCCACCTGCTCCATCGTGCCCAGATCGGCGCCGTCCCCCACCGCGATGGTCGAGACGGTGACGCCGTCGCGGTGGATGTCCTCGGCGATGCCCGCCAGCTGGTCGGCGTCCATCGCGCGGCCGTCGGACAGCACGATCATGTGCTTGACCTTGGCGTCGGCGGCGGCGAGCTGCTCGGCGGCCAGCCTCATGGCCGGCGCGATGCGCGTGCCGCCGCCCGAGCGGATGCCTCGGATGGCCGCCGCTGCGCGATCGGGATCGTCGTTGGGCCCCATGGGCAGCACCAGCTGCGTCGCGCTGTTGAACGACACGACGCACACGCGGTCACTGGGATCGAGGGCCGCCACCGCGATCGCCGCCGCCTCGTTGGCGATGTCCTGCTGCGAGCGGGCCGAACCCAGCACGCCGCGGCGCATGCTGCCGGAGCTGTCGAGCACGATGGCGATGGCGATCTCGGGCGTGACGGCCCGCTGGGGCAGATCCAGGTGCAGCGGCAGGATGGGCTCGAGCGGCGATCCCCGCCAGCCGCCCGCGCCGAACGAGCGCGGCCCGCCCACCATCACGAGCCCGCCGCCCATCTCCGAGACGAACGTCGCCAGCGCCCGCTGCGTGCCGCGGTCGATCTCGTCGGCCGCGACGCCCTGCAGGATGACCAGGTCGAAGGCCTCGAACTCGATCAGGTCGCTCGGGATGCCGACGGGCGGCCGCAGCTCCGCGGTCAGCCCCGCGTCGGACAAGGCGCGGCCGAGCAGCGCCCCGGGGCCGTCGGGCGCCGCGCCGCTCACGCCGTCGACGACGAGCACCGAGCCATCGCCCGGCGACAGCGTGAAGGCCGACCCGGTGTTATTCTCCAGGGCGGTGTCGGCCCGGATGCCACCGCGCTCTTCGGGCTCGAAGACGGCCCGGAAGCGGTGCACCCGGCCCGGCGGCAGCTCGACCTCCACCAGTTCGACGCTGCGGCCGGCATCGAGCAGCACGCGACGCCCGGTGCCCGGATCGGCGCCGTTGGCGTCGACTTCGCGATCGTTGAGCGTCAGCCGCAGCACACCGGCGGCCGGCGCGGTCGCGCGGAGGCCGACCCGCACGAGCACCGTCGCGCCCGACGCGGTCCGCGGCGGCGCATCGACGAACTCGACCGAGACCTCCCGTTCGACCCGGTACTCGATGGGCAGCACGTCGATCGGCAGACCGCCGCGGGCGCCCTCGCCTAGCAGCCGCGCCCGAGCGAGGTCCTCGGCAACGGCGAGGGCGTCGCCCTGTGTCTCGTTGCCGTCCGACAGCAGCAGGATGCGGCCCGCACTATCCGCCGGGATCATTGCGGCCGCGAGCCGAAGCGCCGCAGCGATGTCCGTTCCGCCCGAGCCCACCTGGGGCAGCGGGCGATCGGCGATGTCGCTCCGCGTCGGTGCGGCCACGGGCTCGGTGCCGCGGGCGAACGCCACGACGCCCAGCAGGTCCTCGTCGTCGCGCGCCGTGGCCGCCGATTCGAGGAACGCCCGGATCCGCTGCGCCGCGCCCTGCCCGTCCGCGCCGCCGTAGCGATCTACGGAGGCCGAGACGTCCACCGCGGCCACGACGGCGAGTCGATTGGTCTCCTGCACCGAACTCGCGCCCGCGAGACCCGCCGACAGCAGCGCGATGAGCACGAGCCGGGCGACCGCCGCGGAGACGCGCCGCGATGCGGTCATCGACACGAACCGCCGGTACGCCACGTAGCCCAGCGGCGCCGCGAGAAGGAGCAGCATCAGCCACCACGGGTTGTCCCACGCAAGGCCCATCATCGCGGCGGCCTCACCGCGATCCGCCTTCGGCCGGCGCGGCCTCGGCGGGCGCCGGCGCGAACTGCTCGGCGTACCGGCGGAAGACGCGGCGGATCAGCTCGCTCCGCCGCCGCGGCACGCGCTCCTGCTCGATGGCGTCCTGGGCGCCGCGGGCGGCCCGCCGCACGTCCCGCGCTATGCCCTCGACCGGACGGCCCGGCGTGTCGCGGCCCTCGCCGAACCACTCGGCGACGGTCTGCATCGCGTCGGCCTCGCCGGGCTCCTCGGGGCGGGCGTCGACGATCTCCTGCTGCCACGGATTCGTCGCAGACGGCGGCGCACCAGATCGCTGGTCACCGTCCGCGCCGCCCGGAGCGGCACCACCACCGTCCGGCCGCCCGCCGGCATCATCGGCCGGCGCATCCTGCTGCTGGTCTTGCTCGCGGAGCCGCTCGAGCAATTCCCGCTGCTCGTCGGGCGACATGCGATCGAAGGCCTCGCGGGCCCGCCGGCGGAGATCCTCGGCCTGCCGCTGCCGCTCCTGGGCCCGCTGGGGCCGCTCGGCCAGGTCCCGCAGCCGATCCGAGAGGCGACCGCCGCCCTCGCCCTGCTGACCCTCTTGATCTCCTTCACCGTCCTGGTCGGACTCTGCGCCGTCCGAGGGCTGCGATGCGTCCGGCCGCTGCGTGGGCGTGCCGCTCGGACTTTGCTGCCCCTGCTGCCCGGGCCGCTCGCCGGAGGCATCCTGCGCCTCGCCGGGCTCGCTGGGCGATTCGGATTGCGACGCGCCATCCTGGGCTTGATCCGCGATGGTCTCGTCGGGAGCGGCTTGGTCCGGATTTGGCTGACCGGGATCCTGCTGCGCCGGATCGGCTTGTGATGGATCCGGCTGCTGCGCTCCCGCCGGCTGCGAACCGGGTGATTGCTGCGGCGCCCCTTCACTCGCGGTCTCGCTCGATTGCTCGCCCTGCTGCGCGTCCGGTTGGCCACCTTCGGTCTGCTGGCCGGGCCGCTCGCCCTGCCGCTGCTCGCCCGGTTGTTCTGCCGGTCGCTCGCTTGCTTGCTCGGACGGCTCTGCGCCCTGACGCTCGCCGGCCTGCTCGCCTTGCTGGGTCTGCTGCCCCTGCTGGGATTGCTCGCCGCTCCGCTCCTGCGATTGCTCGGACTGGGGCGGCTCGGCTCCGGGATCCCGCGGGGCGGCCGGCTCGCTCCCCTGATCGGGTCGCTGGTCGGGCGGCTGCGCACCGTCGGGCGGTGTCTCGGCCGGATCCTGGATCTGGTCGGCGGCCTCCCGCAGGGCATCGCTGAGGTCTTGTGCGCCCTCGGGTCGATCGGGCCGCGGGGCCTCGTCGCTGGATGAGCCGGCGTCCTCCTCGGCGGGATCGCCGGGCGGGGTCGCCGGCGTGTCGCCGGCCTCCGGCGGGTCCGAAGGCGCCTCGCCTGCGCGGTCCTGCGTCGCTTGGGCGGCCCGCTCGACCTGGTCGGCGAGATCGCGGAGCGACTCCGCCGCCCGATCGCGGTCGGGCTGCGGCGCGGTCCCGTCGGCGGCGGCCGACTGCTCCAGCTGCTCGGCGACCTCCGCCGCCCGCTGCAGGTCGCCCCGCTGGAGCGCATCTTCCAGGCGGTCGGCGAGTTCGGACAGCGAGCCCTCCTCGGCCGGCGGCTCCGGCGTGTCGCGGCGCTCGAGTCGGGAGAGCGCATCGCGGAGGGCCTGGTCCTCATCGAGGTCGCGCTGCGAGGACTCCTCGATCGCGTCGGCGACCTCCGCCGCCGCAGACGCCGCCTCGGTGGCGGCGGCCGCCGGGTCCGCGCCGGCGGCCAGCTCGTCCTCGATCTCGCGGAGCCGCTCGAGTTGCTCCTCGATGCGGGCCCGCTCGGCGGGATCCTCGTCATCGGCGGGCAGGTCGACGACGCGGTCGGCCAGGCCGCGGACCTCGTCTTGCACGGCCTGGCGTTGCTCCTCGCTGGCCACCGTGCGGACCCGCGGCGACGGTCCCCACGGCGGCAGGTAGGCCGCCAGCAGGAACGCCCCCGCGACGAGTGCGGGCCAGGCGAGCCAGCCGCGGCCGAGCCGAACCGGCGCGACCTCGGCGGCGCGGACCGATGTCGCCCGCCCTTCGGCCTCCCGCACGGCCAGGGCGGCGAAGCCGGCATCCTCGCCGGCATCCGCGGACAGCTGCCAGGCGTTGCTGATCGTGTCGGGCAGCCCGGCGTGCGCGTCCGCCGCGGCAGCCGCGTGCTCGGGCCGGACGTCCGCCAGGGCCGCGATCGCGACGCCCGCGGCAACGCCGGCGGCCACGACGCCGGCCACTGCGACCCACGCCCAGGGTGCCTCGCCGAGCCATCGCGACGCCGCGACGAGGCCCGCCGAGGCACCGCCGGCGATCGCGAGGGACCAGGCCACGCGGTCCAGGGCGATCCGCAGCCGCCACCTCGACCGGATCCGCCCGATGAGGCGGGTCGTCTGTGCGTCGGCTCGTGGTTCGGTGCTGCGTCCCATAGCGTCCGCGGGGGCGTCGCGCTCTCGCGCCAGGTCGACGCCGTGCCGCCTCCGGTCCATACGCACGCGGGGGCCCCGCGGTGCGTCTGGTACTGTATCGGCATGGATGCGCACGACGTGCTGGGCCGGCTCTGCGCCGGGTCGACCCTCGGGGAGGAGGAGGCCTACCACGCCTTCGGGTTGCTCCTAGGCGGCGAGCTGGACGACGCCCAGATCGGCGGGCTGCTCGCGCTGATCCAGGCCCGCGGCGCCACCGTCGACGAGCTGGTCGGCGCCGCCCGCGTGATGCGCGAGAAGGCCGCGGCCGTAACGCCCGACGGCGCGCCCGAGGGCACGGTCGTCCTGGATACCTGCGGCACGGGCGGAGCGCCCAAGACGTTCAACATCTCCACCGCGTCGGCCATCGTCACCGCGGCGGCGGGACGCGGCCGCATCCTGGTCGCCAAGCACGGCAACCGCAGCCGATCGGGCCGGGGGTCGGCCGAGGTCCTTAGCGAGCTGGGCGTGAACGTCGATGCGCCGCCCGCGGTGCAGGGGCGGTGCCTGGGCGAGGCGCACGTGTGCTTCTGCTTCGCGATCCACCACCACCCCGCCGCGCGGCACGCCGCCGGGGCCCGCCGGAGCCTGGGCTTCCCGACGATCTTCAACGTGCTCGGCCCGCTCACGAATCCGGCCGGCGCGCCGCGGCAGCTCATGGGCATCTACCACGCCGATCTCGTCGAGCCGCAGGCCCGGGCGCTCGCGCGGCTCGGCGCCGAGCGCGCCATGGTCGTGCACGGCCGCGACGGCATGGACGAGGTCTCGACCACCGGCCCGACCATCGTGGGCCGCGTGGAGGGTGGCACGGTGACCATGGACGAGATCGACGCGGCCGACTACGGCCTGCCGAGAGCGACGCTCGACGACCTGCAGGTGCCCGACCTGCGGAGCGCGGCGGACGTCGTCCGCGGCGTGCTCGAGGGCGAGCGGGGACCCAAGCGGGACGCGGTGGTCGCCAACAGCGCGGCGGCGCTGCTGATCTGCGATGCGTGCGACACGATGGAGGCGGGGATCGAGCGGGCCGAGGCGGCGATCGACTCGGGCGATGCGCTGCGGACCCTGGGCAGGCTCGCCGAGCTCTCGCAGGCGAGTGAGAACGGCGCCGGCTAGTCGGCCTCGAGGCTTCGGATGGCGCTGGCGAGCTTCTTGCCGCGCTCGCCCCGCACGATCAGCCGGGGCTCGGGCACGTTGGGGTCCGCCTCGCTGGCGGCGATCCAGTAGACGCCGTCGGTCTTCTTCTGGCCGGCGACCCAGCCCTTGGCGGCATCCCAGCCCTTCGTCGACCGAAGGTCCTTGAGGCCCAGCGTCCGCCGCAGGTCGGCGATCATGGCGCCGATGGTGTCCTGGTCCTTGCGGGCGGCATCGTGCAGGTCGAGCACCTCGACGCCCGCCTGCCGCAGCGCCGACAGCCGCGTCTCGATGGCGTGCCGCGACTCGGGCGACAGCGCAGTCGCGTCGCGGACGACCAGCAGCGTGCCGTCGAGCCGCTCCTTCGAGGACGCAAAGTGCTCGAGGATCGCGGCCGGGGAGGGCGCGCTGCGCGGCCCCTGGGCGGAGGCGTGCTCCTGCGCGGCCTGCGGCGCGTAGGGGTCGTAGAACGAGTTGTTGGCCCGGTCCATCGCGGGCCGCAGCACCAGCAGGCCGACGCCGATGACCGGCATGACGATGAGGACGATCGCCAGGCCGATGCCGAAGCCCCCGCCCCGCTGCTTGCCCCGGGGCGGCGCACCGTGTGCCACGCGTCCGACGCGGCGATCGTGGGCGCGCCGCTGCGTCGCGCGGGCGCGGCCGCGGGCGTCGGCGACCTGCTCGCGGGCGGTCTTGCGGGCCGACACCGGCGTCGCGGCGCGGGCAACGACGACCGGTTCCGCGGGTGCCGCGGAGGCCTGCACTGCGGGGGCCGCGTCGTCCACGGCGAAGCTCCCCGTCCACCAGTTGAGCATGCGGACCCGCGAGCGTCCCTTCGCGGGCTGCGCAGGGGCCTCGGACTCGTCGGCGGGCGGGGCGTACGCGGCCCGCTGGACCACGGGCTCCTCGGCCCGGGCCTCGGGCTCGGCGGACGCGTGCTCGACCGCGTCGACGGTGCCCCGCATGCTGGGCAGCTGCGCGGGCTTGACCGCGAAGGCATCGTCGGCCGCCAGCACGAAGCGCACGTCCTGGAGCATCTCATCGGCCGAGCGGTACCGCTTGTCGTAGTCGGTCATCGCACGGCGGACGATCCACCGCACACTCTCGGGGCAGCGCTGCGAGATCTGGCTCAGCCCGCCGTGCGCGGGGAAGCTGTTCTCGACCACCGAGTAGAGCACCGCGCCGACGGCGTACACGTCGAACTTGGCGCCATCAACCTCGTTGACCTTCACGCCCCGCAATGCCATCCGCACCATCTCGGGATCGCGGAAGTACTCGGTGCCGTGCGTGGTCAGCGTCATGGCCGACCGCAGGTGGGTGATGAGCCCGAAGTCGACGAGGCGCGCCTTGTCGCCGTCGACGATGACGTTGTCGGGCTTGACATCCTTGTGCCACAGGCCGCCGGCGTGGTAGCCCGAGAGGGTCTCGAGCAGGTCGGCGGTGTAGCCCAGCGCGGCGTCGAGGTTCGCGTCGGTCAGGCCGCGGTTGCCCGAAACGGCGTGCAGCCGCTGGGTCAGCCGGGTGAGGCTCTCGCCCGGCGCGTACCGCATGACGTAGTGGAAGCGGCCCTCGGTCAACTCGTGCTCGAGCACCAATCCGAGCTTCTTGGCCGAATCCAGCGACCGGCTCTCGCGGACGATCTGCGGCAGGCTCGAGCCCTCGCCCAGCCCGAAGGCCTTGATGACGACCTTCTCGACGTCGTCGATGCCGCGGCGCTCGAAGGCCGCACGCTTGGAGGCATCGGGCACGGCAATGTACAGCTTGCCGCCCGAACCGCCGCCCGGCAGCGAGCCGACGATCTCGTAGCCGTCGAAGCGACCGACGCGACGGGACGGCTTGTCGGGGCCCGGCGCGGCGGCCATCAGATCGGGAATGCGGCGCTCGAAGCCCTCGGTCAGCGGCGTCAGGCACAGCAGCTCGGCGGGATGGCCGATGAGCACGCGGTAGATGGCCGCCCCCAGCGTGCGGATCTCGTCGCTCACGCCGCGGCCGTAATGGCCCACCTTGGACCAGTGGGCGATGACGATGTTGGCCACGACCAGGATGCTCAGGATGGGCACGGTGATGAGCACGCCCAGGATGCGGAGGATGTCGCTCAGCTCGCCCACGATGAAGCCGCCCAGCTTCCGCAGCACGAACGCGAGCGCCTTGAAGGCGTAGATGATCGCGATGATCGCGGCGGGGATGATCAGGACCAGGGCCAGGATCGTCAGCAGCGGTGACATGCCGGATGCCTCCTCCTCCGCGCCGGGCCTCCGTCGCCCGGCGGGGGGTCAATCCTCGACGGCGGCCTGCTCGTCCAGCCGGCGGAGCTCGGCCTGCCGGTGGTAGATCTCGCAGATCGCCTCGTCGAAGAGGTCGTCGTCCGCCTTGGTCGGATTGAAGTCCAGCCCGTTTCGCGCCGCCTCGCCCAGCTCGTCGGCGGTGAAGCTGAACTGCTCGACCATCATCCGCGCACGATCTCGGACCATGCCCCGCACCTTCGCCAGCCGGCGGCTCACCGTCGGCTCGCTGACGCCCAGCTGGGCGGCCACGTCCCGGCCGCTGAGCCCGTCGAGCACCCGCATCCGGTAGATCGAGAAGTCCATGAACTCGGCCTCGCGTTCCACGGCGCGGAGGGCGGCCTCGATCTTGGCGCGGAACACCGCCGCCTCGTAGGCCGCGTCGGCGCCCACCGTCGAGGGCACCGTCGCCCACCGTTCGTCGAGGGCAACGGCCTTCTTGCCCGAGCCCCGCTTCTGGGCCATCCGCCGATCGATCTCGTCGCCCAGCACGTGCTTGGCGATCGCCAGCAGCCACGTGCTGAAGCGGGCCCCCCGCGCCGGGTCGTACCGCTCGATCGAGTCGCTGAGCGCCGCGAGCGTCTCCTGGGACAGATCGCGGACGGTCTCGGCGCCGATGCGGCCCTTGCCCCAGCGGGTGAGTTGCAGGCGGACGACCGGGCCGAACGTCTCCCAGAGCTCGAACCAGGCGGCCTGGTCGTTGTCCCGCAGCCGCCCGATAAAGCTGGTCGTCACAGCGCTGAGCATCGTCGCTCCTCCCCTGGGCTCGGCCCGGATCGCCATCCGGGGTGCGGCCTGGGTTGCCTCCATTATGACGCCCCGAAGGCCCCGGCCGGTTCGGCCCGAGGCGTCGATCCTCGCCGGCTTCTTGGGAAGCGGGCCGCACGACTTGCCCCTGGTGTGAAATCCGGCGGGTCCGGCTCCCAATCACGGTGGCGTCAGGGCGTCGGGCCGCGTGGAAGGCCGACGCCGGCCGCCGGGACCAAGCCAACCCCCGGGGGAAAGCTAAGGAGGTCGTCACGATGCCAGTGATCAAGACTCTCGTTCGTGTAGGCGTGATCGGCACCCTGGTCGGCGGTGGTCTTCTCGCCGTGGCCGGCCCGGATCGAGTCGGCGCCGCGCTCAGCCAGGCCCGCGATCGCGTCAACGACGCCATCGACAGCAACATCGATGATCCGGTGAAGATGCGGGCCCAGCTCCGCAAGCTCGAGGCCCAGTACCCCGAGCGGATCGCCCGGGTCCAGCAGGATCTCAACAGCCTCGACCGCCAGGTCGTCGGCTACGAGCGCGAGCTGGCCGTCGCCAACCGCGTGGTCGAGCTCGCCCACGAGGACCTCGCGCAGATGCACGGCCTCTTCGACCAGGTCGAGACCGCGCAGGCCAGCGCCCGCCCGGGCACGATCGTCCGCGTCCGCTTCGGCGGCGAGAGCATGGACCTGGACACCGCGCAGGCCCGGGCCGTGCAGATCCAGAAGACCAAGGAGGCGTACGCGGTGCGTGCGCAGGACATCGCCCGGGACCTGGACCTGCTGGGCCGCCAGCGGGAGCGGCTCGTCGAGCTGCGGGACAAGCTGCACGCCGAGCGCGCCGACTTCGAGGCCCAGCTCTGGCAGCTCAACCAGCAGATCGATGCCATCGCCCGCAACGAGCGGATGATCGACATGATGGAAGCCCGCCAGAAGACGCTGGACGAGCTTGGACCCTTCGAGGCCAACAGCGCACAGCACGTCTTCGAGCGCATCGCCCAGACGCGGCACGAGCAGGAGCAGCGGCTCGAGCAGCTCGATCGCCGCCGCGAGCGGCTGAGCTACGAGGACCAGGCCAAGCTGAGCCTCGAGGGCTCCGCTCCGCGGCAGGTCATCGAGCTGGGTGCGCCGGTCCTCGAGCTGCCGCAGGTCGAGGTCGACCAGCAGCCCAAGGCCACCGGCCGGAAGGTCTTCTAGCGCCAGCTAGCGACAGGCGAACCCCGCGCGGCACCGCGCCGCGTGGCTCGCCGGCCCGACTCCCACCCAGGGGCTCCGGAGCGAATGCGCCGGGGCCCCTGTCTTTGATGAAGTTCGGCGTGCAAGCGGCCGATAGGCTCACGGATTCCTATAATCTCACGCCTGCCGCACGCCGGGGCCGATGGATCGCCCCATGCGGAGCATCCGTCGCAGCGCGATCGCGGCGGCCGGCCAGGAGGGCGACGCCCCGGTGCGGTATCTCGACCGGCTGACCAGCTTGTTCAGCGTGGACATGGGCATCGACCTGGGCACGTGCAACACCCTGGTTGCCGTCCGCGGGCAGGGCATCGTGCTCAACGAGCCCAGCGTGGTCGCCGTGCGCAAGGGCACCAACGAGGTGCTCAAGAACGGCCAGGCCGTCGGCTGGGTCGCCAAGGAGATGCTCGGCAAGACGCCCGGCTCGATCGCGGCGGTCCGTCCGCTCAAGGACGGCGTGATCAGCGACTTCCAGATCACCGAGGCCATGCTCGGCTACTTCATCCGCAAGGTAAACCAGCTGACCCGCAACTGGGGCTTCGTGGGGCCCCGCGTGGTCATCAGCGTGCCCAGCGGCATCACCGCGGTCGAGAAGCGGGCGGTGTTCGATTCTGCCGAGCACGCCGGCGCTCGCCGCACGTACCTGCTCGAAGAGCCCGTGGCGGCGGCCATCGGCGCGGGCCTGCCGGTCGCCGAGCCCACCGCGTCCATGATCGTTGACATCGGCGGCGGCACGACCGAGGTCGCCGTCATGTCGCTGGCCGACATCGCCGTCTGCGAGAGCGTCCGCATCGCGGGCGACGACATGGACGAGGCGATCATGAACCACATGCGCCGAACTTACAACCTCATGATCGGCGAGCAGACCGCCGAGCGGATCAAGATCGAGATCGGATCGGCCGCCGGCATGCAGGACGAGAGCACCGTGGAGGTGCGCGGCCGGGACATGATCAGCGGCCTGCCCCGCAAGGCGACCATCACCAGCGAGGAGATCCGCGAGGCGCTCAACGAGCCCATCGGCCAGATCATCGAGACCGTGACCCGCACGCTCGAGAAGATCGAGCCCGAGCTGGCCGCCGACCTCGTCGAGAACGGCATCATGCTCGCCGGCGGCGGCGCCCTGCTCCGCGGCCTTCCCGACGTGCTCCGAAAGGCCACCGGGCTCAATTGCCAGCTCGCGGAGGATCCGTTGACGTGCGTCGCCCGCGGAACGGCGATCTACCTCGAGCACATCGAGGAGTGGAAGGCCACGCTCGAGAACGACATCGACGTCTAGATTCGCACGCTCAGACCCCGGCGTCCGACGCTCTGCACCGGCGGGCGCACAGGCCGACGCCATGGCTGGACCACTCTCCAAGCGACCGAGCGCACGCACCCTGCTGCGGGTGACGCTCGTGCTGCTGGCGATCATGGCCGTCGCGCCCATGCGCTACACCCGATGGACGTCGGCCTTCTCCGACCTCGCGCTCACGGTGACGGCGCCCGTCAGCCACGCGATCAAGTGGGTCGCCGATCCGCTGACCAGGCCGCTCCGCCCCGGGGCCGATCCGGCGCTCGCCGAGCAGTACAAGCAGGAGCTGGACGCCAGCCGCAAGCGGGCGCTCGACCTCGAGGTCCGCGTCGAGGAACTGGAGGCCCTCGTGCTCGAGCTCCAGCGGGGGCTCGCGCTCACGCCCGACGTGGACATCCGCCAGGTCGCGGCCCCGGTCATCGGCCGGCTGAGCGACCCGGCCAGCATCGACCTGCAGGTGCGGGCCGGCAGCGGGCGGGGCGTGGTGCCCAACGCGGTGGCCGTGGTCGAGGGGTTGCAGCTGCTGGGCCGCGTCGAGCGGACCACCGCGGCGTGGTGCATCGTGCGGCCGATCACCAGCTCGGCCGCCGGGGGCATCGACGCCGTCGTGCTCACGGGGGAGGATCTGGCCAGTGGCGTGGCGTGCCGGCTCGAGCCCACGGGCGACGGCCTGCTCCGCGGACCGGCCACCTGGGTGTTCGAGCCCAGCCGCCAGGGCCCCGTCGAGCTCGCCGCGGGGCTGACCGTCCGCCTGCGGGACGACACCTGGCCCGGCAGCGCCCAGATGCTCGTGCTGGGCGAGGTCGTTGCGGTCGAGCCGGCGGCCGACGAGCCCACGAGGACCATCGTGACGGTGTCGCCGCTGGTGCCGCTGGAGCGGGTGAGCGAGGTCGTGCTCCGCGTGCCGCTCGACCCGACCGAGGACGAGACGGTCGGGGACGTGGAGGGCGGCCCGTGAACTGGATCGCCTTCGGCGTCGTTGGCTACGGGCTGCTGGGCATCGAGCGGGGCGCCCGCGATGCGCTGGCGATCGGTCCGGTGCAGCCCAGCTTCCTGCTGCCGCTGGCGGTGTACGTCGCGCTCAGTGCGCCACCGGTGCAGGCGCTCTGGGCCTGCCTCCTGATCGGGTTGGCGATCGACCTGACGGGCCCGTGGTCGGCGAGCGCCGGCGGCGTGCAGCCGCTCATCGGTGCGCACGCCCTGGGCTACGTGCTGCTCGCGCAGCTCGCCCTGATGGTCCGCGGCAAGCTGGTGCGCAACCACCTGGCGACCATGGCCGTCCTCGCCTTCATCGGGGGAATTGCGATCAATATCGTTGTCGTCGCGCTGCTCGCCCTGCAGCGGTTGTACGGCTCGGGTATCGCAACCGAACCGCTCGAGCGCCTCGTGGTCCAGCTCGGTGCATCGGCGTACACCGCGTTCCTGGCGGTCCCCATGGGCTTCGCGCTCGCCGCCATGGCGCCGCTCTTCGGCTTCCAGAGCACCGCGCCGCGGAGCTGGATGCGGCGGGCGTGACCCTGCGCTCTCCGATACCGTGGCTTCCAGACCCCGCCCGGAGACCCGACGCGTGGAACTGACGCTCTTCGACGACGGCAACGGCAAGCTGGCGCCCATCACCGATCTGCGGCCGGCCTTCGGCATCCGCATCGGCGCGTTCACCACGCTCGAGCGATGGACTCACGCGGGCCACGCCGTAGTCGGCCTGCGCGTCCCCAAGCGGGACGCGGCGCTCGCGACGTCGCGGCACGGCGACCTGGGCGTCAACGACGACGCCGCGGGTGCGGTCTTCGTGAACGGGCGGTGGCCATTGGGTGCCGAGCACGCGGAGGCCCTGGCCGGCCTCGCGGACGGCGAGGGCCTTGCGGCGGGCGACGATCTGCTAGCGGTCCGCGTGCCCGAGAGCGGGCGCTTCGTGGCCGATATCGCCGCCTGGCGCTGTGCACCACTGGACGCGCAGCTGCTCGATCGGCCGTGGCACGTGCGTTCGCTGCGGGATGCGTGCCTGGCGCACGATCTCCGCGCGCTCTCGCCGATGGGCGCCGCGACGGTGCACCCGAGCGCCCGCATCGCCCCCACCGCCGTGCTGGACGCCGGCGGCGGGCCGATCTACATCGCCGAGGGCGCCCGTGTGTCGCACCACGCCATCATCATCGGGCCGGCGTATGTCGGCCCGGGGTCGACGGTGCTCGAGCAGGCCCGCATCCGGCCGGGCACCGCGATCGGACCGGCGTGCAAGGTCGCCGGCGAGGTCGGGGGCACCATCTTCCAGGGCTTCGCCAACAAGGCGCACGACGGCTATCTCGGCGATTCGTTCGTCGGCGAGTGGGTGAACCTCGGCGCGGGCACGACCAACAGCAACCTTCTGAACACGTACGGCGAGATCGTCGTCGACCGCCAGCGCACGGGCGAGACCTTCCTCGGCTGCACGCTGGGCGACCACGTGAAGACCGCCATCTGCACCCGCATCATGACCGGCGCGATCGTGGGCACGGGCACCATGTGGGCCACCGGCCGCCCGATCGCGGGCCGCATCGAGGCCATGCGGTGGGCCACCGACGCGGGCGAGAAGCCCTACCGCATCGAGCGCTTCCTGGAGGTAGCCCGCGCGGCCATGGCCCGCCGCGATCGCGAGCCGAGCGAGGCCGAGATCGACCGGCTGCGGTCGCTCGCGGATCGAGGAGTGCCCTAATCTGGGCCCGATCCGCCGAGTGGACGCAACGGAACCGCAACGCCGGGCCATCCGCCGCACCTACGCTGGCAGCGGCCGCGGGAGGCGCGGGCCGACGCGCACCCAAGAGAGAGGAATCGAGCCATGCCTTCGATGCACCGCGTTGCCATCACGATGGGCGGTTTCGCCGCCCTCGCCGCCGCCGCACAGGCCCAGATCGCCTGGGACGAGTCGGTCTCGGGCGACATCTCGGGCGATCCCGACGCTCCCACCGCGATCACGCTGGGCCTGGGCAGCAACATCATCACGGGCCAGGTGTTCGCCTCGGACGACACGCGGGACTTCGTCACCTTCACCATCCCCGATGGCCAGGCACTGGGCGAGCTGCGGCTGCTCGAGTACTTCGACATCACCAGCGGCGATCCCGGCAACCGCGGCTTCCACGCGATCAACGCCGGCGCGACGAGCTTCATCCCCGGCCCCGATACGGCCGCCTTCTTCCTGGGCGGCGATCACCTCGACCCC
Source organism: Planctomycetota bacterium (assembly GCA_039819165.1). Lineage (NCBI taxonomy): Bacteria > Pseudomonadati > Planctomycetota > Planctomycetota bacterium. The sequence goes on from JBCBSM010000001.1 coordinate 1,044,438, forward strand.
GCGCCGGCCGGCACCGATCTGCTCCCGCTGCTGGCGGCGGCCCCGCTGGCGGGCACCGGCTTCGACACCCCGCTCGGCCCGGGCACCTACAGCTACGTCGTGCAGCAGACCGGCCCGGAGGTTACCGGCTACAGCATCGATCTGGTCGTGATCCCCGCGCCGGCGACGCTGGCGGGGCTCGGCGTCGCGGGGCTGCTGGTGGGCCGACGCCGCCGCTAGCGCACCGTGCGTCGCGGGTGGACCGTGCCCACCAGGCTCAGAGCCAGCGCGCCCATTTGAGCACGCCGATCTCGAGCGCGACGAACAGCAGGCCGACGCCGCACCAGAAGGCGAAGGCCCACGGCTGCGTCGTGAACGGCACGCCCGCGACGTTGATGCCCAGCACGCCCGTCAGGAAGCCCAGCGGCAGGAAGACCGCGCTGATGATCGCCAGACCATAGAGCCGGCGGTTCAGCCGCTCGGCGTCCTGCCCCGAGAGTTCCTGCCGGGCGGTCTCGGCGCGGACACCGTGCAGCTCGAGGTCCTCGGCGACGCGGGTGGCTCGATCCGCCAGTTCCTGGATGGCTCGGGCCGCGTCGGCGTCGATGAGCGACCTGGGCGCCGCGTTCAGCTCGGTGAGCGCGTCCCGCAGCGGCACGACGTACCGCCGCAGCACGAGCGTTCGGAGCCGCAGGTCCGTCGCCTCGCGACGGGTGGCCTGCTCGCCGTCGTCCATGACGCGCTCGAGCAGCTCGTCGACGGCCTCGCCGACATCGACAACGGTCGGCGCCATGCGATCCAGCAGCCGCTCGAGCAGCATGACCAGCAGCGCGCCGGCGTTGGGGACGGCTTCGTTGTCGGGCGGCAGCAGCGCCTTGGCGAGATCCTCGGCCGCACGGAGCCGGCGGAGCACCACCGTGGTCAGCCGGCCTGGTTCGAGCCACGCGCGGATCGACACCATGTCCTCGGGCCTGGCGCCCTCGGCCAGGTTCACGCCGCGGCCGATGAACAGCACGCCCTCGGGCCGCACCACGCACCTGGGGCGGGTCTTGACGATGAGCATCGCGTCGGCGACCTCGGGCGGCGTGGCGTCCTCGATCCACCGCTGCGCGGCCTTGCGGTTGTGGTCGAGGTGCAGCCAGACCCAGGGCTGGGGTCGCCACTGTTCGAGGAAGAGTTCGATGGGCTCACCGGGCATGCGGGCCACGCCCGCGGGCGACGCCGCCAGCAGCACGCCCGGCTCGCGGGCCATGGGCTCGAAGGTGATCACGCCTGCTCCAGCACGCGGGCGTCGATGCCCTCGCCGTCGCCGGCCTTGCGGACGATGTCGGCCAGCGGCCCGATCGACCGCACGTGCAGGTCGCGCTGCGGGAAGGCGATCTCGATGCCCAGCTGCTTGAAGCGCTCGGCGACGCGGGCGTGCAGCTCGGTGCGGGTGTCCAGGAAGTAGTCGAAGTGCTCGATGTACACCCGCAGCTCGAAGTTGAGCGTGCTATCGCCGAAGCCCATGAACAACGCCCGCACGCGGGGCTCGCGCATTACGTGCGGCTGGCTCTGGCCGATGTCCAGCAGCGTGCGGGTGACGATCCTGGGATCGGTGCCGTAGGCGACGCCCACCGGCACGTCGACGCGAACGCTGGGATCCGACAGCGTCCAGTTGATGAAGCGGTCGGTGATGAAGACCTTGTTCGGGATGACCAGCTCGCGGAGCTGCCAGTCCTGCACGGTGGTTGCCCGCATGCGGATCTTGGTCACCTTGCCGCTGGTCTGGTCGACGGTGACGGTGTCGCCGACGCGGACGGGCCGCTCGACGAGGATGATCAGCCCCGAGATGAAGTTGGCGAAGATCTCCTGGAGCCCGAAGGCGAGTCCGAAGGTCAGCGCGGCGGCGAGCCACTGCACCTGCGACCAGCCGATGCCTAGCGCCCCGAAGCCGATCAGGATGCCGATGATGCCCAGCATGTACCGCAGGATGGCCGAGATCGCGAACCGCGCGCCCGCGTCGAAGGGCAGCCGCTTGAGGACCGTGATCTCGAGCAGGCCCGGCAGGTTGCGGGCCAGGACCCAGGTCAGGATGATGACGATGAGTGCGCCGCCCACGTCGGCCAGCGTGATGACGCCGATGGGCTCGGACTCGCCCGAGCCACCCGCCGAACCGAGCCCGGGGAACAGCGTGGGCGAGGCGTCGGCGGCGGCCTGCTCCTCGCCGTCGGCCTGGTCGAGCAACTGGGCGACCTCCGCGCCGAGCAGCTCGGAGTTGGCCCGCTCGGGCACGAGATCCACGGTGGGCCAGATCTGCACCCGCTCGAACATCCGCAGCGCCGGCAGCTGCTCCACCCACAGGGCATACATGCCGATGACCACGCCCAGCACGACGAAGGCGGTCACTACCCGGCGGGTCTGGGCGTCGACGTCGGCGGCGTCGAGCTCCCGCTCGATGTCGGCCTCGGCGGGCCGCTCGCCCTCGCCCTCCTGCCCGCCCTCGCGCCGCTGGCGGGCCCGCTCGACGAGCAGCCGGCGCCGTTCGATGAACAGCCAGCGGAGCACCAGCGAGTGCACGACCGTGACGGAGACGACGAGCCACATCGTGAAGTGCAGCCGCTCGTCGAGCTCGACGGCGGTGTAGAAGTAGCCCAGCGCCGCCAGGGCCGCGAGCACCAGGGGCGTGACCGCGAGCACCGGGAACCATACCCAGCGCAGGCGGCTCGACAGGCTGCCCGGCTTGCGGACCAGGTGATTGCGAACGAAGGGCCGCCACGGCGCGAACACGCCGATGTAGAGCACCGACAGCCCGACCATCGCCAGGACGAACAGCACGCGGCCCAGCGCGTTGTTGAGGTCGGCATCGGGCTGCGCGTGCAGCGCCACGATCGCGACGGCCAGCGGCAGGCCCACGACCTCGCTCACCAGGATCCAGCGGCGGAACTGCAGGAGGCCGTCGCGGCGCCAGCGGAAGTGGGCGTCGGCCAGGCCGTCGGGCCGCGAGCCCTGGCGGACGAACTCGGCCACGAAGGCGAAGACCGCCGCCGCCTCGAAGCCATCGGCGAGCGCGCGGGCGAGCTCGTCCTCGGGCACCGCCAGCAGAACCCCCGCCAGCAGCAGCGTGAGCGCGGGCGGCAGCGCCATCAGCACCGTGACGGGGATGGCCCGCACCGTGAGCGCGAAGCTGTCCGTGCTGAAGCGTCGGACCCGGCCCGCCAGCGTGGAGAGCTCCCGCTTGGCCATCCGCTTGAGCACGAAGGCGATGGGCACCGCCAGCGTGAGCAGCACCGCCGGCACCGTCGGCCGCAGGTCCTGGGCGATGCCAAGCCACGCCGATCCGATGGGACGCGAGCGCCCATCGGGCCCGATGCCGCCGGTGAGCCAGGCGACGCCGTCGGTCAGATCGCGGGGCCTGGGCACGGGACTGCCCGGCACGCTCCGCGTCCACAGGATCCGCTCCTCGATGAAACTCCGCAGCTCCCGCGAGGTCTCGCGGAGTTGCACGAGCGAGACGAGCAGGTTGGTCGCCTCCTCGAGATACTCGCCGTACTCATCCCGCAGCGAGCCGAGCACCTCGACGTGCGACTGGACGATCTCCTGGACGCCCGCCTGGGCCTGCGGGCTCGCGTCGCGCGCCAGCCGCTGCACGGAGGCCTGCACGTCGCCGTATCGGTCGAGCCGCTCCTCGACGCCGATGAGCTCGAACTGGGCGTCGCCGATGCTCCGCTCCAGCCGGTCCAGATCGGCCTGTTCGACCCGCGGGATCTTGCCGAGCTCGGTTCGCAGCAGCAGGCTGACGGCGTCGGTCAGCCCGGTGGCGCGGACTCGGGCCGCGGTGTTGCGCGCCCGCACCTGCAGCTCCTGCAATTCGCGGGCGCGGTTGAGCGAGCGCTGCTGCACGCGGGCCAGCCTGGCCACGATGCCGTCGGGTCCGGTCCGCTTCTGCGTCAGGGCGCGGGTGTCCTCGAGCACCTCCTGGACACCCGGGATCTCGAGCGCCGGCCGCAGCCGATCCTGCTCCAGCTGCCGATCGGCCTCGCGGCGCTGGGCCTCGGCCTCCCGCGTGCGGAGCTGGCCCTCGAGCTTCTGGAGCTCCTCGACCAGGCGGCCTAGCAGCTCGGCCCGCCGCTGAGCGCTCGACCGCCGAAGCGGCAGCAGCTCCCGCCGGGCGGCGTAGCTCGCGGCCGTGGCCCGCAGCCGCTCCACTTCGGCGCGAGCGGCGGCCCGTTCGGCCCGCTTCTGCAGCCGCGTCGCCTCGATCAGCGGCTCGGAGCCGGTCAGCCCCGCGATCTCCAGTTCGAGCTGCTCGATGCGGGACTCGAGGTCGGCGATCCGCTGGGGCGCCTCGGCCTCGAAGGTCTGGCGGAGCGTGGCCTCGCCCTGCAGCCGGCCGACCTCGGCCTGCACCGCCTCGAGTTCGGTGGTGGCGGCCTCGAGCTGGCTGCGCACGCCCGCGACGGTCGGCTGGGGGTCGACGCCCAGGGGCAGCGGTTCGGGCGGCTTCGCTAGCGATTCGGCCAGCTCTCGCATGGCCTCCGGGGCCGCGTCGGCGGCGGCCCGCTGCTGGGCCCGCTCGGCCTCGGCTGCATCGGCCCGCTGCAGGGCCTCCAGGGCCGACCGCAGCACGCCGGTGACCCGCTCGATCTCCTCGGCCGACAGGGCGGTGTTGGCCTCGACTGCCGAGATGCGGCCGCGGATCTCGTCCGCCGCGGGCGCAGCGAGCGGATCGGCCTCCTGGGCGAACCCGAGGCTCAGCGGGAACAGCAGCAGGCACAGCAGCACGGCTCGTGGGGACGCCATCGGCCCGGATGCTACGCGAGGGAGCGCCGCCCATGCCGCTCAAGACGCCAGCGGTCCGCAGCACGTCGCGAGAACGCACCACCGGATGGCTCCGCTAGACTGGCCCGCGGGGCGATGCACCAAGGAGCGCACGATGCAGGCCAAGCCGCACGCCGAACACGCATGGCTCGAGCAACTCCTGGGCGAATGGACGTGCGAGAGCACCTGCCCGCCCGCCGCCGATGGGCAGCCCGAGGTTACCCGCGGAGCCGAGGTCGTCCGCTCGCTCGGCGGCCTGTGGGTTGTCTGCGAGGGCCGCGGCGACGTGCCGGGCGCCTCGGACGCCCGCTGGACCATGACCCTGGGCTACGACCCGCGGCGGAGCCGCTTCGTGGGCAGCTGGTTCGGCTCCATGCTCACCAACATGTTCGCGTACGAGGGCACGCTCGACGACGCCGAGCGTGTGCTGACCCTCGAGACGACCGGCCCGGATTTCGAGGACGCCTCCAAGCCCGACCGTCGCTACCGCGACGTCATCGAGGTGCGCAACGCCGACGAGCGGACGCTGACCTCGCAGATGCTCACCGACGCCGGCGAGTGGGCGGAGATGATGCGGGCGACCTACCGGCGCACGACCTAGCCATCGCACAATCCGCGGCCGTTGCATGCCCACCGTCGCGAGCGGGGTCGCTCCGGAGCGGCCCTACTCGCTCTAGCATCGCCCGCCATGAAGACGCTCTACCTGATCGATGGCTACGCCCAGTTCTTCCGGGCGTACCACGCCATCCGCACGCCCATGACCAGCCCGGTCACCAAGGAGCCCACCAACCTGACCTTCGGCTTCGTGGGCATGCTGCTCAAGCTGCTGCGGGGCAAGGACGGCGGCGCGGGCCGCGTCGGCGATCGTCCCGACTACGTCGCGGTCGCCATCGACGTCTCGGGCGATACCGAGACCTTCCGGTCGGAGATCTACCCCGAGTACAAGAAGAACCGCCCGCCGCCGCCCGAGGATCTGCCGCAGCAGGTCGAGCGGTGCCTCGAGATCCTGGGGGCGATCGGGGTCCCCGTGCTGGGCGCCGCGGGCTACGAGGCCGACGACGTCGTCGCCACGCTGGCCCGCACGCAGGCCGGCAGGGCCAACATCCGCACCGTCAGCAAGGACAAGGACCTCAAGCAGCTGCTGCACCCGGCGGGCGACGGCGATCGCGGCGCCTTCGAGCTCTACGACGTGCACAACGACGAGGTGATCACCGCCGACTCGCTGCGGGAGGAGTTCGACGTCACGCCCCAGCAGTGGCGGGACGTCCTCGCGCTCGCGGGCGATACCGTCGACAACGTGCCGGGCGTCGAGGGCGTGGGCCCCAAGACCGCCGCCAAGCTGATCGCCGAGTGGGGCTCGCTCGAGGAGCTGCTCGCCAACGCCGACAAGATCAAGGGCAAGCGGGGCGAGCGGATCCGCGCCGCGGGCGACCTGCTGGAGCAGAGCAAGACCCTCGTCACCCTCGTCGACGACGTCGAGGTCGACTTCGATCTCGACGCGGCCGCCTTCGATGCACTGCGGCCCGAGCAGCTCCAGCCCTTCCTCAAGGAGCTGGGCTTCAACCGCTACCAGGACGAACTCAAGAAGCTGCTGGGCGACGACCCCGAGGCGGTCGCCGACATCGAGGCCAAGCCGACCCCGGCGCCCGACACAACGAAATCCGACGCCGGCCAGGGCAGCCTGTTCGATCGCCCGATCGACGACGATGCCGCGCAGGACGGCAGCTACACCATCGTCCGCACCAAGAGGCAGCTCGCCGCCGTCCGCAAGGCCATGAAGGCCGCCGACATGATCGCCGTGGACACCGAGACCACGTCGCTCCGCGCCATGGAGGCCGACCTGTGCGGCCTGAGCGTCGCGGTCGAGGAGGGGGCCGCCTGGTACGTGCCCGTCCGCTCGCCCGAGCCCAAGGAGCATCTCGACGAGGGCACGGTGCTCGATGCGCTCCGCCCGATCCTGGAGGACGCCGATAGGCCCAAGACCGGGCACAACCTGAAGTACGACGTGCTGGTGCTCCGCCGCGCGGGGGTGGAACTCGCGGGCGTCGCCTCCGACACGATGATTGCCAGCTACCTCATCGATGCGTCGCGGTCGTCGCACTCGATGGACGCCCTCTCGCTCGCGCTGCTGGGCCGCGAGAACATCTCGATCAAGACGCTCATCGGGACCGGCAAGAAGCAGAAGCGCTTCGACGAGGTGCCCCTCGAGCAGGCCGGCGAGTACGCCGCCGAGGACGCCGACGTGTCGCTGCGGCTGCACGCCGCGATGGCGCCCGAGCTGGACCGCATGGGCCTGCGCGCCCTGTACGACGACGTCGAGATCCCGCTGCTGTCCGTGCTCGCCGAGCTGGAGTGGAACGGCATCCGCGTCGATCCGAGCGAACTCGAAACGCAAGAGCAACGCCTGCAGGGCCGCATCGATGAACTCAAGGGGCAGCTCCAGGACGAGGCCATGGCCGCCTGCGGCCGCACCTTCGAGCCCGACTCGCCCAAGCAGCTGGCCGGCGTCCTGTTCAACAAGCCCGACGCGGCCGACCCGGGCCTGGGCATCAAGCCGCTCAAGCGGGGCAAGACAGGTCCCTCGACCGACGCCGAGGTGCTCGAGAAGCTGGCCCAGGACGCGAGCATCGAGTCGCCCATCCCGCAGCTCATCCTCGAGTACCGCCAGCTCAGCAAGCTCGTCAATACGTACCTCGTCAGCCTGCGCGAGGAGATCAACGCCGAGACGGACCGCATCCACGCGAGCTTCAACCAGACCGTGGCCGCGACCGGACGGCTGTCGTCGAGCGATCCCAACCTCCAGAACATCCCCATCCGCACCGACGTGGGCCGCGAGATCCGCCGGGCGTTCGTCGCGCCCGAGGGTCGCGTGCTCATCAGCGCGGACTACTCGCAGATCGAGCTGCGGATCCTGGCGCACCTGTCCGGGGACCCGGCGCTCGTCGAGGCCTTCGAGGAGGGCCGCGACATCCACGCCGCCGTCGCCTCGCAGATCCACGGCGTGCCGCTGGGCGAGGTGACCAAGGAGCAGCGCAATGGCGCAAAAATGGTCAACTTCGGCATCGTGTACGGCATCACCGCCTTCGGGCTCGCGCGCCGGCTGGGCATCGGCAACACCGAAGCGGGCGAGATAATCGACGGCTACAAGAAGCGATTCGCCGGCATCACGACCTTTCTCGAGGAGTGCGTCGCCCAGGCGAAGGACCAGGGCTACGTCGAGACGATGCTCAAGCGGCGGCGGCCGATCCCGGACATCGAGGCCAGGAACCCCGCGCGGCGCTCGCTGGCCGAGCGGATGGCGATCAACTCGGTCGTCCAGGGCAGCGCCGCCGACCTCATCAAGCTGGCGATGGTCGACCTGCACCGCCGGCTGAGCCCGCACGCCGACGCGCTCCGCGGCGGCAGGCCACCCGAGATCGACGGCGTGCGGATGCTCCTACAAATCCACGACGAGTTGGTGTTCGAGGCCGACGAAGCGGACGCCGAACCCGCTCGCGACCTGATCGTCGACCGCATGCAGAGCGCCATGAACCTGCGCGTGCCGCTGGTGGTCGACGCGAGCATCGCGGGCAACTGGTACGAGGGGAAGTAGATGCCGCGGATGACCAACCTCGCCAACGCTGTCGCTGCCGTGGTCTCTACTCTGGCGGCGTGCTGCGCGGCGGCATTCGCGGGCCCGGACCACATCTACTACAACGCCAACGCCTACACCATGGACGCCGACCGCCCGCGTGCGTCGGCGATCGCGATCGAGGACGGCCGCTTCATCGCCGTCGGGTCGGACGCCGAGGTGCTGCCACTGGCCGACGCCGGCACCGAGCTGCACGACCTGGGCGGCCGGACCGTGCTGCCCGGGCTCATCGACGCCCACGCCCACCTCGCGGGGCTGGGCCAGCTCGAGACCGGCGTGGTCGACCTTGCCGGCACGACCAGCTACGCCGAGGTCATCGAGCGCGTCCGCGCCCGCGCCGCAACGACGCCCGATGGTGCGTGGATCATCGGCCGCGGCTGGGACCACGAGAGCTGGCCGGTCCGCGACGGCCGCCGAGAGCTGCCCCGCCACGGCGAGTTGTCGGCCGCCGCGCCCGACCATCCCGTGTGGCTGTCCCGCGTCGACGGGCACGCAGCGCTGGCCAACAGCGCCGCCATGGACGCCGCGGGCATCACCGCCGACACCAGCAGCCCCGAGGGCGGCGAGATCATCCGCGATGAGGGCGGCCTGCCCACGGGCGTCTTCGTCGACAACGCCGAGTCGCTCGTGCAGCGGGCGATCCCCGCGTCGGCCCTGCCCTCGCCGCGCGAGACCATCCTCGCGGCGCAGCGGATGTGCTTCGCCGTCGGCCTCACGGGCGTGCACGACATGGGCGTGCACCCAAGGACCATCGAGCTCTACCGGGACATGGCCGACGCAGGCGAGCTCCGCCTCCGGATCTATGCGCTCGTGTCGGGGCCGTACGCGATACGCCACTTCGAGCAGAACGACCCACTCATCGGCGACGTCGTGACGGCGCGGGGCACCAAGCTGTACGTCGACGGCGCGATGGGCTCCCGCGGGGCATGGCTGCTCGAGCCCTACGCCGACAGGCCGACCGGCCCCGATGGCGAGCCGTACGCCGGGCTGGCCGTCAGCGATCCCTCGCTCATCGAATCTGTCGCGGCCCACGCATTGGAGCGTGGCTACCAGGTGTGCACGCATGCCATCGGCGACCGCGCCAACCGCGAGGTGCTCGACGCCTACGAGCGTGCAGCGGCCTCCGAGGATGCCGATCTGCCCACGGCCCGCTTCCGCATCGAGCACGCCCAACTGCTGCACCCGAGCGACATCGACCGCTTCGCGGCGATGGGCGTCATCGCGTCCATGCAGCCCACCCACTGCACCAGCGACATGCGGTGGATCGACGCCCGCGTCGGCTCCGAGCGGGCCCGCGGCGCCTACGCGTGGGCCAGCCTGCTGCGCACCGGCGCGGTCATCGCCGGCGGCAGCGACTTCCCCGTCGAGAGCCACAACCCGTTCCTTGGGCTCTATGCGGCCGTCACCCGGCAGAACCTCGCGGGCTCGCCCGACGGTGGCTGGCTGCCCGGCGAGCGGATGACCCGCGAGGAGGCGCTCCGTTCCATGACGCTGCACGCCGCCCGCGCCGAGTTCGCCGAGGACCGCAGGGGCTCGATTGCGCCCGGCAAGCTCGCCGACATGATCGTGATTGACACCGACGTGATGACCTGCGAGCCGCGAGGCATCGCGGATGCCCGGGTGCTGCGCACGATCGTCGGCGGCGAGGTCGTCTTCGAGACCGCGCCATGACGGCGCCCGAGCCATGGTCGCAGCCCGAGCGCTGGCCGCTGCCCATCGAGACCGAGCGGCTCGTGCTTCGGGCGCCGACGCACGACGATGCCCCGGCGATGTTCGCCGCGATCGAGGCCAGCCGCCCCAGCCTGCACCCCTGGCTGCCCTGGCCCAAGACCGAGAACCACAGCCTCGCGCAGACGCACTACACCATCGAGACGTTCGCCCGCCAGCGCGCCGAGAGCCCGACGCCGCACCTGCACCTGGCCATCTTCGACCGGGCGAGCGGCGCATACCTGGGCGGCACCGGGCTTCACACCTTCCGCCCCGACGCCCACCAAGCCGAGACCGGCTACTGGATCGCCCAGGAGCACCGCCAGCGCAGCATCTGCACCGAGGCCGTCATCGGGCTGACGCGGGCGTGCTTCTGCGCGCAGGCCGAAGGCGGTTTCGGACTGCGGCGAATCGAGATCTGCTGCTCGGCGCACAACGCGGCGTCGGCAAGGGTCGCGGACCGGGCGGGCTACGCGGCCGAGGGACGGCTGCTGGCGCATCGCTGGGTCGATGGATACGGCTGGAGCGACACGCTGATCTTCGCGGCGCTCGCCGGCACCTGGAGCACGCCATGACCACCGCGGCGCCCCAGGCGTGGACCACGCGGCGATTGCTTGCGTGGATCGGCGGCAAGCTCCGCGAGCGTGACATCGACGACGCCAGGCTCTGCGCCGAAATGCTCGTAGCCCACGTCCTCGGATGCGAGCGGCTCCGGCTGTACATGGAGGCCGACAGGCCCGCATCGGCCGACGAGCTGGCGATGCTCCGCGAGCTGGTGCGGCGGGCGCTGTCGCACGAGCCCGTGCAGTACCTCGTGGGCGAGGCCTCGTTCTACGGCATCTCGTTGCTCGTTGATCGCCGGGTGCTGATCCCCAGGCCCGAGACGCAGACGCTCGTCGACGAGGTCGTCGCGGCCATCAAACCGATCGCCGCGCCGCGCGTGGCCGACGTGTGCACGGGCACCGGGTGCGTGGCGATCGCGGTGGCGAAGCAGGCGCCGCACGCAGTCGTCAATGCGGGCGACATCGACGACGACGCGCTCGCGGTCGCGGGCGACAATCTGGAGCGCACGGGCGTGGCCGACCGCGTGTCGCTGCACGCGGGAGACCTGCTCGGGGCCCTGCCGGAGGACTCGACCTACCACGCCATCGCAGCCAATCCGCCCTACATCCCCGACGATGAATGGGCCGGTGTCGCCGCCAACGTCCGCGACTTCGAGCCCGAGCACGCGCTGCGAGGCGGCGTAGACGGCATGGATCTGGTCCGGCGGCTGATTGACGACGCGCCGCAGCGGCTCGAGCCCGGCGGGGTGCTTGCGATCGAGGTGGCCTCGACGCGGGCGGCACTCGCGCTGGAGATCGCCGAGGCGAGCGGCCGGTATGCAGAAGCGCGGATGGTTCGCGATTTTGCGGGCCGGCCCCGGGTGCTCGTGGCGCGGCTTGGCTAGGCCGCCGATGGGATCGGGGGGGGGCGCTAGCCGGACGTGTGAACGCCGTCCGACTCGCTCGCGGCGTCCTCGGTCCGCAGCACCGAGCGGATCTCCTCGAGCAGCCGCTCGACCTGGAAGGGCTTGAACAGCACGCAGCTGAGGCCCTCCTGGGAGGCGCGGACGATGCTGTGGCTCGGGTCGTAGCCGAAGCCCGTCATCAGGATGACCGGCACGTCGGGCAGGGCGCGGCGGGCGGCCGAGAACAGCTCGTAGCCGTTGCGGTCGGGCATCTGGATGTCGCTGATGACCAGCTGGAAGGGTCGGCCGCCGTCGGCCGACGCCTGGACCGCTTCGATCGCCTCCGCCCCGCTCTCGCACACGCACACGTCGGCACCACGGTTGCGGAGCACGTCGGCGATGACGCGGCGGACGGCTCGCTCGTCGTCGGCCACCAGCACGCGGGCGCCCTCGATCAGCGGCTCGCGCTCCTCGGAGGCCATCGCCCGCTCGACGCCCAGCAGGGCGCGCGGCCCCTCGGCCACGCGGCGGACGCGATCGCGGATGGACTCGACATCGGTGCCGATCCGCTTCAACCGCGACGCCAGGTCGGGATCGTTGCCGACCTTCTCGCGGAGCTGCTCGACGATGCTGGCGATGTCGTCCAGTGGCTCGCGGAGTTCGCCCTGCACGCGGCCCGACACCGTGGCGTTGGTCTCGCACCGCTCGACGACGAGCAGGTCCAGCACCCGCAGCGCCAGGGCGAGGTGGCGGGCGAAGTGCTCGGCGAAGCGGCGGTCTTCCTCGTCGAAGGCGCCCGGCTTGAACGACTCGACGTCGAGCACGCCGATGACCCGGTCGTGCAGCCGCAGCGGCACCACCATCGCGCTGCGGGCACCCTGCAGGCACGGCAGGAATCGGGCGTCGCCCATCGCGTCGTTGCAGATCTCAGACACGCCCGTGGAGGCCACGAAGCCCGCGATGCCGTTGCCCTGCCGCGAGGGATACAGATCGAGCTCGGCGGCCTCGGGGCTGAGGCCCTCGGAGATCACCAGTTCCAGCTTGCCGGTCTTGTCGTTGATCAGCCGGATGGCGAAGTGGTCGAAGTTGAGCAGCTTGTGGGCCGTCTCGATGATGCGGCTCTCGAGCACGCTCAGCCGCTCCATGGCGTTCTTGGAGCGGACGAATTCCGGATCGATGGACACGAGGTCCCGGCCGGCCTGCTCGATGGCGGTCATGCGGCGGTCCAGCCGGCGGGCCTCGGACACATCGCGGATGACCGCGACCAGCCGGGAGTCGGCTACGCCTCCGCCCTCGCCCTGTGCGAGCGAGACGATCACGTCGTACCAGGCGTTCGCGTCCTCGTCGCCGACCTCGACGCACCGCGCGACGAGCTTGCCGCGCTGCTCGCGCTGGGCGACCAGCCAGTCGATGCTGTGGCGCGCGGCCGCCCGGATGCGCTGCCCCACCGACGGGTCCAGCGTGCGGAAGAAGGCGTTGGCCCAGATGATGGTGCCGTCGGTCCGCATCAGGCACACGCCCTCATTGACGGCATCGAGCAGCGCGTAGGCCCGGTCGAGCTCGCTGAATTCCGGCGCGGCCGCCCCGGCGCTGAGCACCCGGGCGCCCGGATGCTCGGCGAGCCGCTGGGCGAGTTCGTCCGGGGTGCAGAAGACCACGTCCGCGTCGTCGCGGATCGGAAGCTCGGAAGCCGCCTCGGCCGTCGAGCCGACAATGATGATCGTGTTGGAACGCTCGACCATCGCCACACCGCCTGCGGGCTGGCCGATCGCCGGATCGGGCGATCGGTTCGGCGAGTCCTTCGCCCCAGCCCCCGAATCTACGCCGTATATACCAATCGGCTCCCGGCCAGACATTGTTTCATCCGATCCTAATCGGCTTCCCGGGCGAACCGGGCGCAGGCGGGTCCGATGATCGAAGTCCGAAACCTGCACAAGGCGTTCGGCCGCTTCCACGCCCTCCGGGGCGTCGGCTTCGACGCGCCCGAGGGCCAGGTGACCGGCCTGCTGGGCGCCAACGGCGCCGGCAAGAGCACCACCATCCGCGTCATCACCGGGTATACGACCCCCGACGTGGGCTGGGTCCGCGTCGGGGGAATCTGGCCGCACCGCCGCCCGCTGGCCGCCCGCCGGGCCATCGGTTACCTGCCCGAGTCGGCCCCAGCCTACCCCGAGATGTCCACGGAGGCATTCCTGGCGTATCGGGCCTCGCTCTACGGGATTCCACGGAGAACGCGGCGGGGCGCCGTCGAGCGGGCGATCGAGAGCTGCGCATTGGGCCCCGTGCGGCGGCGGCGTGTGGGCCACCTCAGCAAGGGCTACCGCCAGCGGGCCGGGCTCGCGGCGGCCATCCTGCACGATCCGCGGGTGCTGATCCTCGACGAGCCGACCAACGGCCTCGACCCGGGCCAGATCAACGAGACGCGGTCGGTCATCCGGCGGCTGGCCGAGGGCCGCACCGTGCTGGTCAGCTCGCACATCCTCCCCGAGATCGAGCGGAGCTGCGACCGCGTGGTGATCCTGGCCGCCGGCCGGCTGTGCGCCCAGGGCAGCCTCAGCGATCTGCTCGGGGCCGCGGACGACGAGCTGGCCTGCGAGGTCGCCTTTCCGCTGGCGGGGACCGCAGAACCGGCACGGTCGGCCGTGGCGCGGACGCCGGGCGTCTTATCGGTCGCCGCGGACGAGCCCGGCCCGAAGCTGCGACGCTGGCGGGTGCGCTTCGACGCCGGCACCATCACCGAGCCCGACCTTCGGGCCGTCGTGGGCCGGACGCTCTCGACCTACCAGGCCGAGGTCCGCCTGCTCGAGCGGCAGACGCCGACGCTGGAACGCGTCTTCCTGGCGCTGACCGAGGCCGCCAGCGGCGATGAGGGCGAGAACCGCGAGAAGTGCGACCACTCCAGGGACGATCCCGGCGCCAAGGAGCCCAAGGCGTGCGCGTAGCGCTGCTGCTGGCTCGGCGGGAGTTCGCCTCGCTGTTCCGCGTGCCGGTCGGCTGGCTGGTGCTCGCGCTGTACGCGGCGCTCTGGGGCGGCATGTTCGCGCAGTTCGTGCTGGTCGAGGGCGCACCCGCCACGCTGCGGCCGATCTTCGCGACCGCCGGCTGGCTAATGCTGCCCCTCGCGCCGGCGATCTCGATGCGGCTGCTCAGCGACGAGTACCGCACCGGCAGCTACGAGACGCTGGCGACCGCGCCGGCGAGCGACGCCGCCATCGCGCTGGGCAAGTTCCTCGGGGCGGCCGCCTTCCTGCTGGCGATGCTCGCCTGCACGCTGCCCACGGTGGGCGTGCTGCTGGCGATCTCCGATCCGATGCCCGACCCGGGGCCCATCGCCGCGGGCTATCTGAGCGTCACGCTCGTGGGCGTGCTGTTCCTGTCGGTGGGGTTGACCGCGTCGAGCCTCACCAGCAGCCAGACCCTGGCGTTCCTCGGCGCGATGATCGCGCTGCTGGCCTGGCTGCTGGCGACGACCGTCGGCCGCCAGCGGGCCCCGGCCTGGCTGGCCGATGCGCTGGGCACCATCGACGTGACCGGCCGGCTCGCGGGATTCGCCAAGGGCGTGATCGACACGGGCGACGTCGCCTTCTTCCTGGTCGCCAGCGGCTGGTTCGTGCTTGCCGCGTCGATGATCCTCTCGATCCGGAGGTGGGCGTGATGCGCTCCGCGGGCCGCTGGCGGCGGCGGATCCACATCGCCTGGCTGGCGGCGACCTTCCTGGTCGCCAACCTGGTCAGCGCCGCCTTCCTGGTGTCCATCGCCGACCGGCACCGCGTCCGCATCGATGCGACCGCGACCGGCGAGCACCGCCTCGCGCCCCTCACGCTGCGGCTGCTCGAAGCGACGTCCGAGGGCGGGGGCTACGAGCTGGTCGTCGCCGCCGATACGACACGGGTCGATCCGCGTGCCTGGCAGGCGTTGCTCGACGTAGGAGCCGAACTGGAGGCGACCGGCGCGATGGACGTCTCGCCGCTGGCCGCGAGCAATGCGCAGGCCGGGCTGCAAGAACTGGCCCAACGGCTGGCGGACCGCGACGCGGACGCCATCGCGGCGCAGGAGTCGGCGCTGCGGGCCGCGATCGAGGACGTCCGCCTCGCCGCGGGCGTGATCGAGACGCGGGTGGCCGCCGAGCTGGCCGCCATCGCCGCCGTGCTGGAGGACCTCGGCCCGGGCACGGCCGCGGCCGCCCGGGAGTACGCCGGCCGGGCCGAGTCCGCCCCGCTGCTCGCCCGCGACCTCCGCTCGGCAGCGGACGCTGCGGAGGCGGCGCTCGCAACGCCGCTGCTGGCCGGCGTCGAGACGCCCTCCCTCGACCGCGCCCGTGCCGCCCTGGCCCCCGCCGCCCGGACCGCCGGCGGCCAGCTGGCGCTGCTCTCGGGCGAAGCGGCCGGACTCGCCTCGAACACCGACGCGCCCGAGGGTGTTCGGCCGCCGGCGGCCGCGCTCGAGCGATCGTCCGAGGACGCCGGCGAGCGGTGCGCCGCGGCCGCCGCCGCCATCGACCGCCTGGAGCTGCTAGACGTCGTCCGTGTGCTGCGGAGCGCCGGGACGGCAACGGTGGCGATCCTCGTGGGCCCGGGCACGCCCGTCGCCATCGACACCGAGCAGCTTCTTCCGCCGCCCGGCGTGCTGAGGCCCGAGGCCGCGACCGCTCCGGCGCTGCGGCGCCGCACCGAATCGCTGATCGGCAGCGCCCTGCTCGGCGCGACCGATCAGCTCGGCCCGATCGTCGTGCTGACCCACGCCGAGTCGGCGCGGCTACTCGAGCTGGAGGGTGCCTTCGGCATCGCGGCCGCATACCTGCAGCGCCGGGGCATCGAGGTCGTCGAGTGGCCCGTCGTGCTCGAGGACGAACCGGCCAAGCTCACCCGGCTCGATCCCGCGGGCGTGCGGCCGGCGGTCTACGTCGTGCAGAACACCTACAGCGGCCGCGGGGCCAGCGGGCCGCTCGCGCAGACCGGGGCCCAGCGGGCGGCGGAACTCGGCCGCGTGGTCGACCGCTTGATCGACTCGGGCGCGCCCGTGCTGCTGAGCGTCACGCCCAGCGAAATCGCCGTGTCGGGATCCCAGGATCCGACGGTGGCCGGGCTCGCGCTATTCGGCCTGGTGGCGCGCAGCGAGGCGACCATCCTCGCGACCGACGCGGCGAGCACCTCGATCGGGTCCCCCGCCGGTTTCGTGCGGACCGACCAGTTGGTCCGCGCACAGAACGGCGAGCACGCGGTGCAGGGCGCCATCGCCGGGCTGGCGACCTACCTGCCGTGGCCGATCGAGGTCGAGCGCGCCGCCAACCCACCGGCGGGCACGGATGCCACACCGCTGCTTGCGATCAACGAGCCCGGCGGGTGGCAGGAAACGCAATGGACGGGCTACCGGCGGATCGGGCGGGAGCGCCGCGCGATCGTCGCCGATCCGCCGACGCCCGATCCAGAGACCGAGGACGTCGAGGGTCCGTGGCCGGTCGCATGGGCGGCGTCGCGTGCGATGGACGGCGGCCGCGACGCCCGGCTGGTGGTGGTCGGTTCGAACGACTGGTTCATCGACGAGATCGTGTCGCAGGGCGAATCGATCGACGGCCGCCAGGTCGCCGACTTCCCGGGCAACCTGGCGCTGCTCGAGGCCGGCGTGCTGTGGCTGGCGCATCGCGACGAGTTCATCGCACGGGGCGCGAGCGTGGCGGACGTCGCGACGATTCGCGACTTGCACGGGGGCGTCGCGACGGCTATCCGCTGGGGCCTGGTGCTCGGGCTGCCGTTGCTAGTGCTCGTCGTTGGTGGCGTCTGGCAGCTCCGCCGCTGAGCGGCCGGACTCGGCCTGGCCGAGGCGCGATCGCCCCAGTATCTCTCGCACGTCACGCGATCGGGATTCTGCGGCAGCAGGACGCTCGACAACGGCCGCGGCGCGGCGCTCGGCCGCTTCGGCCGTGGCGCGGTCGTACTCCACGCCGCACTCGGGGCACTGCTCCGCGAAGCCCGGCACACCCGTGAGGTCGTAGCCACACTTCTGGCAGCACCACGCCGCGGGCCGATGCGGGATGGCGACCACGAAGAAACCCACGAGCCCGATGAGGATGAGGTAGCCCCACAGCAAGAACTGCAGCACGGGCAGGTACATGTCGTAGGACACCCACGCGTTCATCTGCGTGTGCAGCAGCATGAAGCCGAGGATGCCCAACTCCCCCACCGCGACGCACGCGACGCCGAGCCAGCGGCGTCGCCATCGGCAGGCGCCGTACCACACGAGCAGGGCGTAGGGCACGAAGAGCAGCACGCCAGAGAGCCTAGCAAGCGAACCCTGTCATACGTTCGCGTCCGACGCACGTGCGGATCTTCCCTGGCCGCGTTCGGAGGCTCCGCCGCGGCGGTGCCGACGCAGCCGACGGATCGTGAGCGCAAGCCCCAGCAGCCCGACGGGGATCGACACGAGCACCTCGGCCGCGCGATTGAGGACGTCCGCGGTGAGGCCCTGACCGAGTTCGATGCCGCCCCCGGCGACGGCCGCCGTCGTGAGCGCGCCGCTCGCCAGCGCGCCGATCATCCACTCGCGCAGGCCCAGCCCGTTGCCCGCGATGGGCACGAGCATGGCCAGCTGGCTGGCGATCGCGAGGGCCATCGCGCCCGAGGCGTCGATGGGCACGCCGATAACGCCGAAGGCCAGCGCGTAGCGGGCCGCCCAGATGGTCATGTCCAGGCTGCGCAGTCCTGTCGCGATCGCGTATCGCGCGACCAAGGGTCGGGCACGGAACGACGACGACGCGACGAACCCGCCCAACACCACCGGCCCGATCGCCATCGCCAGCCAGGCCACCCCGGCGGGCACGCCACGGAGCAGCAGCGCAACCGCCAGCAGCACGCCCGCCGAGATCGCGGTGCTGGCGGCGCCCTCGGCCAGCGCCCGGGCCGACTCCCGCACGCGGATGCCGTTGACCATCTTGTGGTAGGTCACGCGGCTGACCAGGCCCGGCCTCATGGGCAGGTAGTTGAGCAGCCAGGCCAGGCCGATGAGCCCGGTCATCTCCGTCCAGCCGAGGCGGCCGAAGCGCTCGGTGAGCACCCAGAGCGACGTGGCGATGACAAGCCAGTTGAGCGCGGGCAGCGCGAAGAGGGCCACGACCTCCCAGGCGGGCCGCGCCCGCATGGCGGCGTAGGCCTCGCGGAGGCCGTCGGGATTCTGCCAGAGCGCCGCGACGATCGCGGCGACCACGAGACCCGCGCCCAGAACGAAGCCCGCGACGCGGATCGCGGGCCGCCCGCGGAGGGCGTTGACCCGGGCCGCGGCGGCGCGCACCCGTGCGGAGCCCCGACGCGGCCGCGGGGCGCGCAGCGGGGTCACGGCCCGGGCGTCGCGGGCTGGCCAGACGGTTGCCGAGTTGGCTGTCGATCCGCGGCCGCGGCGATGCCGCTCGCCGTGAAGCCCCGGAACGCCGCGTAGGTCGCCCGGCCGTCTCGGAGCCGGGCCCGCAGCAGGGCGGCGAGTTCGGCAACGCGAGGGTCCTCGGCGGACGATGCGCGGTCGAATGCCTCATGCTCGGGATCGCTACCCCTGGTCAGCAACGCAGCGGCGAGCAAGGCCGGCTCCTCGCTCGCGAGCGCCGCCTGATCGAACGGCGCGAGCGCCGCGCTCATCCGCGCGTTCGGCACGGCGCCCAGGAGCGCGAGACGCGCCTCGGGCGATAGCTGGGCGAAGCGCTGCGCTGCGGCGGCGACCACGGGCGCGTAGAACTCGGCGGTCCGCCGCAGCCGCGCGGAATCCGGACCCGCGATGCTCGCCTTGATGGCGGCCGCCAGGGAGGTAAGCACGCCCTCGGCGTCCGCGATGAACCGCGTGGCGAGCCGATTGGACGGCAGCTGTGCCTCGGGCAGCGGGCGACGGACGACGAGCCCGGTCTCGGCGGTGAGGCACATGGGCCCCGCTCGATAGCTCTGCCCGCCGGAGGCCACGAAGCCCTGCATCGCCCGCCAGCGCACGCGTGTGGTCCGCGTGCCGCAGGCCTCCAGGAACCAGCCCGTGAGCCCGGCGCCGACGAGCACCTCGGCCTCGAGCGTCTCGCCGGGCTCGAGCCGCAGCCGATGATCGAGCGAGGCCACCTCGGGCACGGCCAGCCCACCGAGGCTGTCCAGGTCCGCGTCGATGGAGGGCGCCAGCAGCACGCGGCTGTTGAGCGGCGCGTTGGGCCCGACGGCGAGCGGCATGGGCGAGGTGTTCCGAAGCCGGATCCGCAGCCTCGTGAACGACGTCGGATGCTCCTCGCTGCGGGGCGAGGCCACCGACAGATCCATGAAGCGTTCGGGCTTCTCGGTCATGCGATCGAGCCAGGGCGGCACCGCGGACGCGAGCGAGGACAGCGCGGCGGCGTGCTCGAACCCCGGATTGACGCCCAGGTCGAACAGCCGCTGGTTGGCCCAGGCGCCCCACGTCGTCGCGGGCACGCCGCGGGCGAAGCCCGCGAGCCGCGGCAGGGCGTCCTCGACGCGGCCGTGCTCGAGCAGCGCGTGCGTGTAGGCGATCGACGCCAGCGGCACGACGCCGATCTTGGACTCCAGCACCGCCAGCCGCGTGTCGGCCTCGGGCGTGCCGATGGCATCGAGCGCCGCCAGCAGGTGGTTTACGAGGTTGAGCTGCTCGCGCGAGGGCTCGACGGCAGCCGGATCGATCTCGGCGAGCGGGCCCTCCTCGGCCATCGCACGATCGAAGGCCTCGTTGGCCTGGCGGATGTCGGCCCGCACCAGCTCCCGCTGCGTGCCGGCGATGATCATCGCGATGCCGTTCTCGGCCCGCACGCGGGTGGCCAGCAGGGCGACCTGCCGCGCCTCGTCGCGATCGCGGACGTTCAGGAGCAGCTGCTGCAACCGCTGGCCCACGGCGCGGCGGAGGTCCTCGGACGCCCGCGAGGCCGCGGCGTCGTCGCCCTCGGCGGTCGCCATCAGCATGCGGAGCATCGAGGCATCGGGGGGCGGCACGATCTGCTCGGGGGTCTGCATGCCCTCCAGCGACTGGCCCCGCTGCTGCATCAGCTCGCGGATCGACTCCAGACGCGCCCGCTCTTGGAGCAGCGGCAGCTCCAATTCGTTGGCGAGCCCACGCGGCCCGTCGGCCAGCCAGCGGAGCCGCACGCGGTGCAGCGCCGCCGCCGCGCCGCCGGGCGTGCCCGCCGCCGTCCGCAGCCGCTGCTCGAGCTCGAAGAACCGCAGCGCCTGCGCGAAGGCGCCCCGCTGCGCCAGCTCGTCGCTCACGGTCTTGTAGACGTTGGCGTCCACGGGGTCAGCCATAAGCAGGTTGAGCAGCAGCTCGAAGCGGCCCGCGGGATCGGCGCCGCCCTGGTCGTACACGGTCAGGATGAGCGAGGCGGCCTGCTTGTTTGTCGGGTCCAGCTCGCTCGCGGTGGCGAGCCAGTCCACGAACCGCTCGGTGTCGCCGGTTTCGCGGGCGAGCAGGGCCGCGTCGAGCGCGAGCCGGCTGCGGACGGTCGCGGGCAGCCGCCCGCCGCCCGCACCAAGCAGCCGCTCGTAGGCCGCCATGCGATCCTCGACGGTCTGCATCGCGTCGATGCCGCTGGCGATGACCCGCAGCAGCGCCACGTCGTCGTCGGGGTCCAGCCGGACCAACTCGCGGGTGAGCGCCAGGGCGTCCCCATCGCGGCCCGCGGACCACGCCGCCTCGATCTCGGCCCGCAGCAGCGGCACGTCCGCCGGTGAGAGCGACCGCGCAAGCCCCAGCCCGAGCTGGGCGATGCGGTAGTCCCGCTCGTCCGGCGAGGCCTGCATCCGCAGGTCCATGAGCGCCGCGCGGGCCAGGCCCTGCGGCGCATAGGCATCGGGCGGCGCGGGCTGTGGCTGCGACCACGCCGCGGCGGAGAGCAGCAGGACGGCGAAGATGCCCGCGAGCGGGCGGAGCGCCCTCACGGGCCGGCTCCGGACCACACCGCCCACGCCGTCGCGACAAGCCCAGCACAAATCAGCACCACGATCGCCACCTCGATGATCCAGCCCACGTGCCGGCCGGCCTTGGGAAACAGCCGATCCGCCACGAGGAACATGAAGACGAACACGCCCATGGCGATCGCCGTCACGCCGCCCAGGAGGGCCGCCGAGGAGAACATCGGCCAGGTCTGCCGGGCGCTGAACGCCAACCAGAGCCCGGCCACCACGAGCGAGGCCGACCAGACCGAGGCGACGCCGACGAGCACCCCCAGGGTCAGCCGCCGGAGCGTCCGGGGCGAGGGGAGGCGGCCGGCGAGGGCCGGGGGCCGCGGCGTCGAGTCCTGGTCGGGCATGCATGCCCCCTGCAACGCTCGGGTCCGGGGCCCGGTTCGCCGCAATCCCCCGCACCGCGGCGGGCGTCAGCCGAGCCGCATCGTCATCAGGAACTCGGCGTTGGTCTTCGCCTTGCCGAGCCGGCCCTGCAGCAGCTCCATGGCCTCTACCACGTTCATATCGGCCAGGACCTTGCGGAGCTTGTAGATCAGCTCCAGCTCCTTGGGGTCCAGCAGCAGTTCCTCGCGGCGGGTGCCGCTGGCGGTGACGTCGATGGCGGGCCAGACCCGCTTCTCGACCAGGCGCCGATCCAGGTGCAGTTCGCTGTTGCCCGTGCCCTTGAACTCCTCGAAGATGACCTCGTCCATCTTCGAGCCCGTGTCGACCAGGGCCGTCCCGATGATCGTCAGGCTGCCGCCGTCCTCGATGGCGCGAGCGGCGCCGAAGAACTTCTTGGGCCGCTGCAGCGCGTTGGCGTCGATGCCGCCCGTCATGATCTTGCCCGAGTGGGGCTGCTCGGCGTTGTACGCCCTGGCCATGCGGGTGATCGAGTCCAGCAGGATCACCACGTGGTCGCCGAACTCGACCATCCGCTTGGCCTTCTCGATGACCATGTCGCACACCTGGACGTGCCGCGTCGAGGGCTCGTCGAAGGTGCTGGCGACGACCTCGACCTGATCGGCCGTGTTGCGGCGGAAGTCGGTGACCTCCTCGGGCCGCTCGTCGACGAGCAGCACGATGATCTGCACCTCGGGGTGGTTCTTGGTGATCGACTGGGTGATCTTCTGCATCAGCACCGTCTTGCCGGTGCGGGGCGGCGCGACGATCAGCGCCCGCTGGCCCTTGCCGATCGGCGCAACGAGATCGATCACCCGCGTCTCAATGCTGCTGGGGTCGGCCTCGAGGATGAACCGCTCCTCGGGGTGCAGCGGCGTCAGGTCCTCGAAGGGCTTGGTGCGGTGCGCCTGCTGGGGCTCGCGGCCGTTGACCTCGTCCACGCGGAGCAGCGCGAAGTACCGCTCGCTCTCGCGGGGCGGGCGGATCAACCCGCGGACCACCATGCCCTTGCGCAGGCCGAATCGGCGAATCTGGCTGGGGCTCACGTAGATGTCGTCGGGGCCGGGCAGGTAGCTCTGCTCGGCGCTGCGGAGGAAGCCGAAACCGTCGGACATGATCTCCAGGGTGCCGTCGCCGACGAGCAGACCCTGGCTGGCGGCGCGCACCTTCAGCAGCTTGAAGATCAGGTCCTGCTTGCTGACGCCCTCGACATCCTCGAGGCCGTCCTTCTCGGCAAGCTCCTGCAGTTCGTCGAGGGGCATCCGCTGCAGGTCCGAGATGCTGAGCGCCTGCTTGAGCACCTCGGGGTCGGCGTTGGCCGCGACCTTCTCGATCTCGGCGGCTTCCCGCTCCAGCTCGTCGTCGGTTGGCAGGCCGTGGTCGACCGGCGAGCCCTTGCGCTTCCGCCGCTTGCGGCGAGGCCCCCCGTCGCTGTCGTTGCGGCGGTTGCGCGGCCCGCGGCGGCGTTCGCCGTCCTCGGTGCCGTTGGCGCTGCCGCCCTCGGCCCGCGACGCGGTGCTCGTGGGCTTCTCTTCCCGGGCGTCGCCCGACTCGGACGCGGAACTCTTGGCCATCGCTTCCTCGCTGGTCAGCCAAAGGGGGGCGGAGGGGCCGCGGACGCGGCGCGTCGCCGGTGTGGCTGGAACGACGGAGCCACCCCTCCTCGGTCTCTCGCCTTGCTCGGGTTGCCGCCGATCGGATTGCGACCGAACGAATGTGCACCGGGCCGGGGCCGTGCGACGAACTCGACTGGGTGAGAGAAGGGACGCCACCGGAGTTCGGTGGTCGGCAAAGCCTACGCCCGCGGCCGGCCGCCAGCAACCCGCCTCGCCGGGACGGCCCGTGCTAGCCCTGGGCCGCGAGTCCGATGCCGTGCAGGGCCCGCAGGACGGCGTCGCGAAGCCCAGCCAGAT
Organism: Planctomycetota bacterium; assembly: GCA_039819165.1. Taxonomy (NCBI): domain Bacteria; kingdom Pseudomonadati; phylum Planctomycetota; species Planctomycetota bacterium. The sequence continues at coordinate 1,068,222 of JBCBSM010000001.1, forward strand.
CACCCGTGTTCGGCACGACCGCGGTGCTGCGACGCCGCTTCTCGTCCAGGGGCATCTGGGCCGCCTCGCGGCGATCGAGCTCGGCCTCGTCCCACCCCCGCCGCCGCACGCGGGCGAGCCGTTCGGCCCGCGGCGTCTCGACGAACAGCACCGCGTCGCACTCGGCATCGACGCCGGCCTCGAATAGCAGCGGCGCATCGACGACCACGCCGCGGACGCCCGACTCGGCGGCCCGTCGCAGGAGGTCGGCCCGCTCGGCGTGCAGCATCGGATGCAGGATGGCCTCGAGCGCCCGCCGCGCCGCATCGTCGCCGAAGACGCGCGCGGCGATGGCCCGCCGATCGAGCCGCCCGTCGCGCACAACGCCATCGCCCAGCGCCGCCACTACGCGGGCCCGCACGTCCGGCCGCGCCAGCAGCGTCCGCACGCCGGCGTCCGAATCACTCACCCAGAATCCGAGTTCGGCGAGGATGCTCGCCACGGCGCTCTTGCCGCTGCCGATGCCGCCGGCCAGGCCGAGGACCATCGGCCGCTGCGGGGCGGTCGCACCCGACGGGTCAGCCGACGCCATCAACGACCTCGGGCTTGAGGGTGGCAATGTCGGGCAGGTTGCGGTAATAGCCGTCGAAGTCCAGCCCGCAGCCCACGACGAACTCGTCGGGGATGTCGAAGCCCACGTAGTCGGGCGTCGCCTCGACGGCGCGTTCGACCCGCTTGCTGAGAAGCACGCACGTCCGCAGTTCGGCCGGCCCGCGGGCCCGCAGCAGCTCGCCCACGCGGGCAAGCGTGCGGCCGCTGTCGTAGATGTCATCGACGACGAGAACGAACGCGCCCGAGAGATCCTCCGGACCCTCGCCCCGCAGCGTGACGCCGGCGGAGCTGGTCGAGCGCCCCGGGTAGCTGCTGGCCTCGACCAACTCGATGGAGAGCCGCAGCGGCAGCCGCCGGATCAGGTCGGCCGTGAACACCATCGCGCCGGTCATGATGGGCACCACGACGAGGCGGTCGGCGCGGGCCGATGCCGCCTCGATGTCGCGGGCGATCCGGTCGCCCAGCTCGCCCACGCGGCCGGCGATGCGGTCGCGATCGATCAGGATGCGGTCCAGGTCGCGGTGCATGGAGGCGACCAGTGTAGTAGGGGAGGGACCGCGCCCCGCCGTCAGCTGTGCAGCCCCAGGATCCGCCCCTGCCGCCGCTCGTCGCTGTAGCGGCTCAGCGCGTTCTCGATGATCGGGTGGGCGGCCTCGGCGGGCATGATCTCGTCGACCTCGACCTCCTTGCCCTCCAGCACCTTGTAGTCCTCCAGGAAGCGCTTGAGCATCTTGAAGGTGTGCTGCGGGAAGTCGCTGGCCTTCTGGTAATCGTCGTAGATCGGGTCGTGCGCCAGCACCGCGATGATCTTGTGGTCGGCCTGCCCGTCGTCCACCATGCTCATCATGCCCACGGCGCGGGCGTGCACGAGGCACATCGGCACCACCTGCTCGGCGCTGAACACCAGCACGTCCAGCGGGTCCTCGTCCTCGGCGAGGGTCTGGGGGATGAAGCCGTAGTTGGCCGGGTAGTAGACGGCGCTGGACAGCACCCGATCGAGCTTGAGCATGCCGCTGCGCTTGTCCAGCTCGTACTTGTTGTGGCTGCCCTTCGGAATCTCAATGACCGCGCGGAAGTGCCCCGGCAGCGGCTGGCTGCACGAGCCGGGCGTGACATCGTGCCAGGGGTGGATCATGCACGCAAATATAGCCGCAGCCCGCCGAAAGCCCGCCTTCCGGGCGAACCGGCGCGCGTTTGACCACGCCGGGCTCGGCACAGGCGGTACGCTTTGTCCATGATCACGCTCGACGTCGCTCGATGCCTCGCCCCGGCCGTCCACGACCACGGCCTGGACCCCGACCTGCTGGCCGACGACGGGCCCGGCGGCGTGGCGGCAGCCGAGCTGACCAAGCGGCTCGAGGCGTCCCGCGGCACGGGCATGGAACGCTGGCGGCTGCTGGCCGAGGACCCCATGCGGGCGCAGCACCTCGCGGGCGTCCGAGAAGTGCGGGATCGATACGCCGGCACGCTGCGCAACCTCGTCGTCCTGGGCATCGGCGGGTCGGCCCTGGGCAACATCGCGCTGCAGGCCGCCCTCAACCCGCCGACGCACAACCTGCTGCCCGACCCCCAGCGCCGCAGCCCCAGGCTCTTCGTGCTCGACAACGCCGACCCCGTGCTGTTCCAGGGCACGGTGGACCTAGTGGCGGCCGACGACCCGGGCTTCGAGCGGACGCTGTTCGTCGTCATCAGCAAGAGCGGCGAAACCGCCGAGACCGCCGCCCAGTTCCTGATCGTCCGCGATCTGCTGCAGAAGGCCCGGGGCGACGCCCACAGCGACCGGCTCGTGGCCATCACCGATCCCGACCGGGGCACGATGCGGCGGATCTGCGACGCCGCGGGCTACGCCACGCTCCCGGTGCCCGAGGGCGTCGGCGGCCGCTTCAGCGTGCTGAGCCCCGTTGGCCTCCTCAGCGCCGCGCTGTGCGGCATCGACGTCGAAACGCTCCTGGAGGGCGCGGCGGCCATGGAGCACGCCTGCCGCAGCGAACGCCTGAGCGAGAATCCCGCCGCCCTGCTCGCGACCACGCTCGTCGAGCTGGGCGCCCGCTGCGGCAAGGGCGTCCACGTCATGATGCCCTACGCCAACCAGCTCGACCCGATGGCCGACTGGTGGCGGCAGCTCTGGGCCGAGAGCCTGGGCAAGATCGTCCCGGGCGTCCAGGGTACGGTCTTCGCCGGCTATACGCCGGTGAAGGCCCTCGGCGCCACCGACCAGCACAGCCAGGTGCAGCTCTACCGCGAGGGGCCCAACGACAAGGCCGTCATCTTCCTGGAGGTCGAACGCTTCGCGAGCGAAGCTCCGATTCCGGTTGGTCTCGGCGAGGACGCGCTGGCCTACCTCGAGGGCGCCAGCCTCGCGCAGTTGCTGGCGGCCGAGAAGCGGGCCACCGAGTACGCCCTCACCGAGAGCCGCCGGCCGAATCTGACCATTCGCCTCCCCGAGATCAACGAGCACACCATCGGCGAGTTCATCATGCTCTGGCAGGTCACCACCGCCTACGCGGGCCTGATGCTCGGCGTGGACGCCTACGACCAGCCCGCCGTCGAGCTGGGTAAGCAGGCCACCTTCGCGCTCATGGGCAAGCCGGGGTTTGAGCAGTTGCGGGAGCGCGTCGAGGGCGTGCCCGCCCCGTCGGCGTAGGACCTACTCCACGATCGCGGCCAGCGACGCCTCGCTCGACTCACCGGCCGCCACCTCGACCGCCCAGGCCAGGTCCACGGGCACGCACAGGCCCTCGTCGTCGTAGCAGTACGCGAAGGCCAGCTCGACCCGCAGCGACGCCCCGTCGGCGACGGCCTCGCCCGGCACGCCGATGGTCTTGGGCAGCTCGCCCGTCGCCCATGTGCTCTGCGCGACGACGGTGCCTTCCGCGTCGAGCACGCGGGCGACCATCGGCAGCTCGGCGTTGGCCTTGGCGCCCTCGGGCAGGGTGGGCGCGAGCGTGAGCATCGCGTCCCGGCCGGCCGCCAGCGACACGCCCACCTCGACGGCGGGGATCTCGAAGGCCTCCTCGGCCACCGGATCGAGCCCGTCGAAGCTCACCTCGACCCAACGCGAGCCGTCGGCGCTGATCCGCACCACGCGGTGGTTGTTGGTGTCGGCGATGAACACGTCGTCGCCCTCAACCCACAGCCCCGCGGGCTCGGCCAGCTTCAGCGTCGAGGGCGGCGCGTCGAGATCGCGATCCACGCCCGTCCACGTTCGGCTGGTCTGCGCCGTCGGATCGACGATCTTGATCTTGTCGTTGTAGGTGTCGGCCACCAGCACGCGGTCGCCCTCGGGCGTCGGCAGCAGCTTGGCGCCGATGCAGTGCTGCAGGCGGGCGGTCGGGTACGCGCCGTCGATGTCGCCGAACTCGAATAGCCCATTCTCGAAGGCGTACTCCACGTTGTGGCCCACGATCGTCCTGACCTGGCCCAGCTCGAGATCGACGGCCCGCAGGCTGCTCGACTCGCTGTCGGCGAAGTACAGCGTGCCGCCGTCGCTCGACAGCGCGAGCCCCGACGGCTGCGCGAGCGCGGCGTCCATGGCCGGCCCGTCGAGGCTGTTCTCCCGGCCCGAGCCGGCGATCGCCGCCGCGCTCCAGCTCGCCGTGTCGGCCGCCCAGATCTGGTGCGTGCCCGCCATCGCGATGTAGAGGTTCTCGCCGTCGGGGCTCAGCGCGAGGTCCCAGGGCGAGCCCAGGCCCTGCTCGCGGCCGGCCTTGCCGCCCCGCCGGTCGTAGGACTGCTCGCCCGTGCCCAGCACCGTCGACACCTCGCCGCTGGCCAGATCGATGGCCCGCACGACGTGGTTCTTGGTATCGGCGACGAATAGCGTGCCCGCCTCACCCCGATCCGCGTCATACGCAAAGCCCTGCGGATCATGGAATCGGGCGTCCTCGTAGGCGGCGTCCACCAGGCCCCGGCGGCCGCCGCCGAAGATCGCTCGGACCTCGCTGCGGCCCTGCGAATCGGGGTAGGTCGACGCCACGATGCGGTCGTTGGAGCTATCGGCCACGAACAGCCAGCCCCGCGGATCGCGCTCGCTCGGCGCAATCGCCAGGATCTTGCCCGGGTAGCGCAGCCCAGCCGGGCTGGCGACCTCGGCGTCGGGCACGATCGTCACCTTCTTCTCGGCCAGCGTCCCCGCCTCGCGGGCCTCATCGAGGGCCTTGCGGATGGCGCCATCCAGAAGTTCGCGGTTGCCCTCGCCCGCCGCCATGCCGATGGCCTTGCCGTCGGCGCCGATGAGCACGAAGGTCGGCCAGCTCCGCGCGCCGTACTGCCGCCAGATCTGCATCCGATCGTCGACCACGACGGGATGCTTCACGTCGTAGCGGAACATCGCGTTGCGGATGCGGCTCCGCTCGCCCTCGGCCTCGAACTTGGCCGAGTGCACGCCCACGACCACGAAGGGCTCGTCGGCGTACTTGGCCTCGAGGTACTCCAGGTCGGGCAGCACGTGCAGACAGTTGATGCAGCAGTAGGTCCAGAAGTCCAGCAGCACGACGTGGCCCTCGAGGTTGCCATCGAAGCGCAGCGGCGTCTGGGTGTTCAGCCACCCCAGGTTGGGCTCGAGTTCGGGCGCCACGATCTGTCCCTTCGCGGGCCGCACCAGGTAGAGGCTGGCGACGGCGGTGAGCAGGACGGCGGCCAGCGCCGCCGACATCCTTGCGTTGCGTCCGAACATGCGGCGTCCTCGTGGGGTTCTGGGGCGGGCCCGGTCGCGGAGACAACCCGGCTCCGGGCGGCCCTATTCGCCTTCTTCGAGATCAAGCCGGGCGTACGGCACCGCGTGCGCCGGATTCACCCGCTCGACCATCCCACTACGAAGGTGCGCTAGCAGGCGGTTCATGTCGCCCGGGATTGGCGCAACGGGCGCCATGGTTTTCCCCGTGATGGGATGCTCGAAGGCCAGCAGCGCCGCGTGCAGCATCTGCCGATCGATGGTCCCGGCCTCCGTCGCGTCGCCGCCGGGCAGCTCGAACGCCCGCCCGCCGTACATATCGTCGCCCACGATCGGCCACCCGCGGTCGCTCAGGTGCACGCGGATCTGGTGCGTGCGGCCGGTCTTGAGCTCCAGCTCGACCAGGCTGAACCACTGGTCGCCCACGGGGCGGTCGTGCAGCCGGTAGACCTCCCGCACCCGGCAGATCGTGACGCTCGGCTTGCCCAGCTGGTCGTGCCGCACCACCATCTTCTCGCGGTAGCCCTTTTCGCGGCTGGGATGCGGACCGATGGGCGCCTCGATGACCTCGACCGCAGACTCGACGCGGCCGTGCACGATCGCGAGGTACCGCTTGTCGGTCGTACGCTTCTCGAACTGCGCCGCGAGCTTCCAGTGGGCCTCCTCGGTCTTGGCGAAGGCGATGCAGCCCGTGGTATCCCGATCGAGCCGGTGGACCACGCCCGGCCGCGCGAACTCGGTGCCCACCGGCGAGAGCGCGCCCCCACCCTGCCCGCGGAAGCGCCACGCGAGCGCGTTGAGCATGGTGCCGCGGTTGTGCGATCGTGCTGGATGCACGATGATGCCCGCCCGCTTGTTGAGCACGATGATGTGTGCGTCCTCGAACAGCACGTCGAGGGGGATGTCCTCGGGCTCGATCTCGCCGCTGGGCGGCGGCGGCAGCACGAGGTCGATCGCATCGCCGCCGCGCAGCTTCGTGGACGCGCGGGCCGTCCTGCCGTTGACGACCGCGTGCCCGTCCTCGATCAGCCGCTGGATCTGGCTGCGGCTCATGAAGGGGATGCGGCTGGTGAGATAGCGATCGAGGCGGTCGTTGATGTCCCGCTGGAGCGTGAGCACGACGCGACGCGCGTCGGGATCGTCCGGGCCGGCCCGCTCGACCGCCGCCCGCAGCGCGTCCTGGTCCACCTTGCCGCCGGGATCGAGCAGGCCCCCGTCGGCCGCGGCGCCGCTCACGGCCCGCCGGGCGCGGCCGGGGGCTCGGGCGTCGGATCCGTCGCGGGCTCGGTGGTCGTTGGCTCAGGGTCCTCGGGGGGGAGCACCAGCGGAGGCGTCTGCTCGCCGGGCTGGTCCCCGGGCTCCCCGCCCAGCAGGTCGCCGAAGTCGCCGGGATTGCCCAGGCCGAACGGATCGTCGCCGGCATCCGCGGGCTCCTCGACGACGGCCGCGGACGGCAAGTCCGCGCGAGCGGGGAGCACCACGGGCTGCGCGAGGGCGTCGAGGGACGCCAGCCGCGCGTCGATGACCGCGGTCATCCCGCCGTAGCCGGCCGCCCGATCCAGCTCGCGGGCCCGCTCGTACCGCAGGCGGGCGTCGTCGAGGTCGCCCGAGCTCTCGGCGACGGCCGCCAGCCCGAGGTTCGCGCGGATGGCGTGCACCGCCTCGCCCGCGCCCGACCCGGCATCGGCGGCGACCCGCTCGAACAGCGTGCGCGCCTGGGCAAGGTACATCTCCCGCAGTTCGCCGTCGAGCAGTTCTTCGGCCGGATAGGTGCCGTCGGGCTGCGGCTGGGCCCCGAGGACCACGCCCCGGCGCACGGCGTCAAGGTAGGTCCGCGCCGCCTCGTGCCGCGCCGCGAGCGGGATGCCCTTCACGTCGCCGAACTGGTCGGCCAGGGCTACCAGCGTGTCGGGGCTGGCGGCGTCGCTCGAGGTCGCCAGCGTCCACTGGCGGAAGGCCTCATCGACGCGGTCCTCGGCCTTCTGGTCGAGCCAGCGCTTGCCGTTGATGGCGGCGAACACCAGGCCGACGGCGATCAGGGCGTAGGGCCCCCACTTCTTGAGGAAGTCGACGAAGTCCTGGTTGATCCGGGACTCCTCGAGGCCGGCGCGCTCCTTGATCTGTGCCTGGCGATCGTCCATGGTGGCTCCGCGGGGGCTCGTTCGACGGGGTTTCGTTCAACGAGACCCAGAGTCTACGACCGCCAGAACGCCCACGCCCCGGGATGCTCCACCGCAGCGCGGCCGACCAGGGCCTCGAAGATCTGCGCCGCCAGCGAGCCCAGCCCGTCACCGCGCAGCGCGCTCACCGCAACGTCGGCCCACGCGGGGCGGCCCTCCGCCGCGAGATCAAGCCGCAACGCCACACGCAGCACCAAGGCGTCGAGCGGCGGGATCCGTGGTGGCGGGGCGCGGGCATCGTCGCACCACAGCACGAGGTCGGCCGCGGCGATGGCGGCTTCCGCCAGCGTCTGCGCCCCAGCCAGCACCTCATCGGCGGACGCGTCGCGGCCCGGAGCATCGAGATATCGGACCGCGAGCCCGCCGATCTCGGCCTCGAACGCCACCGCGTCTCGCGTGACGCCCGGCCGATCGGCCACCCTCGCGACCTCGCGGCCCGCGATGGCGTTGGCCAACGTCGACTTGCCGACGTTCGACGACCCCGTGGCCACCACCAGCGGCGGACGAAGCAGGCGGGCCAGCCGCCGGGCCACCCCGGGCGGCACCTCCGCGACGCCGGCCGCCCAGCGGGTGGGTTGGGCCAGGAGCACGCCAACCGCATACGAACCTCGAACGCCGCCCAACGCCGCCAGCACGCGGGCCTCCACTTGATCCGACGCCTCGGGCCAAGCGGCCGCGGTTGCCGGCTTGATGCCTCCGCGGGCGAGGGCGGCCTCAAGCTCCCGAAGAACCTCCGCGCCGCCGTGCGGCGTGAGCAGCAGCGTGTCCTCGGCGGGCCGGATCACGAGCAGCGTGTCGACGCCCTCGATCCGCCGCAGGCCCACGCCGCCGGCCGGGGGCGGCTCGATGCCCAGGGCATCGCGGGCCGCCGACGGATCGCCGGTGATCTCGATCACGGCGACCGCTGACTGGGCGCCGCGGACCGTGAGCGTCCGGGCAAGAGCCGGGGGGCTCACTCGTCGTCCGCGTCGTCGGCCCGGGCGAGCGCCGCGGCGTAGGCCTGCGCCAGGCCGGCGAGCTGGAGGTCGGGCACGACGTGCTCGACGATGTCGTCCTCACCGAACAGGGCCGCCGCGTCGCCGCCGGTGGCGATGACCCGCGGATAGCCGCCGTACGCCTGGGCAAAGCGATCGACGAGGGTGTGCACGAGCCCCACGGCCGCGTGCCGCACTCCCAGGGCCATCGCCTCGCGGCTGTCGGCCCCCCAGGGGTCGGCGTCGCCGGTGGCCGAGGCCAGGGCGTCCGACGCCGAGAGAGCCGGCAGCGTTGGCGCGGCCCGTGCGAGACCCTCGAGCATGGCGGCGATGCCCGGGCAGATGGCCCCGCCGTGGTGCGTGCCCAGGCCGTCCACGAAGTCGACCGTGATGGCGGTGCCCGCGTCGGCGACGATGCAGGCCTGGTCGGCCATGCGGAAGGCCGCCAGCGAGCACAGCAGCCGGTCGATCCCGATCCGCTCGGGCTCGCGGACCGTGGTCTGGATGGGCAGGCCGAAGTCCTCGCCCGCGATGACCGCCTCCACGCTCCCCTCACCCAACGCATCGAGCACCGCGTCGAGTGCGGGCCGATGCACCGAGGCGACCACGAGCGGCGCCCCGGCGTGGTCGTCGAGGACGCCGCGGATGGCCTGGGCAACGCCGCCGGCGTCGCCGCTGGGGTGGGCCGTGGCGTGCTGCACCCCCCCATCGGCCAGCGCGGCGACGCGGCATCGGGAGTTGCCCACCGCCAGCAGGCAGGCGACGAGGTCCGGCGGGATTGGGTCGTGTCCGGGCATGCGGGGGGCCCTCGGTCGCGGGAGGCGGCGGCCGGCCGGGGCCGCCGAGGTGGGATCTTTGTCACGGCTGCCGTCCGGCGGCCCGATGGGGAATGATCCAGTAATGCATCGCTGCGTTGTCAATCCCGCGGTCGAACGCATCCGCATCAACGGATTCGCGTTTCCGTTAGGGGTCTATCCAATCGAGCCGGTCTCACCCAAGCCCGGCTACACCGTGGACTTCGAGCCCGCCGACGGCGACGAGGAATGGGAGGAGTGGCCCGACCGCTACGTCTACGAGGTGCTGGTGTCCGCCGAGCGGCTCCGCTTCCTCTGCTCGGCCATGTTCAGCCTGCTGCCGGGCCGAATCTACCCGATCCTGGACGTGCTGGGCAACGACGCCTTCCGCGAGATCGACCCGTACATCGCCTACGAACTGGTCGGCACCGACGCGCTCTACGACGGCATCCGCTGGTTCGAGCCCTTCCTGTTCGAGGACGGGCTCTGCGGCTTCGGCGCCATGAGCGATGACCCGTTCATCTACTTCTTCGTCGACGAGCACAAGGTGCTGACCATCCGCGTCGAGACCGCCCAGAAGGAGCGGGTCGATCGGCTGCTGGCGGCCTTCGACCTGGCGGCCCTGCCGGGCGAGATCCAGGCCGCCGACGCGGTCAACCACGAGCACCGCAGCGTGCTGCTGACGCCCGAGGATCGCCCCGAGCTGCTCGGGCACGATGAGGTGGCCGAGGGCCTCGTCGACCTGTGGGGCATGACGCTGAACATCGACGTCGAGCAGAACACCGACGACGACGGCCGCGAGCTGGGTATAACCGCTTGGCGATGCGTGGTCCGCGACGTGGACGACCGACCAGACCCCAAGCGCAGCCGCCGGCGTTACGCCGAGGTGCTGCTCACCGCGGGCAGCTGGCGGGACGCCGAGGAGCTGGCGATCCAGGCGGCCTCGCAGCTGCCCGAGCGGCGGCTGCAGTTGCCCAAGGCCGCCGCGGCGGCGGGCGACGGCGGCTCGACGCCCGAGGCCGACTGGTCGCCCGAGGACGCCGACGAGCCCTTCCTGCACGTAGTGACCGCCGACCGGCTGACCGCCAACGAGTTGCGCGAGCTGGCGGGGGCGCCCATCCCCGACGAAGCGCTCGCCGCGGATGCAAGCGGGCGGATCCTCCGCGCGCGATGGCTCGAATAGCGCCGCGCCACGCGACTCGGTTCGACCCTCGCCTGGGCCCGAAGGAGCCCGAAAGAGATGGACCCGCGAGTTGGTCGAATGGGTGGTTGCATCGACGCGAGGGGGTGATTATCCTCCCCGCACGCGCAGCGAGCCGGTGTGGGCTCGTGGCGTGACCGCGGCGCGTGCCGCGGCGTGCAGCGCCCAGCGCGCGGGCCCGGTATCGCCCGCGTGGATGCCACGGCCGTCGGCCTCCGCGTCGAGCCCAGCCCCGCAGCAGCCAACGAGTCCCCGTCGAAGCGCCTCCCCGTCCGAAACACCCCAGACCCAAGGCCGCAGAGTCCAGGCACGGATTGCCGGCGTCAAGCGTCCGCCACGTGACGAGCAATCCCCCCGCGGCTTCCGGCCGTGTCTGAACCCAACCGCGTCCGAACCAGTCGTATTCCGGAGTTTGGCATGAGCACCCTCAGGACCCCCCGCAGCCTTCTCGCCCTGGCCCTGGCCACCTCGGTCCACGCCGCCGCGCTGGCCAACGTCGCCGACCCGGGCTCGCCCGAGTCGCTGCAGTCGGTCCGCGCCCAGGCGGATCGGCTGGTGACCGACGGCCAGTACGTCCGGGCGCACGCCATCCTGCTCGAGGCGCTCAGCAATGGCCAGGGCGACGCCAGCGAGCGGGGCGCGACGCTGGTGGCGCTCGAGGGCGTCCGCCGCAAGCTCGCCGACGCCGACCGCGAGGAGATCGCCCTCCAGCAGGCCGAGCTGGCGATGGACCGCGGCAACCTCGCGCTGGCGGCCCGCCGGGCCGAGGGCGTGCTGGAGTCGGCCAAGGAAGAGTCGGCCATGTGGACGCGGGCCGACGCGCTGCGGGCGGACATCACCCGCCGGCAGGAGGCGCTGAGGCCGGCGGTGCTCGATGCCCTCGACCAGGCCGGCCGCGACGTCAAGGCCGAGCGGTACGCCCAGGCCAAGGGGCAGCTCTCCTTCGTGCGGCGGTCGGGGCTGGAGCTGCAGGGTCGCGAGGCCACCGGGCTGACGCGGATGGAGCAGCGGATCGCCGACGCCGAGCGTCGCCTGGGCCGCATCTTCGACCTCGAGCCGCTGGCCGCCGGTGCGGTGCAGGCCGGCGTGGTCCGCACCCGGGAGGACGGCGGGCAGGATCAGCCGCAGGCCGGCCAGGACCAGCCGCTGGGCGATCCCGCCGAGCTCTTCGTGCAGGCCCGCCAGCAGGACGCGCGACTGAACCTCAGCCAGGCCGACGCGGCCTTCGAGCGGGGCGAACTGCGGGAGGCAAGGCGGCTGTACGTGCTGGTCCGCGGCAACGCCGATGTGCTGACGCCCGAAGAGCGGCAGCTGGTCAGCGACCGCATCGACGAGATCAACATCCGGCTTGGCGACGGCGACCTGGGACAGGCCACCGAACCCCTGGGCCAGCAGAATATCCTCCGCCGGCAGAACGCCGAGGCGCAGTTCGGCGTGGGCGTGCGGGAGGTCAACCGCCTGCTCGATCAGGGTGACCTCTCGGGGGCCCGCAACGAGCTGAGCCAGACCCGGCTTCGCTTCCAGGGCGACCGCGACGTGTTCTCGCAGCCCGAGGTCGACGCCCGGCTCAACCAGCTGGCCGACCTGGAGGGCCGGATCGAGCGGCGGGCCCAGCAGCTGCTGGACGACCGCGACCGCGAGATCCGTGCACAGGCCCAGGAGGACGCCGAGCGGAACCGCAGCGAGCAGCGCAACCAGCGGCAGCGGCAGATCACCCAGCTGCTCGAGCAGGCCCGCGAATTCCAGAAGGACATGCGCTATCGCGAGGCCCTCGATCGCGTCGAACAGGTGCTGGTGATCGATCCGATCAACTCCGCGGGCCTGCTGCTCAAGGAGCTCTACGAGCACATCATCCTGTACCAGGAGTACAACAGCATCCGCGACGAGCGGAACAAGAACCTCGCGCAGCTCTCGGTCGACAACGAGCGGGCCCTCATCACGCCGCCCAACATCGTCAACTACCCCGAGAACTGGCCGGTCATCAGCCAGCAGCGGGAGGCCCGGGCCGACTTCGTCGACACCCCCGCCAACCGCCGGGTGCTGGCGCAGCTCGAGAACACGCCCGTCCAGGTGACGCTCCAGGACAACCCGCTGGAGGATGCGCTGACCTACATCGCCACGCAGGCGCAGGTCGACCTGGACGTCAACTGGGACGCCCTCGACGAGCTGGGCATCGGCCGCAGCGATCCGGTGACGATCAAGCTCAGCGGCGGCGTCGACGCCTCGAGGGCGCTCTCCCGCGTGCTCGATAAGGCCAGCATCGACGAGTTCTCGCAGGCCGACTGGGCGATCGTCGACGGGCTGCTGACCGTGTCCTCGGCCGACCGCCTGCTCGACGAGACCGACGTGGGCATCTACGACATCAACGACCTGCTGCACATCGTGCCCGAGTACGACGAGGTGCCCGAGCTCGAGCTCGACCAGGCGCTGCAGTCCGGCCAGGGCGGCGGCGGCGGCCAGAGCCCCTTCCAGAACAACAACGACCAGGACCTCGAGCAAGTGCCGCTGCAGGACCGCATCGACGAGATCATCGAGATCATCGAGGGCAACATCGAGGACGATCGCGGCTTCGTCGAGGGCCGCTGGACCATCGGCAACTACCGGGGCCTGCTGATCATCAAGGCCACGCCCAAGGCCCATCGCCAGATCGGTGGGCTGCTCAACAAGCTGCGGGCCCAGCAGGCCCTGCAGATCAACGTCGAGACCCGCTTCCTGCTGGTCGACCAGGACTACTTCGAGCAGATCGGCTTCGATCTGGACATCTACTTCAACGCCGACAACCAGCAGGTCCGCGACGCCCAGCTGGGCGGCCCGCTGGGCCCGGGCGATCCGACCATCCAGGCGGCCGACTTCTTCGACTTCGGCGGCGCTCCGCTCGGCCGCCCGCGCGTGGTCTCCGGCGGCGGCGTGATCGACGCCAACGGCGACGGCTTCAACGAGGCCACCGCCGCCCAGGGCGTCACGGCGCCCACCAGCGGCTTCTCGCCCATCGGCTTCGGGCAGGATTCCTTCGGCCTCGCGGCGCTCCTGGCGCCGAGCGAGGGCCTGGCCTCGGACATCCTGAGCGCCTCGCCCGCGCTGGGCATCGCCGGCCAGTTCCTCGACGACGTGCAGGTCGACTTCCTGGTGCAGGCCACGCAGGCCGACCGCCGCTCGACGCAGCTCACGGCTCCGCGGCTGACCTTCACCAACGGCCAGATCGCCAACATCTTCGTCGCGACGCAGATCGCCTACGTCGGCGACCTGCAGCCCATCGTCAGCGATAGCGCGGTCGGCTTCGACCCGACGGTGCAGGTCGCCACCGAGGGCGTCACGCTGCTGGTGCAGGGCACGATCTCGTCGGACCGCCGCTACGTCACCATGAACGTGGACGCGGGCCTGGCGACCATCGACGGCTTCGACACCCAGGCGGTGACCGCCGTCGCGGGCGGCGCGCTCGTCAGCTCCGACGACGTCGCGTCGTTCATCGAGCTCCCGCTGGTGACCGTCACGCGGGTGCGGACCACGGTGACGGTGCCCGACGAGGGCACGATCCTGCTCGGCGGCCAGCGGCTGGTCAACGAGTTCGAGGTCGAGACCGGCGTGCCGCTGCTCAGCAAGCTGCCGGTGCTCAACCGCTTCTTCACCAACCGCATCGAGAGCAAGGAAGAGCAGACCCTGCTGATCCTGATGAAGCCCACCGTCCTCATCCAGAGCGAGGAGGAGAACCAGAGCTTCCCGGGCCTGCAGGACGCCCTGACCAGCAGCCCGCTGCTGGGCGGCTGACGCCCCGCCGCGTGGCATCCACGCCCCGCCCCGCGAGACGACGACACGGTCCACGCCCGGCCTTAGCGCCCGGCGGGGGCCGTGTTGCTACGCTTGCGCCGGGCTGGCCGCGGGGATCGGCCCGCCACGGGAGTGCCGCGCATGTCCGCCGATGAATCCAGGCTGCGCATCACCAACCAGGACGGTGTGATGCGCGTGGAGTTTCTCGATCGCAACATCCTCGACGAGGCGAGCATCCAGCGCATCGGCGAGGAGATCTCTGAGCTGATCGATGGCTCGCCCGATCCGAAGCTGCTCATCAGCTTCTCGGAGGTCGACCACCTGTCGTCCGCCGCCCTCGGGACGCTGATCACCATCAACAACAAGATCCGCAATCGGTCCGGACAGCTACGGCTGGCGGACATCGATCCGCAGATCCAGGAGGTGTTCAGCATCACCAAGCTGGATCGCATCTTCACGATCCACGAGAACTCCGAGGCCGCCCTGCAGAGCTTCGCGTAGTTCGGCGGCCGACCGCCGGATCGCCCACGCCAGAGGCAACCGCCCGGATGGACGACGCCCCCGACACCAACGGCATCCATGCGTCGACGCGCGTCACCAACGACCGCGATCGCATCGATGCGCTGTGGCGGGCCATCGAGGCCGCCATGGCCGGCCGCGGTTACCCGCAGGCCTCGCAGTTCGCGGTGCGGCTGGCCCTCGAGGAGGCGATGACCAATGCCTTCCGCCACGGCCTGCGGGACCTGCCCGAGGATACCCCCATCACCGTCGACTACGGCATCGATCGCGATCTGGTCCGCATCGCGGTCGAGGACCCCGGCCCGGGCTTCAACCCCGACATCGTGCCCGACCCCACGCTCGACGAGAACCTGACCCGCCCCGGCGGCCGCGGGCTGCTGCTCATCCGCGCCTATATGACGCGGACGTCCTTCGCCAACCGCGGCCGACGGCTAGAGATGGAGTACGAGCGGCCCGCCGGCGGCGACTAGGCCCGCCGGCGGGGATGGCCTGGGGGGGCCCCTAATCCCGCGACGCCAAACCCGTGCCCACCCCGCAACCGCTCGCCGATCGACAGATCTTTGCTAGAATAGAATGGTTCTAAAAAGCTCTCGTTGGTCCCGAACATGGGGCCGCACACGGGAGTGCTAACATAGACCCACCACGCAGGAGGCGTCATGTCCGTATCGCTGCCCATCTACCTTGATAACGCCGCCACGACCCGCACCGATCCCCGGGTGGTCGAGGCCATGCTGCCGGCCTTCACGCAGGTCTACGGCAATCCGGGCAGCCGAAACCACGCCTTCGGCTGGGCGTCCGAGGACCTCGTCGACACCGCCCGCCAGCAGGTGGCCGGGCTGATCGGGGCCGACCGCAAGGAGATCATCTTCACTTCGGGCGCCACCGAGAGCAACAACGTGGCGATCAAGGGCGCCGCCTCGATGTACGCCAAGGCGCCGGCGGGCCAGGAGGGCCGCGGCCACGTCATCACCGCGCTGCACGAGCACAAGGCCGTTCTGGATCCGTGCAAGCGGCTCCAGAAGGAGGGCTTCGACGTCACGTACCTCGAGCCGGGCGCCGACGGCCTGATCACGGCCGCGATGGTCGAGGGCGCACTCAGAGAAGACACCATCCTCGTGACGGTGATGTGGGCCAACAACGAGCTCGGCACGATCAACGAGATCCCCGAGATCGGGGCGCTGTGCCACGATCGGGGCGTCGTCTTCCACACCGATGCGACGCAGTGGGTCGGCAAGATGCCCACGGACGTCAACCGCGACAACATCGATCTGCTGAGCCTCAGCGGCCACAAGATGTACGGACCCAAGGGCGTGGGCGCGCTCTACGTCCGGCGGCGTCGCCCGCGGATCCGACTGACGGCCCTCCAGGAGGGCGGCGGCCAGGAACGGGGCTTCCGCTCGGGCACGCTCAACGTGCCGGGCATCGTCGGGCTGGGCAAGGCCTGCGAGTTGTGCGCGGCCGAGATGGACGACGAGCGGGAGCGGCTGCTGGCCCTCCGCCGCAGGATCGAGGACGAGATCACCCGGCGGCTCGACACGGTGCAGGTCAACGGGCACGCCGACAAGCGGATGCCTCACCTGACCAACATCTCGTTTGGATTCGTCGAGGGCGAGAGCCTGATGATGGCCACCAAGGAGATCGCGATGAGCTCCGGGTCGGCGTGCACGAGCGCCAGCCTCGAGCCCAGCTACGTGCTCAAGGCGCTCGGCGTCGGCGACGATCTGGCGCACAGCTCGCTCAGGATCAGCCTGGGCCGGTTCAACACCGAGGCCGAGGTCGACTACACGATCGACAAGATCGTGCACGCCGTCGAGAAGCTGCGGGAGCTCAGCCCGCTGTACGACATGCACAAGGAAGGCATCGACATCACGAAGATCGAGTGGCAGTCGCACTAGCCCGCCGGGCGAAGCATCCGGGTCACTCGAGCAGTCCTCCGAAGGGAGACACCATGGCATACGGCGACAAGGTCATCGACCACTATGAGAACCCGCGGAACGTGGGCTCGTTCGGCACGCAGAAGGAGATCAAGGAGCGCACCGACGTCGGCGTCGGCCTCGTGGGCGCGCCCGAGTGCGGCGACGTGATGCAGCTGCAGATCAAGGTCGACGAGAACGGCACCATCGAGGACGCCAAGTTCAAGTGCTTCGGCTGCGGGTCGGCCATCGCCTCGAGCTCCCTGGCCACCGAGTGGCTCAAGGGCCGCACCCTCGACGAGGGGCTGGCGATCAAGAACACCGAGATCGTCGAGGAGTTGAGCCTGCCGCCGGTGAAGATCCACTGCTCGGTGCTGGCCGAGGACGCCATCCGCGAGGCCATCCACGACTACAAGGCCAAGAACGGCATCGAGAGTGAGCCCGCCCACGCCCACTAACGCGCCGGGTGCGGGATGCCCCGCCCTTATGGGACATCCGTTTCCTGAACACCGCTGGCCCGCCGGCCGTTTATACTGGTAGGAGCACGACCAAGGAGCCCCGCATGACCGCAACCGCCGACACCACCGAGATCCACGCCGTCACCGTGACCGAGCTCGCGGCCAAGGAGATCCAGCGGATCATCGAGGAGCAGGAGCTCGATGCGGCGAAGGTGCATCTGCGGGTGGGCGTCAAGGGCGGCGGCTGCTCGGGCTTCAACTACATCCTCGACCTGACCGAGTCGGTTCGCGACAGCGACGAGGTCATGGAGCAGCACGGCATCCGCGTGGTCTGCGATCCCAAGAGCCTGCTCTACCTGCACGGCACCGTCGTCGACTTCAAGGACGAGATCATGGGCCGCGGGTTCGTCTTCCAGAACCCCAACGCCACGGCCACCTGCGGCTGCGGATCCAGCTTCTCGGCCTGACGCCCGATCGCGTCCGGTGGCAGCATCCGAGACGCCCGGATTTGCGGTCTGATTTTCGTGCGTCCGGCGTGCGGAAGCGCTGTATCCGGACCATTCGTTCGGGTATTCTTGGCAATTGGTGGAGTTGGACCGCACGTCCGCCGACGCGAGGTAGTGCGCGAGCGGAATGGTCCGTTGCCAGGGAATCTCGATGGCTGCAGAGGGCACGACGCCACTCGAAACCACGCAGGGCTACGCGACGCCGACGGTCACGCAGTTCAGCGTGTTCCTGGATAACCGGGTGGGCAAGCTCCACGAGCTGGTGGGCGCCTTCGAGCGGTCGGCCGCCAAGATCTGCGCCCTGAGCGTGCACGAGGCCTCGGACCACGCCGTCGTCCGGCTGATCACGAATCGGGCCGCGATCGCCAGCCGCATCCTGCGGGAGCAGGACCTGCCCTACGCCGAGAAGGAAGTGATCGTGGTCGAGCTGTCGGAGGGCCACAGCCTCGAGAGCCTGTGCCTCTCGCTCCTGGGGGCCGAGCTGAACATCTTCTTCGCCTACCCCCTCATGCTCCGCCCCAACGGCAGCGCCACCATCGCGTTGTCGGTCGACGACATGACGCTGGCCGGCCAGATCCTGCGGCGGAAGGAGTTCCGCCTGTTCGGCGAGGGCGACCTGGCGGCCTAGACGACACGCCCCCCGAACCTAGTCAGCGGCCCATGCTGGTAGTTCCGCGGGTACGACGTGCTGGATTCGCCAGTGCTGATCGACGCCGTAGTAGCCCGGCTTGCCGCGTCCTCCCGGCAACACGTAGCAGTCGTCGAATCTCTGGAGAGCAACGAGCAACAGAACCGGTGCGTCTCGGTCGGTCGCTATCCAGTCATCGCGATCGGGGTTGATGGCGACGCGCGCGGCCGTGCCACCGGATGGGCTTAGGCCGTCGCGCTCCGCGGAAGCTATGGCCTCCTCGACCGATGCGCCCCTAGCGATGCTGAGTTGCAATGGCGCGACGAGTTGGTGCAGGCGATTGACGCACGCCGCCTGTTCGCCTCGGCTCGCTTGATGCATGCGGCGAAACGCTACATACCCCAACGAGTTCACCAAGACCATCGCGCCGACGAGCGCGAGTAGTGCCCAATATCGGCCGCCACGGTTCATGGGCGCCACGGTGGCCGCTCCTCCTGGTTCAACCGCACCTGCCAGTACCCCACATCCAGCACCCGCCCGAACTTCTCGCCGACGGCCTCCAGGGTGCCGGCGTGGCGGAATCCGCGGCGCTCGTGAAGGCGGACGCTGGCCTCGTTGGGCAACGCGATCGCGGCGATGGCGCTGCGGAAGCCGCGCTTGCGGAGGGCCTCCAGCAAGGCCCGGTACAGCTCACCGCCCACGCCCCGGCCTCGGTGTGCTTCGGCGACGTAGACGCTGACCTCGACGGCGGATGCATAGCCGCAGCGCGGGCTCCAGGGCTTGGACCACGCGAAGCCCGCGATCGCGTTGTCGGCCACGGCCTTGGCCTCGGCGACCAGCCAGGGATAGCGATCGCCGGCGTCGGCCATCGCGTCGGCGATCTCGTGTTCGGGCCTGGGTTCGGTCCAGAAGCTCGCGGTGGTGTGCTCGATGGCGTGGTTGAAGATGGCGGCGATCGCCGGCACGTCGGCAGAGTCAGCGGAGCGGATCGACGCGCCACTCGTCGTGGGGCTGCGGATCACGGCGTCCTGCGTCACACGAGCGCGTGCTCGCCCAGCCAGTGCTCGGCGTCGAGGGCGGCCTGGCAGCCCATGCCCGCGGCGGTGATGGCCTGGCGGTAGCGAGCATCGGCGACGTCGCCGGCGGCGAAGACGCCCGGGATGTTGGTGTGGCTGCCGCGGCTCTTGAGCTCCAGGTAGCCCGCGTCGTCGAATTCCAGGCCGCTCTCGCGGAGGAACTTGGTGGCGGGCGTGTGGCCGATGGCCACGAACATGCCGTTGACCTCAAGCTCGCTGGTCTCGCCGGTCTCGGTGTCCTCCAGGACGAGGGCGCGGAGGACCTCCTGGCCGCTGTTCTCGTCCTTCTTCGACAGGCACTCCTTGACGACCTTGTTCCACAGCATCTCGACGTTGTCCTTGCCGAGCGTGCGCTCCTGCATGACCTTGCTGGCCCGCAGCTCGTCGCGGCGGTGGATGACGTAGACGGTGCTCGCGAACTTGCTGAGATGGTGGGCCTCCTCCATGGCGGTGTCGCCGCCGCCAATGACGGCGACGGGGTTGCCGCGGAACATGGGCAATGCACCATCGCAGATGGCGCAGGCGCTGACGCCGCCACCGTTCTGCGCCAGCCGCAGCTCGCTCTCCAGGCCCAGCCAGTTGGCGGTCGCGCCGGTGGCGATCACGACGGAGAGCGCGCGGACCTCCTTGCCCGACGCCAGCTTGAGCGTGTGCGGCGTGCCGGGATCCTCGCTGAAGTGGACCTCGGCGACGTCGTCCGACACCACGCGGGCACCGAAGCGTTCGGCCTGCTTCTGGAAGAGCTGCATCATCTCCGGGCCGGCGATGCCCTCGGGGAAGCCGGGGTAGTTCTCGACGTCGGTGGTCAGCATCAGCTGGCCGCCGGGGAGCACGGGCCCGGGATCCTGCTTGGGAATGCCGACGATGCAGAGAGGGTCGAGCTGGGCCCTGGAGGCGTAGAGGGCGGCGGTCCAGCCCGCCGGGCCGGAGCCGATGATCACGATCTTCTCGATGCCGTCGCCGTTGCCGCTGCTCATGTCGGGGCCGCCTCCTGGTCGCCGGTGCGGATAGAACGCGTGGAAAGGAGCGAATCGTAGCGGGCCCCGGGTTGTTCCCAAGCCTGCATGGCAATCCCGCCCCGATCGCCCCGGGGGCGGACCGAGGTGCCATTCTCGGAGCGGTTTGCGGCGATGTCCTCGGCGGTCGCGGGGGAACCGGCGACGGGACTAGTTCAGTTCGTTCTGGGCGGCAAGGAACTCGCGGTAGACCGAGAGCACGGGCGGCCAGATCAGGTAGTCGCCGTCGTAGAGGGCCCGGGTGTTCTCGCGGACGCGGCGGGCGGTGTCGTCATCGGTATCGGGCCCCACGGACCAGAGCACGAATTCGTCGTCGGTGATGCCGACGTCGATGCCGAAGTTGCGCTGGTTGAGCATCACCACGTCGACGGGCAGCGGCTGGGGGCCCAGCCGCGGGTCCACCGGCAAGTCGATCCTGGGCCGCAGGTACTTGAACTCGTTGGCCAGGCTGCGGCCCCGCGCATCCTCACGCGGAGCGAACGGATCGAGCTCCCGCTCATCGATGATCGCCGGTCGGAGGGCGTTGAGATCGTTGGGCAGCGTGCCGATGCGGTCGGCGTAGGCGACGACGCCCAGCGCCTGGCGGGTGCCGAGGACCTCGACCTGGAGGATGCGCCGCTCGTTGAACAGGCCGGTCATGTCGGGCAGCACCGATTGCACGACGGCATGGCGGACCGGATCGAGGCGGTCGTACTCGCGGACGAGCTGGTGGCCCGGCGCGAAGTCGTCCTGCGGCCAGAGGTTCCGCCAGTCGTTGTGCACGTCGGCGAGCTTCTGCCGAGTGTCCAGCCCGTCGGCGTGCGCAAACGAGACGCGCTCCCAGCGGCCGGCGTCGCCGAAGCGGCGCAGTGGCGTGTCGGTCGAGGTGAGCGCCGACATCACGGCGGCGAAGCGGTCCGACGCCTGTCCCCGCGGCTCGAAGATCCGGCCGAGGATCTGCAGGCCGCCCTCGTAGTTGCCCGCCGGGAAGCGAAGCCGGTCGAACAGCAGGAAGCCGCGGCGGCCCGGGGTCAGCCGATTGATGGCGACCTGGATGTCGTCGTCGCTGAGCGTCGGAGACGACGCGTTGTAGTCGACAAAGGCGATGTCGCGCAGCCGGATGGCCGCATCGATCATGGTGCGGTAGCCCCAGGCAACCTCGGCATGGAACTGGCGGTCGGCCATCATGCGGCCCACGTGCATCAGGTCGACGAGCACGTCGAGCGCGTCGGCCCCACGTCCCTCGTCCAGCCGGCGGGTCGCCTCGACGTGGGCGAGCACCACCATCGTGCTCATGGCTGGCAGGTAGCGGTGCTCAGCGGCGGCCATGGTGGGCGGATCGCCCAGCTCGGTGTACAGGTCGGCGCGGACCAGCGTCGCGGGCACGCCGCCGATGCCGTAGGGCTGGGCGATCAGCATCGACCCCGTCGCGTCGGGCACCCGGGTGATCTCGTCCATCGCAGCGATCACGGCCTGCTGCTCGGCGGACGTGGCCCACGCGATGGCGGTGTTCCAGTCGGCCATGCCCGGTCCGAGCAGCATGGCGCGGATGGGGCGGCCATCTTCCAACTCGCCCAGGTCGCCCGGCGGGTCGGCCATGCCGGCCAGGGCGGGGAAGAGGATCGCGTGGGCATGCAGGTCGGCCGGCACCCGTGCGAAGGCGGCGTTGGCGCGGTCGACGAACTCGTCGCCCCGGGCCGCATCGGCGACGGCGAGGACGGCCACCAGCGCGACGGCCAGCCATTGGATCGTGCGGTGCAGCATGCGGACGAATCTCCCAGGCAGCGGGCGGTTGTGGTCCCCGACGGCGGGCGGCATCGTAGCCGAATCCGTGCCCGTGGTCGCAATCCCCGCGGGCCGCCGGACCCCGGATTGGGGCGGCGTACCATCGCAGATGCGCACGCGGAGGCGGGCAGTTCCCCGGCTCCCGGAGGACCGGAAGCATGATCGTTGGCGTTCCCACCGAAGTGAAGCCCGATGAGTACCGCGTGGGGCTGATGCCCGTGGGCGTCGACCTGCTCATCCGCGATGGCCACGACGTCGTCATCCAGTCCGGGGCCGGGCACGGCATCGGCTGCCAGGACGAGCACTACACGGCCATCGGGGCCCGCATCGTTCCGGATGCCGCGACCGTGTGGGCCGAGGCCGACATGATCGTGAAGGTCAAGGAGCCACAGGCCCAGGAGTGGCCGCACATGCGGTCGGGGCAGGTCGTCTTTACCTACTTCCACTTCGCGGCCGACCGGGACCTCACGCTGGCCTGCCTCGACCAGAAGATCATCGCGGTGGCCTACGAAACGCTCGAATCACCAGGCCACATGGGCCGCCCCACGCTGCCGCTGCTAACGCCGATGAGCGAGATCGCCGGCCGCATGGCGACGCAGGAGGGCGCCAAGTACCTGGAGCGCCCCCAGCAGGGCCGTGGCGTGCTGCTCGGCGGCGTCCCGGGCGTCGAGCCCGGGCGGGTGCTGGTGCTGGGCGGCGGCGTGGTGGGCACCAACGCCGCCAAGATCGCCAGCGGCATGGGCGCCGACGTCATCATCATGGACGTCGACCTCGACCGCATGCGGTACCTCGAGGACGTGATGGCCGACAACGTCACGACCATCTACTCGGATCCGCACGCCATCCGCAAGTACCTGCAATGGGCCGATCTGGTCATCGGCGCCGTGCTGCTGCCGGGCGCGAAGGCGCCCCACCTCGTCAAGCGGGAGGACCTGGCGATCATGCCCGATGGCGCGGTGATCGTCGACGTCTCCATCGACCAGGGCGGCTGCGTCGAGACCAGCAAGGTGACCACCCACGGAGAGCCCACCTTCATCATCGACGGCGTCGTCCACTACTGCGTAGGCAATATGCCCGGCGCCGTTGCCCGCACCAGCACGCACGCCCTCAACAACGCGACCATCCCCTGGGCCCGCCGGCTGGCGCACCACGGGCCGCGGGCCATCGCCGAGCGGGACGCGGGATTCGCCATGGCCATCAACTGCGCCGACGGCCGCCTGCTCAACGGACCGGTGGCCGAGGCGCACGGCCTCGAGGTCGCGACCGCGACCTAGCGCAGACCGCTGGCAGCTCGCTTCGGGCCACAAAAAAAAGAGGGAGTCCGGTGGCGGACGCCCCTTCTGCTTTCGTCGTGGGAGATGCAACCCTACGACACGCCGCGGCGGCGGGCGGCCGACATCGCCCGGGCCCGGGCCCGCTCGGCGGACATCGGCTCGCCCGTGCGGGTGCGGTTCTCGCGGAAGAACCGCGACGGCCGCTCGTCGGACATCTGCTCGTTGAGCCGCGTCATCGCCTCGTCGACGATCTGGCGGACCCGCTCGCGGCTGAGGCCGACACGCTCGGCGATCTGCTTGAGCGTCAGGGGCTCGGTGCCTTCTAGCCCGAAGCGGGCCGACAGAATCTCGGCCTCGCGGTGGTCGATGGTCTCCATGAGCCGGCGGAGCGTGGTCAGCTCGTCGCTGCGGAGGGGGTGGTCCTCCGGGCGGGCGAGCCGCTCGTCGGCCACGAGGTCCGACAGGCCCGGGGCGTCGCCGTCGCCCACGACCGACTGGGTCTGGGCGCGGGCGGCCCGCATCGCGCGGCGGATGGCGCGGATCTTCTTGACCGGCAGGTCCATCCGGTCGGCGAGGGCCTCGGTCGACGGCGGGTAGCCCAGCTCGCCCTCGAGGTCGCGGGCAACCTGCCGCATGCGGGCGATCAGCTCGACCATGTACGCCGGCACGTGGATGGGCCGCGAGGAATTGATCAGCGCCCGCTTGATGGCCTGCTTGATCCACCACGAGGCGTACGTGCTAAAACGGGCGCCCTGCTCGGGATCGAAGCCCTCGACGGCCCGCATGAGGCCGATGTTGCCCTCCTCGATGAGGTCCGAGAGGCTCAGGCCGCGGTTGCCGAAGTTCTTGGCGATGGCGACGACCAGCCGCAGGTTGGCCCGGATCATCCGTTCGCGGGACTCCGGGCACCCGTCCTGCTGGATGCGGTATCCAAGCTCTCGCTCCTCTTCGGCCGAAAGAAGGGGCGTTTGCTTGATCTCGTCGAGATACATCTGAAGCTCGGACCGAAGGCCCGGCGACGACGCAGCTTGCCTGGTTGCAGCACTCACTTGACTCATCCCACCTTTCGCGGCGGCCGCTGTTCTCCCCAGCGCGGCCGCCGGCCTCCTACCCCACGTATTCGCTGCTTCGCCGCAACGGATTCATCGATCCGCCCCGCCGGGCGCTCGATTCCGTTGCCGCGCAGCAGCGGCTACGAGGTCGGTATCGCCCGTCAGGCGCTTTTGCAACGCCTGTGCCGAGACCGGCTTGCCTCTCTCCAAAGACCGGCGGGTTTCGGCGTCAGCGATGGTGGGCGTCTTCCCTCGAGGAATATGCTAGCAGGAATGTCCCAGCCGCCGCAAGCCGAAATACCGGATCGAACGATGGCACGCGACATATCGGACATCCTGGGCGAATGGCCGTTCGACCGCACAAGACCGAACATTCGCCTAATACAAGGCGAGGGCGGCACGCCGCTGCTGCAGGTTCGCCTCGACCTGGGCCTGCTGCAGATGCACGTCGACGGGCGACCGGACGGCCAGAATCCGCACGGCTCCCGAACGCTCCTGGAGCACTACGAGCACCTCGCCGACGAGGCCGATCTGATGGCCGCCGCGGGCCAGGCCGAAGAGCCCATCGAGCTGACCCCCGAGGACTGCAAGCTGCTGCGCGAGGAGGCGGCCCAGTTCTACCACCGCTACGTCGCGCTGCTCGTGCTCAACGACTTCGACGGGGTCATCCGCGACACGGGCCGCAACCTGAGGCTCATCGAGTTCCTCCAGCAGCACGCCCGCGAGGAGCAGGACAAGCGGTCGATGCTGCACTACTGCCCGTTCATCCTGACCGTCCGCACGCGGGCCCTGGCGGGCCAGATGCTGCGGGCCAACGAGACCAAGGTCGCCGTCGCGATGATCGACGAGGGCCTCGAGGCGCTGCGGCAGGCCTTCGCCGACGCGGGCGAGCCCGAGGCCTTCGAGGCCTCCGCCGAGCGCCGCACCCTGATGGGCATGCGCGAGGCGATCCAGCCCAAGCTCATGCCCAGCCAGTCGGCCGAACTCGAGCAGCGGCTCGAGCGGGCGCTCGAGGACGAGAACTACGAGCTGGCGGCCATCCTCCGCGACGAGATCAAGTCGCTGCGGGGCCAGCCGCCCGGCGACGCCTGACGCGATGCACGGCCGCCCCCCACCGCCCCCCGAGGCTCCCGGGCCGCCCGAGCCCGGCGACCCCCCGGAGCGGCTGGCGGCGATCCGCATCATCGGCGATCTGCGAGAAGCCGGGCACGAGGCCTATCTGGCCGGCGGCTGCGTCCGCGACGAACTGCTGGGCGTGGCGCCGGGCGACTACGACGTCGCGACCAACGCCACGCCCGAACGCATCGGGCGGCTGTTCCCCGCCACCCGCCACGTCGGCGCGAAGTTCGGCGTCATGCAGGTCCGCCGCGATCGCGCGTGGATCGAGGTGGCCACCTTCCGCACCGACGGCTCCTACGCCGATCGGCGGCGGCCCGACGAGGTCTGGTTCAGCGACCCCGAGGCCGACGCCGAGCGGCGGGACTTCACGATCAACGCCCTGTTCCTCGACCCGCTCGCGCCCGAGTCGGAATGGACGCCGCGGGACGGCGCGCCGGCGGTGCTCGGGCGGGTGATCGACTTCGTGGGCGGGCTGGGGGATCTAGCGGCGGGCGTGGTCCGGGCCGTGGGCGACCCCGAGCGCCGCCTGGCCGAGGACCAGCTGCGGGCGCTGCGGGCGGTTCGGTTCGCCGCGCGGCTGGGGTTCGAGATCGAGCCCGCCACCGCCCACGCCATCGCGCGACACGCGGCCGAACTCGAGGGCATCAGCCCCGAGCGTATCGGCGGTGAGCTGCGGCGGATGCTCGGAGTGCCGTCCCGAGCGCGGGCCGCCGCGCTGATCGAGTCGCTCGGGCTGGATGCCGCCGCCCTCGGCGAGCCCTCCCGCGGACCCGGCGCCTCGATACCCAGGCTGGCGGGGCTTCCGACCGATGCGGGTGTCCCGGTTGCGCTGGCGGCCTGGGCGCTCGATCGGGGGCACGACGGCGATCCGAACTCGTCCAGGTGGCTGCACCGCTGGCGGGCCGCGTTGTGCCTGAGCAACGCCGAGAGCGACGCCGTGGCGGCCGTCCTGCGATGCCGGCGGGGCCTGGCCGGCTTCGGGTCGCTGCCGCGTGCCGCCCGCAAGCGGCTGGCGGCAGCGCCGGGGTTCTCGGACGCGCTGCGAGTGGCCCGGGGCGAGGATCCAGAGCTCGCGGGAGCCGTCCGGGAGGCCGTGGAGGTCCTCGCGGGCGAGCCCGGGGGCCTCGCCCCGCCGCCCTGGGTCACAGGGCGGGACCTGATCGAGCGGGGCATGACACCCGGACCCCGATTCGCCGAGATCCTCGACGAGTTGTACGATGCTCAGCTGGAGGGGACGGCGGGCGATCGGGATGCCCTGCTGGAACTTCTCGCGCGTCGGCGCGTCCAACTCGACGCGGAGCCGTGAGCCCTGTTGCCCGGACCGGCCGCGGCATCCAATCAGAACCCAATCGTCCGCGCGTCGCCGGACGCTCACACGGGAGGATCCACCAGAATGCCGAGCACCAGCACTTTCCGCCGTTGGTCGCCGCGGGACGCATCGCGCGGCCCATGGCATCCGGCGATGATCCGCGTCGCGGTCCTGATGCTGATCGCCGTGCTGGCGATCGCGCCGGCGCAGGTCGCTGCCCAGGAGCCCGCGCGGGTGTTCACCTTCACGCTCGACGGCAGCTTCGGCAAGGATATTTCGCAGACGCCGATCCGCGAGGCGATGGAGAAGGCCCGCCAGCTGCAGGCCGACTACGTCATCATCAAGGTCGACAACGACTGGTTCCAGTTCGGCGATCCGCTCGAGGAGGCGCTGCCGGACGACGAGGGCAACTTCGACCAGTTCTTCCGCACGAAGGTCATGCGACCGATCTTCGACGAGGAGCTGGAGCAGTGGGACGAGGAGCCCCGGATCGTGTTCTGGGTCAAGAATGCGATGGGCGGGGCGGCCTTCCTGCCGTTCATGGCCGAGGCGATGTACTTCCATCCGGAGGGTCGCATCGGCGGCATCGGCGGCGTGTTTGCCTCGATGGAGGGCGTGGGCGACCGCGTGGTGGTCGAGAAGCAGGTCGCGCTGCGGCTGTCGACGGCCAAGGGCGTGGCGATCGCGTCGGGCTACGAGCCGCGGCTGATCGAGGCGATGGCCCGCGGCGACTACGTGCTGTCCTACGAGCTCGTGGGCGGGCGGCCGGAGTACCACGAGCGGATGCCGGCGGGCACGCACGAGGTGCTGCTGACCAACGACGCGTCGCTCGAGCAGAACGCCGACACCATCCAGATGCGGGCCCGCGGCGAGGGCCGCAACTACCTGACGCTCAAGGCCGACACGGCCCAGACCCTCAATGTCTCCAGGGGCACCGTCGAGACGCTCGACGACCTGCTCTTCGAGCTTGGCATCGCCCGCAACCACGAGATCGTCGGCAGCGGCGACGACATCATGGACGACTGGTCCGACGGCATCGAACGCTCCCAGGAGCAGCTCACCCGCCTGTGGCGGGAGTTCACGCAGATCCAGGTCGAGGGCGACTGGACCGACCGGCGTCGCGCCCGAGGCCAGCAGCGATCGAAGCTCGAGCAGATGATGGGCATCCTCCGCCGCTACGAGGAGTCCATCGTGCCCTACGAGTTCGGCTTCGGCTTCGGCAACGCCTCGCAGTGGATGGGCCAGCTGCGGCTCATCATCCAGCGGATCCAGCTCCAGCAGCTGGCCGACGAACGGGACTAACACCAGAACCACGACGATGCGCACGCACGGGAGAAACCACATGTTCGGATTGAGGCTCCAGAGCGCCAGGCTCTCGCTGTCCAGGATCCTGGTCTGCGCCGCCGCGGTGCTGATCGCTTCGCCCCTCGCGCTGGCCACCGATCGGCTCACGCTCAGCGACGGCACGGTCGTCGAGGGCGAGATCCGCCGCGAGCTGAACGGCAACGTCTGGCTCGAGAACGCGACCGGCCAGACGCAGTACTACAGCGCCGCCCGGATCGTCAAGATCGAGCGCGACGTGAACGACACACCCGCCGAGCCGAACGAGCCCGGCGTGAGCGATCCGGCCCCATCCATCGATTCGCCCACTCCGGGCGACGCGACGGCACGCGAGCCCGAGCCGCGCCGGGCTCGCTCCGGCGCCCCACGGGCTGCGGTGCTGAGCTACGGCGATGCCGATAGCGATCGCGGCATGGTGGGCACCTATCTCACCGCCGAGTCGCTGCGGCGGGCCATCCCGCTGCTCGAGGAGGAAGAGGTCGACATCGTCGTCTTCCGCGTCAACTCGGGCGGCGGTGCGGTGCTCGAGATCGAGCGGCTCTCCGACGTGCTGCACAACGAGTACAAGCCCAAGTTCCGCACCGTCTCGTGGATCGATTACGCCATCTCGGCGGCCTCGCTGAGCCCCCACACGCTCAACGAGCACTACTTCATGGAGCGTGGCGCCTACGGCGGCAACACGGCGTGGTTCGGCCGGCTCCAGGCCGTCAAGGGCCGGGATCTCGAGGAGATCCTCTACATGGCCGAGAAGATCAGCGAGCGCGGCGGGCACGATCCGAAGCTCATCCGCGCGATGCAGATCCTCGAGCCGCTGTCGGCCGACTTCGACGAGAACGGCCGCATGATCGCCCTCTACCAGAACACCGAGGGCGAGTACATCATCAACAAGCCCGAGCGGGTGCTCGCGCTGACCAGCGACGTGGCGACCAAGATCGGCTTCGCCGACGGCGTGGCCGACACCCTCGACGAGCTCGCGGCGGCCATGGGCCTGACCGAGGTCGAGTGGGTCGGCAAGGAGGTCGAGGGCGTGCCGTGGCCCGTCAGCAAGGCCGAGCAGCACCTCATCGATTTCCGCGCCCAGACGGCCAAGGACGAGCAGCGGATCAACGAGTACGGCGAGGGCTACCAGGTCGCCGTCGATCTGGCCCAGGGCGCTCCGCGGGACGAGCGCGGCAAGTTCGTGTCCTTCGCCCGCCGCAACCTGAGCAGCATCAAGCGGATGGTGAACAACAACCCCAACCTGGCGCTGTTCATCCTGGGGATGGATCCCGAGAAGCAGTTCGAGCGATGGTACGAGGAGCAGGAGCAGCAGCTCCGCGACCTGCTGAAGTAGCGCACCCCGCCCGCCGCCGAGAGGAACTCGAGGCCGCCCCGTTCGGGCGGCCTTTCTCGTGCGCCGGTCTACCATGCAGGCCGCCGGCGGACGCGGAACCACCCGGCCGGCGGCCAACCACGGAGGCTTGCCATGTCGACCGCGCCCACCGCCGCCAACCCGATCCCCGAGGACATCGACGCCACCCGCTGGGCCAACGTGCAGCCGCTGTTCGAGGAGCTCACCAGCCGCGAGGTGCGGACGCAGGACGAGCTCGAGCGGTGGCTCGTGGACCGCGGCGAGCTGGAGGCCGCGTGCAGCGAGACGCAGGCCAACCTCTACATCGCGATGACCTGCGATACGGCCAGCGCCGACAAGAAGAAGGCCTACACCGACTTCCTGGAGAACGTCTCGCCCAAGCTGCGGCCGGCCCGCTTCGAGCTCGACAAGAGGCAGGCCGAGCTCACCGACGCCCTCGGGCTGGACGACGCCCGCTACGGCGTGCTCAGCCGCGACACCAAGGCCGAGGTCGAACTCTTCCGCGACGAGAACGTGCCGCTGCTGACCGAGATCGACAAGACCGAGCAGCGCTACACCGAAACGGTCGGCAACATGACCGTCGAGTTCGACGGTGAGGAGAAGACCCTCCCGCAGATGAACGTGTACCTGCAAGAGACCGATCGCGACGTCCGCGAGCGGGCCTGGCGGCTGACGGCCGAGCGCAGGCTCCAGGACGCCGACGCCATCGACGGCATCTACGACGAACTGCTCGATCTCCGCCACAAGGTCGCCACGAACGCGGGCTTCGAGAACTACGTGGGCTATGCCTTCGAGTCGATGCATCGCTTCGACTACACGCCCGAGGACTGCAAGGCCTTCCACGACGCGGTCGCCGGGGTCGTGGTGCCCTTCAAGCGGCGGCTCGACGAGGACCGCCGCCAGAAGCTGGGCGTCGATCCGCTGCGGCCTTGGGACCTGAACGTCGACGTCAAGGGCCGCGCCCCGCTCAAGCCGTTCACCAACGGCGCAGACATGGTCGCCAAGTCGCAGGCAGCCTTCCAGAAGATCGATCCGCGGCTGGCCGAGATGTTCGCGACGCTCGGCGACGGCACGAACGCGAGTGGTCCGGCCGACGGCGCCAAGCTCGACCTCGACAGCCGCAAGGGCAAGGCCCCCGGTGGCTACCAGTACATGCGGGACCGCATCCGCGAGCCGTTCATCTTCATGAACGCCACGGGGCTGCATCGCGATGTAGAGACGATGGTGCACGAGGCGGGCCACGCCTTCCACAGCATGCAGTGCAAGGACGAGCCGCTGCTGCACTACCGCCACAGCCCCATCGAATTCGCCGAGGTGGCGAGCATGTCGATGGAGTTGCTCAGCATGCCCCACTGGGGCGGGAGCGACGGCTTCTACCCCGACGCCGCCGATCACGCCCGGGCGAGCCGCCAGCAGCTGGAGAGCTCGATCTCGATGCTCGCGTGGATCGCGACCATCGACGCCTTCCAGCACCGGATCTACTCCAACCCCGGACACGACCGCGACCAGCGGACGGCCTGGTGGCTCGAGCTGGACGAGCGCTTCGGCCACGCCGTCTCCTGGGACGGGCTGGACAAGGAGCGGGCGTGGCTGTGGCAGCGGCAGCTACACCTGTTCAGCCATCCGTTCTACTACATCGAGTACGGCATCGCGCAGCTGGGCAGCCTGCAGCTCTGGTTGCGTTCGCAGGAAGAGGGCGAGGCCGTTGCCGTCGATGCCTACCTCGACGCCCTCGCGCTGGGCGGCAGCAAGCCGCTGCCCCAGCTGTTCGAGGCCGCGGGCGCCAGGCTCGACTTCTCGGTGGACATGATCAAGCGGCTGACCGACCGCGTCGAGGCCGAGCTGGCCAAGCTGCCCGAGTAGCCGACCGAGCAACTGCGCAAGTAGTCGGCCGAAGAGCAACTCGCGCACGGGAGAGCACGACATGACGATCTACGCCGATCTGTGCGCGTACCAGCGCACGTCCGCCACGCTGGGCTCCGTGGCGGCCCTGCTCGGGTGGGACCAGGAGACCTACATGCCGCCCGGCGGCGGGCCGGCCCGGGCCGAGCAGCAGGCCATGCTCGCGGGGCTGATGCACCAGCGGTCGACGGCGGGCGAACTCGGCGATCTGATTGCGGCGTGCGAGAACGGCGCCGCCTCGGTCCTCGACGACACCCAGCGGGCCAGCGTCCGCGAGATGCGGCGGGACTACGACCGCGCGACCAAGCTGCCCCAGGATCTCGTCGAGGAACTGGCCCGCACGGGCAGCCAGGCGCAGGACGTCTGGAAGGACGCCCGCAAGGCCAGCGACTTCGCGACCTTCGCGCCCTGGCTGGAGAAGATGGTCGACCTGTCGCGGCAGAAGGCCGACTGCTATGGCTTCGAGGCCGGCGGCGAGCGGTACGACGCGCTGCTCGACGAGTACGAGCCCGGAGCCACCGCCGACCAGATCGAGGCCGTGTTCACCCCGCTGGGCGAGCAACTGAGTGCGCTCGTCAAGGAACTGACCACCAGCGGCGCCGCGCCAAGCGACGCGCCGATCCGGATCCACGCGCCCGAGAGCGGCCAGCACGAGCTCGGTCTCTACGTGCTCGATCGGCTCGGCTTCGACCTCGAGACCGGGCGGCTGGACACCACTACGCACCCGTTCTGCTCCGGGCTCGCGCCGGGCGACACGCGGCTGACGACGCGGTACGACGAGGCGTTCTTCCCCAGCGCCCTCTACGGCACCATCCACGAGGGCGGGCACGGCATCTACGAGCAGGGCCTGCCCAAGCGGAGGACCCATGACCACACGGGCGGTGAGGTGCCGCTCTTCGGCACGCCTCTGGCCGACTCGATCTCGCTGGGCATCCACGAGAGCCAGAGCCGCATGTGGGAGAACTTCGTGGGCCGCAGCCGCCCGTTCTGGGAGTGGCTGCATCCGACCGCCCGCGAGCACCTGCCGGAGCTGGGCGGGCACTCCATCGACGCCGTGTTCGCCGCGTGCAACATCGTTGAGCCGAGCTTCATCCGCGTAGAGGCCGACGAGGGCACGTACAACCTGCACGTGATGCTCCGCTTCGAGATCGAGCGGGCGCTCATCGCCGGCGATCTGACGGTGGCCGACCTGCCGGGCGCGTGGAACGAGAAGGTGCGGCAGTTCCTTGGGCTCACCGTGACCGACGACGCGCACGGCTGCCTGCAGGACGTGCACTGGAGCTTCGGCCTGTTCGGCTACTTTCCGACGTACACGCTGGGCAATCTCTACGCCGCCCAGTTCTGGCGGACGATCAACGCCGCGATCTCCGGCCTCGACGACCAGATGGCCCGCGGCGAGTTCGGCCCGCTCAGGGCCTGGCTCAACGAGAACATCCACGCCCACGGCCGCCGGTACGGGGCGGCCGAGCTGTGCGAGCGGGTCACGGGCCGGCCGCTCGAGTCCGAGCCACTGCTGGACTACCTGGGCGGCAAGCTGCGACCCGTCTACGGGCTCTAGCGGCGATCACATTCCGTCCGAGCCGCATGCGTGAGCACGCGGCTCGGACGGAGGCCTGATGGCACGCCTCAGTAGACCCCTACCACCTTGAGCACGACGGCGGCCACGAGCGCCAGTCCGCACGCGATGAGCACGAGCTGGCCGATGTTGGCGGCCTCGTGGTCGTCTAGCGGGTTCATGTCGTGGGACACCAGGCCGGCGGCCACGTGGATCACCACCTCGACGACGCGTCCGGTGGCCAGGCTGCCGGGGAGGTGCCGCATGCGTTGCTCCGGCCTTACGGGATCACGCCCAGGATGAACAGGATCAGCAGGATGTCGAGCAGGAACCAGGCGAACTCGAAGGCGGCACGCCCGGTCTTGCGAGGCGTGTAGGTGAGGGCCTCGTAGGTCGCCCACAGGTTGCGCACTGCGGCAACGCCGAGCACGACCACGATGATCCACCAGATCCAGTGCATCGCCGAGGGTATTCCGGAAACCGGGGCCGGCGATTCAGCAACGACGCAATCAGCCGCTCCGCTTGCGAGCGACGAGCACGCCCTCGCGGATGGGCAGGCAGCAGGCCTCGTAGCGCTCGTCGACGGCTACCAGCCGGTTGACCGCGTCGGCGGCGTCCCGGCTGTCGCTGCTGCCCGGCTCGTCGTCGATCCACCAGCTGCTGCCGCCACCCAGCATGTTGTCGGCGACGAGCAGCCCACCGGGCCGGAGCATAGCGGTCGCGTGGGGCAGGTAGTCTGGGTATTCGCTCTTGATGGCGTCCAAGAAGACGATGTCCACGCCCGCGGGGTGCTCGGCGGCGAGCCGCTCGAGTTCGGGCGTGCCGTAGCCGCGGATGATCTCGACGCGATCGCCCACGCCGGCGTCGTCGAAGGCCCGCTCCGCGAAGTCGGCGTGTGCGGCCTCGGGCTCGATGGTCAGCAGCCGGCCGCCCTCGGCGAGCCCCCGCGCCAGCCAGATGCCGGAGTAGCCCGCCAGCGTGCCCACCTCGACGATGAGCCTCGCATCGACGAGCCGTCCCAGCAGCAGCAGCAACCGGCCGACCGAGGCCGAGATCGCGATGTCGGGCAGCCCCGCCGCGACCGCCCTGGGCATCAGGCCGGCCATGAACTCGTCGGGCTGATTCGGGGGATGGCCGAAGACCCCGTCGAGGTAGTCGCAGGTGTGCCGCCAGCGGTCGGGGGTCATGTGCACCATGCGCGACGGTAGCCCCGCATCGCGTTCGGCCGGGGGCGGACCCGCGAACCACTCGGGCTACGCTGCGGCATGAGCGACGCCTTCGCCACCATCCCCGAGGTCCTCGACGAGCTGCGTGCCGGCCGCATGGTCATCCTCACCGACGACGAGGACCGCGAGAATGAGGGCGACCTGGTGCTGCCGGTGCAGTTCGTCACGCCCGAGGCGATCTCGTTCATGCTCCGCGAGGCCGCGGGCTACCTGTTCGTCAGCCTGACCGAGGCCGACTGCGACCGCTTGGACCTGCACCCCCAGACCGCCCGCAACACCTCGGTGCGGGGCACGCCGCTGATGGTCTCGATCGACGGGCACCCCAAGCACGGCTTCACCACCGGCGTGAGCGCGCCCGAGCGGGCCAAGACCATCCTGATGACCATCGATCCCTCGACGGGGCCGGGCGACTTCGTCCGCCCCGGACACATCAACCCGCTACGAGCCCGCGACGGCGGCGTGCTGGTCCGCATCGGGCAGACCGAGGGCTCGGTCGATTTGTGCCGCCTCGCGGGGCTCTACCCCGCGGCCCTGGGCATCGAGATCATGCGGCCCGACGGCGAGATGGCCCGCGTGCCGGACCTCGTCGAGTTTGGCCGCCGCCACGGCCTGAAGATGTGCTCGGTCCGCCAGATCATCGAGCATCGCCTGGCGGGCGAGACGCTCGTCCAGCGACTCGACCCGGCGTGCGGCACGCCCATCGAGACCGAGTGCGGGCCCTTCACGCTGCTGGCCTTCCGCTCGGTGGTCGATCCGCTGCCGCACCTGGCGCTCACCGTTGGCGGCGTGGGGGACCTTGCGCCCAGCGGCACCGTCGTCGTGAGCGACGAGCCCACGCTCGTCCGCATGCACCGCCGGGACCTGCTAGGCGACATCTTCCTGGCCCGGGACGGCGGCGCCGACGCAACGGGCCAGGCCCTCCACCGCGCCATGCGGCGGATCCAGGACGAGGGCCGCGGCGCGGTGGTCTACCTCCGGCCCAGCGGCGTGGGTGACGCCCTGGGCCAGCGGCTGACCAGGCCCTTCGACGCAAGCGAGGCCGATACGCCCCGGCAGTCGATCTCGCCCTCGATGCTCGAGTACGGCGTGGGCAGCCAGATCCTGCGGGCCCTGGGCGTCCGCCGGCTGCGGCTGCTGAGCAACTCCGATGTGGGCTACCCGCAGCTGGAGGCCTTCGGGCTGTCGATTCACGAGCGGCTGGCGTTCTAGCAATACCTATTGCAAACCAAACATACATCGACTAGGGTGGCCCGCGATGCGACACGGGTTCCCATGGATCGGCCGAGGGAATCGCGGGCTACGATAAATGGGTCACATATTGGTTACCCTTTTGTGCCCCGCTGCACCCGTTGCGCCCCGACCGGCCGCGCGTAGCGCCGGCGGGCACCTCCCCCAACGCACCCCGCAATCGGAGAGAAACCATGCGAGTCACGACTTCCGCGATCTGTGCCACCGTTGGCATCGCCGCCGGCCTGAGCTTCGCCGCGGGCCTGCTGCTGGGCGGCGCGTCCGGCTCGACCGCCCCGGTCGCCCAGGAGGGCCAGCCCCAGGACATGGACGCGATGATGGAGGCCTGGATGCAGGCCGCCGCCCCCGACGACCACCACAAGAAGATGCACTACTACCTGGGCACCTGGAAGACCGAGGTCAAGTCGCTCATGCCGGGCGGCGAGGCCTGGACCAGCGCCGGCACCGCCAACTTCAGCATGATCATGGGTGGCCGCTTCCTCAAGCAGGACTACCGCGGCGACTTCATGGGCATGGAGATGCAGGGCATGGGCCTGCAGGGCTACAACAAGGTCAACCAGAGGTGGGAGAGCCTCTGGACCGACAACATGACCACCGCGCTGCACTACAGCACCGGCGAGACCACCGACAAGGGCTGGGCCTACCACGGCACCGAGACCGACCCGATGACCGGCGAAACGCTCAAGGTCAAGGACGAGCTGGTCAAGCACGGGGCCGACCACTTCACCTTCACCCGCTACTACCCCAACCCCGAGGCCGAGGGTGAGATGATGCCGGGCTTCAAGATCGACTACACACGGCAGGCGGCAGGCCGGGACGCCGGCAATAGCGGCAATAACGGCGGCAACGCCATGGGCGGCAACCGGGGCCGCTAGCCCAAGCCTCCGCTCGCGCTAGCCGTCGAGGCCGGCGAAGGCCGGCAGCTCGCCCACGAGCGGCCGGATGTAGTCCATGAACGCGTCCGACACGTTGGCGTGCCCGTCGAGAAACTCGGCGGGCAGGTGGCGTGTCTGCGCGGCCACCGCGGCCAGCGACTGGCTGCCCATCGCACTCGCGTAGGTGGCGCTCGGCCGCCGCTCGATGGTGACCGACAGCCCGTGCTTTCCATCGGCGGCGAGGTCGGCGGCGGACTCCCCCACCCGGCGGGCCTCGTCGGCGTCCACGGGCGAGGGATCCGGGAAGCACCGCTGGAGGTAGCCGAAGGTGTCGGCCCGCACCCGGGGGGGCTTGCCGCCCTGGGGCGCGAGCCGGGCCTTGAGCAGGTCGGCAAGCTGGTCGCCCAGCGCGCCCGAGCCCGAGAGCTGGACGTTGCCGTGGGCGTCCTTCTCGCCGCCGACGAGTGCGGCGCCGATCGCCGTGCCCTCCTTGTCCTGGATGCCCTCGCTGACGGCGATCTGGCATCGGCCGTACTCGTCGAAGATGCGTGCCACGTCGTCGACGAAGCGATCGGTCTCGAAGGGCACCTCGGGCACGTACACGAGGTGCGGGCCCGCGCCCTCCCGCCACCGAGCGGCGGCGGCCGCCGCCGTCAGGAAGCCGGCGTGGCGACCCATGACCACGTTGATCTTGATGCCCGGCAGCGAGGCGTTGTCCATGCCGTCGGCCATGTGCGCCATCGCGACGTACCGCGCCGCGGACGGGAAGCCCGGCGTGTGGTCGTTGCCGGGCAGGTCGTTGTCGACCGTCTTGGGCACGTGGTAGCACCACAGCTCGTAGCCGGCCTGCTGGGCGCGTTCGTGGACGATGCGGCAGGTGTCGGCGCTGTCGTTGCCCCCGATGTAGAAGAAGTAGCGGACGCCGTGCTGCTCGCAAGCGCGGAAGATCCGCTCGCAGTACGCATCGTCGGGCTTGTCCCGCGTGGAGCCCAGCGCCGCCGAGGGCGTGGCGGCCACGCGATCGAGCACGTCGTCGGTGGTCCCGGTCAGGTCGACGAAGGAGCCCTCGGTCAGCCCCCGGACGCCGTGCCGCATGCCCAGCACGCGATCGACGGCGCCGGCGTCGGCGAGCGTCCGACGCAGCCCGCGGACGACGCCGACGAGCGACTGGTTAATGACGGCGGTGGGCCCGCCGGATTGCCCGATAACCGCAGCGCCCCTGGGCAGATCGGCCATGGATTCCCCTCCCTCGTGGATGCGGCGTGACGCCGAAAGCGGATTGTTGCCGCTTCTCGGACTCAAGACCGCGGGCCATCGGGGCGAAGGAGTTCCCAGACCCCCACCCCTCCCGCTATGCTGCGCGGACCGAGGAGAGGCCACGCCATGCCCAGATTCCGCCACGCGTCCCGCGTGCTGCTCGCCGGGCTGCTGCTATCCGCCGCACCAGCAGCGGCGCAGTCGACCAGCGATTCGCCGCTCGCCGATCGCCCCAACGGCCCCCGCCGCAGCGAGCCGGCCCGGACGGCGCTGGTCGGCGGGACGATCCACGCCGGCCCCGACGCCGAGCCCTTCGTGGGCACGCTGGTGTTCGCGGGCGGCCGCATCGTGAGCATCACGCAGGGCGAGGCCGCGACCCTGGCGGGCACCCTGGTGCATGACGCCTCGGGGCTGCATTTGTATCCGGCCTTCATCGAGCCGTTCTACGAGATCGACGTCGACGCGCCCGCGCCACCCGGCTCTCCCGGTGCGCACTGGAGCGCGAAGGTCACCCCCCGCCGCAACGCGCTCGACGCCGAGTGGCCGGGCGAGTCGACGCGGGGCGAGCTCCGGAACCTCGGCTTCGCGGTCGCCGGGCTGTCGCCGGACGGCGGCATCTTCCGCGGCTGGACGGGCGCGATCTCGCTGGCCGAGCCCAGCGACGACATGAGCAAGGAACGACCGACGATCCTGGCGGAGAGGGTCTCGCAGGTCGTCGCGTTCGAGTCGAGCGGCTGGGGCACCCGAGCATATCCGACGTCGCAGGTCGGCGCCGTTGCGCTGGTCCGCCAGACGCTGCTCGACGCCGAGTGGCAGACCCGCCAGGGCGGCGGCGTCGCGAATGCGCTGACGCCCATCGGCGACCGCGATACGCCCATGTGGTTCGATACGCCTGGCGAGCTCGAGGCCATCCGCGCCGCCAAGATGGCCCGCGAGTTCGGCCGCCACGCGGTCATCGTCGGCAGCGGCCAGGAGTACCAGCGGCTCGACGCGTTGATCCAGGAATCGGCCGACGCCCGGAGCGGTCTTCGGTTCGTCCTGCCGCTGAATTTCCCCGAGGCACCGCGGGTCACGAGCGTGGCCCAGGCCGAGAGCATCGACCTGGGCACGCTGATGGCCTGGGAGCAGGCGCCGACAAATCCGCGGCGCGTGGTCGAGGCCGGACTCGGCGTCGCGTTGACCTCCAGCAAGCTCTCCAAGCGGAGCGACTTCCACAAGAACCTGCGGCGGGCCATCGAGCACGGCCTAGCCGAGGAGCGGGCGCTCGCAGCGCTGACCACCGAGCCCGCGCGGCTGCTGGGCATCACCCGGCACGCCGGCACCATCGAGGCCGGCAAGCTGGCGAACGTTATCGTCGCGACCGGGCCGATCTTCGACGCTAAGAGCCAGATCCGCGACCTGTGGATCGAGGGGCGGCGGCACGAGATCAGTACTCCCAAGCCGCCGAGCCTCGAGGGCACGTGGGAGCTGACGCTCGCGGATCGCTTCCGCCTCGACGCCACCGTGGACGCCAAGGGCAAGGCGACCATTTCCGACCCGGCAATCGAGGGCGGCGACACCCCCACCGCCAGCGCCACGATCGAGCGCGCGAACGACACGGTCACCTTCGTCTTCGACCACGAACCCTTCGGCATGCCGGGCATCTTCACGCTCACCGGCACGCTCTCGGGCGATGCACTCATCGGCACGGGCGCACGCTCGGACGGCAGGGTCTTCGAGTTCACCGGCGTGCGGCAGCCGCGGGATGCGGACGAGCAGCAAGAGACCACCCGGGTGGACAGCAACGACGCAGATCTGCCACCCGAGGATCTCGGCGGCTACCCCTTCGGCCCCTACGCGATGGCCGAGGTGCCCGCCAGCGAGAGCCTGCTCATTGTCAACGCCACGGTGTGGACCGTGGCCGACCGCGGCATCCTCGAGGACGCCTGGGTGCTGGTCCGCGACGGCACCATCCAGAGCGTCGGCACGGGTGGCTATCCGAAGATCGCCGTCGATCGCACGATCGACGCCGGGGGCCGGCACGTCACGCCGGGCCTGGTCGACGCCCACAGCCACACGGGGACGTGGACGGGCGGCACCAACGAGGCGGGCCAGGCCGTCACGGCCGAGGTCCGCATGGCCGACACCACCGACCCCAACCCGGTGAACTGGTACCGCCAGCTCGCCGGCGGCGTCACCACCGTCAACACGCTGCACGGGTCGGCCAACCCCATCGGCGGGCAGAACGTCATCCAGAAGGTCCGCTGGGGGGCCGTCCACCCCGACGACATGCACCTTGAGGGCGCGATGCCCGGCATCAAGTTCGCGCTGGGCGAGAACGTGAAGCAGAGCAACTGGGGCGATCGCTTCACCACCCGCTACCCGCAGACCCGCATGGGCGTCGAGACGCTCATCCGCGATCGCTTCCATGCCGCCCAGGAGTACGCCGCCAACGGCAACAAGACCGCGAACGGGCGCACGGACACGGAGCTGGAGGCCCTCGCCGAGATCCTCGCGGGCGAGCGGCTCATCCACTGCCACAGCTACCGCCAGGACGAGATCCTGATGCTGTGCCGCGTGGCCGAGGACTTCGGCTTCAAGATCGGGACGTTCCAGCACGGGCTGGAGTGCTACAAGGTGGCCGAGGCCGTCAAGGAGCACGCCATCGGCGCGAGCATCTTCAGCGACTGGTGGGCGTTCAAGGTCGAGGTGCAGGACGCGATTCCCTATGCGGGCCCAATCCTGCACGAGGCCGGCGTCAACGTCAGCTTCAACAGCGACAGCGATGAACTCGCCCGCCGCATGAACGTCGAGGCGGCCAAGGCTGTCAAGTACGGCGGCCTCTCGCCCGAGGAGGCCATCAAGTTCGTAACCATCAACCCGGCGATCCAGCTCGGCATCGGCGATCGCGTCGGCTCGCTCGAGCCCGGCAAGGACGCCGACATCGCGATCTGGAGCGGCGACCCGCTCTCGACCATGAGCCGCTGCGAGCGGGTGTTCATCGACGGTCGCGAGTACTACAGCCTCGAGCGGGACGCCGCGCATCGCTCGCGGATCGCCCGCGAACGCGAGCGGCTCATCCAGAAGCTGATGCGCGAGCAGGCCAAGCTCGGCCCGCCCAGGGACGACGAGCCCGAGGCGGACGATGAGGACGACCGCATCCGCCGCGGCGTCTACGCCTGGTTCCACGGCACGGAGGACCGAACCGGCGCCGGTGCGAGCATGTGCGGCGCGTGCGGCATGCTGCCGGCCGAGTACCTCGAGATGATCCAGCTGGAGGGCCGCTGATGCTCCGCCTGATCGCCACGCTGGCCGTGCTGCTGCTCTCCGCGGCGGCGTTCGCCCAGGACCTGACCCCCCGCGCCGAGGCCCCCGAGGGTTCCGTCGCCATCGTCGGCGCCACCATCCACACCGGCGCGGGCCGGACCATTCGCAGCGGCTACGTGCTGTTCGAGGGCGGCACCATCCGCGACATCGGATCGGGCCGACGACCGTTCGGCGACGACGCCCGCGTGATCGACGCCCGCGGCATGCACGTGTACCCGGGCCTGATCAGCGCGACGTCGCGGCTGGGTCTGACCGAGATCGCCTCGGTCCGGGCGATGCGGGACTTCTCGGAGGTGGGGTTGGTCAAGCCCGAGGTCCGCGCCGTCGTCGCAGTCAACCCCGACTCGACGCTGCTGCCCGTCGCCCGCACCAACGGCATCCTGATCGCCGGCACCGTGCCCAGCGGCGGCGTGGTGCCGGGCCGGATGGGCATCATCCGCCTCGACGGCTGGACCTGGGAGGACATGGCCGTGCGTCAGGACGCCGGGCTCGTGCTCAACTGGCCGAACGTGCGGCCGGCGACATCGGGCCGCCGCGGAAGCGACGCCGAGGCCGCCACCCGCCGCCGGCTCGCCGAGATCGACGCGCTCTTCGACCAGGCCGAGGCCTACCACGCCGCCCGGTCGGCGGACGAGTCGACGCCGGTGGACCTGGTGTACGAGGGCATGCTCGGCGTGCTGCCGTCGGCCGAGGACCAGAGGCCGATCTTCATCAACGCCAGCGACATGGCCCGCATCCAGTCGGCCGTGACGTGGGCGGTGGGCCGCGGCCTGAAGCCCATCATCGTCGGCGGCCGCGATGCGCCCAAGCTCGCCGATCTGCTGACGACGCACGACGTGCCCGTCATCGTCAACGGCACGCACAACTTCCCCAGCCGCAACGATGCGCCGCACGATGAGGCGTTCACGCTGCCCAAGCGGCTGCAGGACGCGGGCATTGCCTGGTGCCTGACGTCCGGCAATTCGGACGAGAACGTCCGCAACCTGCCCTACGAGGCCGCTACCGCGGTGGCCTTCGGCCTGTCGCAGGAGTATGCGATCGCCGCCATTACGCGCTGGCCCGCGGAGATCCTGGGCATCGCCGACGCGTACGGCACGCTGGAACCCGGCAAGAGCGCGACGCTGCTGGTCACCAACGGCTCGCCCCTCGAGATGACGACCACCATCCACCACGCCTTCCTGGATGGCGCCGAGGTCGACCTGTCGAACAAGCAGACCGTGCTGCGGGATCGCTATCGCGAGAAGTACCGCCGTCTCGAACTGATCGAGGTCGACCCCTGATCGCACCGCCGAGGGCATCGCGGCCTAGGGCGCCAGGACGAAGTCGCTGCTGGTCGTCCCGCTGTCGTCGTCGCCGATGACCTGCATGTAGACCACGCGGATGGTGATCCGCCCCGCGAAGCTCGAGAAGGCGGCCTGGGGTCGCTCGCTGGCGGCATCGAGCTCCGCGAGCGCGGGCGGCAGCCACTCGGGCATCGCCGCCTCGGGCACCTCGAGCACGTAGGTCCGCGTGACGTGGTCGTAGAACTGGCCGTTGAGGTCCAGGTCGCTCAGATTAATCTCGGCCCAGGCGAAGGGCTCGATGGCCTCGCCCTCGTACTCGCCGGTCGCGAAGATCTGGACGTTGACCCGGCCCAGCCCCTTGGCGTCGTCGTTCCACGCGTCGAGGAACTGGAAGTGGATGCGCAGGAAGTGCGAGCCGTCGGGGTTCACGCCCGCGCGCGTCAGGTCGTGCACCACCACCCGCACGGGTACGAAGGGGTAGGGTGGCGGCTCGCGGGTCCACAGTTCGCCGCGCCAGTCCCGCGTGCCGTCGTCCGAGCCGCAGCCGGGCGGCACACCAATGGCGAGGGCCGCCAGAACGGGGACCACGGCTCGCGCACGCACTCGTCTCGCAGCCCGCATAGCGTGGCAACCATACCCCCCGCTGCGAACCGCCGCACGCCCGCAAACCGCCCGGAGCACGCCGCCGATGACGACCGCCGCGACGCCAGCCCGAACCACGGCCCCGACCACGGGCGGATCCGCCGACGCGCGATGGTGGATCCACGAGCCGGGCGTCACGTTTCTCAACCATGGCTCCTTCGGCGGCTGCCCCGCGGCGGTGCTCGAGACCCAGGCGGCCTGGCGCGCGCGGCTCGAGGCCGAGCCCGTCCGCTTCTTCGGCGAGGACCTCTTCGGCTTGCTGGATTGGGTCCGCGGCGACGTCGCGGGCTTCCTCGGCTGCGATCCCGGCGGCCTCGTGTTCGTGCCGAACGCGACCACCGGGGTGGCAACGGTGCTGGCGAACCTCGATCTGCGGGCGGGCGACGAGATCCTGCTCACCGACCACGAATACCCCGCGTGCGCCAACAACCTGAGGCACGTGGCGGCGCAGAGCGGCGCGACGCCGGTGGCGGCGACGCTGCCGTTCCCCGATCCGACGCCCGACGCGATCGTCGAGGCCGTCCTCGGCCGCGTCACCGAGCGAACGCGGGCCGCCCTGATAAGCCACATCACCAGCGCGAGCGCGATGGTGCTGCCCGTTGAGCGGCTCGTCCCCGAGCTCGAACGCCGCGGCGTGAGGACGATCGTCGACGGTGCGCACGTACCCGGGCACCTGCCGCTGGATCTCGATGCCCTCGCCCCGAGCTACTACACGGGCAACCTGCACAAGTGGGTGTGCTCGCCCAAGGGGTCGGCCGTGCTGGGGGTTCGGGAGGATCACCGGGACAACTTCCGGCCCATGGTGCTCTCGAACATGGCCGAGCAGCCGCCGGCCGACCGGCCGCGGCTGCACACCGAGTTCGACTACGTCGGCACGCAGGACCCCACGGCGGTCCTCACGGTGCCCGCAGCGCTGCGGATCATGGCCGCGATCGCGCGGAGCGAGCCGCCCCGGCGATCGCCCGCCGCCGAGTTGCCGCCCGATGGCGTTCTGGATGAGGCCTGGTCGACGATCCGCGAGCGCAACCGCGCACTGGCGGTCGAGGGCCGCCGGATCGTCTGCGACGCGCTCGAAGCTGCTCCACCGGTGCCCGACGAGATGACGGCCTGCATCGCGCTCATCGCGCTGCCGCCGCACGACGACGACGCGCGGGCGCGTCTCGAGGCCCGGCCAACCCGATACCACGATGCGCTCCAGGATGCGCTGCTGGCCCGCCACCGGATCCAGGTGCC
This sequence comes from Planctomycetota bacterium, assembly GCA_039819165.1. Classification (NCBI taxonomy): domain Bacteria; kingdom Pseudomonadati; phylum Planctomycetota; species Planctomycetota bacterium. The sequence continues at coordinate 1,112,252 of JBCBSM010000001.1, forward strand.
GGTGCACTCGATCCCGGGCCCCGGCGGCCGCGTGCGGTGCGTGCGGATCTCGGCGCAGCTCTTCAACACCCGGGAGCAGTACGCCGCGCTCGCCGAGGCCCTCCGCGAGGAGCTGCGGCGGGAGCGTGGGGGCGGCTGATGGGCCCGGGCTGGCTCGTTTCGTATACTGTCTACCAGATGCCGGCCGCCGACACACCCACGCCATCCATGTCGCCCAAGCTCGCCGATCTGGTGGGCTATCTGCGTGGATTGAGGGGGCGGGCGGACCTCGAGGTGCTCGAGGACTTACTCTGTCGGCTCGACGTGGCCCGGTGCGACATCGCGCCGTCCTGCCGCTTCGGGGTGCGTGGCTATCGGCGGAACACCATCGCCCGCGGCGAGTGGTTCGAGCTGCTGGCGCTGTGCTGGCGGAGCGGGGATGCCACGCCCATCCACGACCACGAGGGCTCCAGCTGCGCCTTCAAGGTCATCGAGGGCGAGGGCACCGAGATCCAGTACGAGCGGACCGCGTGCGGCCAGGTCTGCCCGACGGGCCGCACGCTGATGCAGCCGGGCTACATCTGCGCCGCCGCCGACGCCGACATCCACCAGGTGGCCAACATGCAGGCCCCGGGCCTGGACCTGATCACGCTGCACGTGTACTCGCCGCCCATCCAGCAGATGAGCACCTACGCCTTCGCGTCGGGCGATGTGCCGGGCGGGCTGCCGGCTGACGTACCGGGTGACGGCTAGCTAGTCGCAGCCCGCATCGAAGGCGTTGCCGAAGGCTAGGAAGTCGAACAGCGTCAGCCGGCCATCGAAGTCGAAGTCGGCCGCCACGCTGCCGGCATCGAACAGGTTGCCGAACTCCAGGAAGTCGAAGAGGGTCAGTTCGCCGTCTCGGTCGACGTCGGCCGGGCACTCGGGGATGAGCAGGAAGGCGTTGCCCAGCACGCCGAAACGGACGCCCGTGCCCACGATCCAGCCCCGCTCGTTGACGTGATCCGCCCGCTGCAGCAGGCCCCAGCCCTGCGCGGCGGCCTCGGGCACGAGATCGTTGAGCTCGAAGAAGGGGCCCCCGGGGCCGCCGGGCATGCAGAACGCCCGGATGCCGTCGAATGGCGGGGTATCGAGATCGGCGTACCAGCCGACGATCTCGCCTCGGTCGTTGATCGATCGCGCGTTGCCCTGCGGTCGCCCGAAGCCCAGCGGCTCGAGCAGGTGGATGGGCTCGTAGCCGCCGCCGTCAGCCCTCCACATCGTGGCGTACTCGGGCTGCGAGATGTCGAACTGGGCCTCGCCCACGATGTCGCCGGCGGCGTTGGCGTCCCACGCACGGCTCGTCACGCCGGTGATGCTCGGGTGGTCGTGCAGGTTGATGACCACGCCGTCGCGCCACGCCCGGGCTCGATCCTGCAGCGAAGTCCGGAACCCGGCGACGAGTCCCCGCTCGGTGATGGCCCAGGGCCGCTCGAGATCGCCCAGGTCGACTAGTGCGCCATCGACATCGAGCAGCCAGCCCTTCGGATCCCGGCCGCCCGTCATGTTCTCCTGCTCGCCGTGGCCGACGATGCGGCCCGTGGCGTTCCGTGCAATGGCCGAGGTCAGATCGAACGCGGGCGGCGAGGACAGCCGATCCGCGATCGGGGATGGCTCGCCCTCATCGTCCCACTCGACCGCGACCGCGTCGATGATGATGAGTGTGATCGAGCCGATCTGCTCGAACGTGATCTCCATCGACGAGCCGAGCAGCTTCCCGTCGTTGCCGACGAATTGGACCTCGCTGGCATTGTCACCCGCGCGGAGCAGCATCGGCCGCTCGACCGAGGCGCCCTCGTCGGACCACAGCAGGCCCACCGGCTTGCCCTCGACCGGCTCGAAGCCGATGCCACCGATCGGTCCGGCATCGCTCGCGAAGGTGGCGTCGACGATGCCGAACTCGGGCGTCACCTCGCCCAGATCGATGATGCGGTAGGTGGGCTGCGACCACGCGATGGACGCCGCCGTCCCGAGAAGGGCGCCGGCCACGAGTGCGATCCTGGCGTGCATGTCGTGCTCCTCTGCTGCCCATCCGCCGGCAGAGTCTACCGGCCGCCGACCTACACGGATGCACCCACCCCATGCCCCGCGTGCCCCGGCAGCGGGAAGGCGCTGCAGAACTCGCGGACCTCGGCGCGCACCGCGGCGGCCTCGCTGGCGACCACCTCGCCCTTCAGGCCCGCCGCCAGCACCCGATCGATCAGGCCGGCGACGCGGGCCATCTCGGCCTCGCCGAAGCCGCGAGTGGTCACGGCGGCCGTGCCCAGGCGGATGCCGCTGGTGACGCGGGGCGGCCTGGGGTCCTGGGGCACGCCGTTCTTGTTGCAGACGATGCCGGCCCGCTCGAGCCACTGCTCGGCATCGGCGCCGGTCAGGTCCTCGTGCTTGGCGCGGAGGTCGACGAGCATCAGGTGGTTGTCGGTGCCGCCGCTGGTGATGCGGTAGCCGTGGCCCTGCAGCGCCGACGCGAGCGCCCTCGCGTTGGCCACCACCTGCGTGGCGTACCGGCGGAAGTCGGGCGTGAGCGCCTCGCCGAAGGCCACCGCCTTGGCCGTCACTACGTGCATCAGGGGGCCGCCCTGCGTGCCGGGGAACACCGCCCGATCGAGCTTCTTGGCCAGGTCGGCGTCGTCGGTCAGGATCAGCCCGCCGCGGGGACCGCGGAGCGTCTTGTGCGTCGTCGTAGTGACCACGTGCGCGTGCGGCAGGGGCGACGGATGCACCCGCCCGGCAACGAGGCCCGCGATGTGCGCGATGTCCGCGACGAGCAAGGCGTCGATCGAGTCGGCGATCTCGCGGAAGCGCTCGAAGTCGATCACCCGCGGATAGGCCGAGTAGCCGCACATCAGCACCTTCGGGCGGTGCTCCTCGCAGATGGCCGCCACGCGGTCGTAGTCGATCTGCTCGAATTGCGGGTGGTCCTCGTCGTAGTGCAGCGGGTAGTGCACCGGGTTGAACCACTTGCCGCTCATGTTGACCTTCAGCCCGTGGCTGAGGTGCCCGCCGTCGGCCAGCACCAGCGATGCGAAGGTATCGCCGGGCTTGAGCAGCGCCAGGAACACCGCAGCGTTCGCCTGCGCGCCCGAGTGCGGCTGTACGTTGGCAAACTGCGCGCCGAACAGGTCCTTGGCGCGATCGATCGCGAGCTGCTCGGCCTCGTCGTGGTGCGCGCAGCCGCCGTAGTAGCGGGCGCCGGGGTAGCCCTCGGCGTACTTGTTGGTCATGCACGACCCGGTGGCGGCCATGACCGCCGGTGAGGCATGGTTCTCGCTGGCGATGAGCTCGATCGTCGTCGCCTGGCGGTCGGCCTCGCGGTCGAGGATCGCCGCGACCTCCGGATCCCGGGCGCGGATGGACTCCAGGCCGTCGTCGTGCACCGTACTCATGGGCAATGCTAGCGCAAGGACCCCCGGTGCCCGTGCGGGTTGCGGGCTAGCCCGTGGTCTCGGGCGGCACGCCCAGCCGCTCGGCGAACAGCGGCGCCTCCTGCGGATCGGGCGGGCTGGCCAGGTCGATGGGCAGGTACACGCCGTTGGCATGGTCGCTGTTGAGCACGACCGCGCACGGCGGCACGAAGCGGGCCCCCTCGGGCACCTTCTCGTGCCCCAGCACGAACATCGTGACCCCCCACCGCTCGACGAGGTCCTCCAGGCTCTCGGCGTCGTAGTGGCGGCCCCACACCATCATGTGGGCCGACCCCTTGAGCGGCTGGTAGTCGTCGTCGGTCAGGTCGCGATCCAGGATGCCTACGTCGAATCGGCCCATCATCGCCGGGCTCGGCACGCTGTGGCTGCACAGGATGCGGCCCCTGGGCGTCTCGCACCGCAGCGCGAGGGGCATGGCCCGCACGAAGGCCTCGATTCCAGCATGCACGCGATCCGCATCGTCGCCGAACATCCGCTCGACGCCGTCGTTGAACGCCTCGACGACGCGGACGCCGTCCTTCACGATGCCCGATCCGACGATCTGCGCCAGCTCGTGGTTGGCCAGCAGCACGTGCACGTGCTCGGGGAAGGCCGCCTTGAGCGCCGCCACCCGGGCCAGCGCCCGGTAGCTGAAGTCGATGCCGCCCACGAGGTTCTCGCCGTGGATCAGCTCGTGCAGCGTCAGGTGACTGCGCTCGTCGGCCGGGGTCTCGGCGGGGTCGCCCGACAGGCCCGCCAGCCGCACCAGTGCCGCGAAGTGCTGCGGGTTGTCGTGCAGGTCGCCCGTGGCGATGAGACGACCCGGGGCCTCGACCACCTCGATCGAGCCCCGCCGGCACGCCGTCGTCCGCGAGGCCTCCGCGGCGCGGTAGAAGACCTCCGCCACGGCATCGGCCGACGCGAGATCCAGGTGCTCGAACGCGAAGGCACGCATCGGGTGCGCCGCGGCGGGCGGCTCAGCTGGCCGCCGACGGGCGGACCTGCCTCTCGGCCTCGGCCCGCACGATGCCCAGGATGAGGTTCAACCGGTCGGCGACGTAGGCCATCGACTCGGGCCGCTTGGCCGGATCCACCTCGACGCACTGCATGATCACGTCGTTGAGCTTGGGGTGGATGCGGGGATTGAGCTCGCTGGCGGGCTTGGGCTTCTCGATCAGGCTGTCGTCCAGCGAATTCACCAGGCTGTTGTTGTCCGCCAGGGCCGTGGGGATCCGCTGCTGCGTGAGGCACGCGTACATGGTGGCGCCCAGGTTGTACACGTCGGTCTTGGGCGTGATCGCCCGGCGATGCACCTGCTCGGGGGCGATGAAGTCCGGCGTGCCCTGGATGCGGGGCTTGACCGTGCCGGTCGCGCACGACTGGCCGAGGTCGATGATCTTGGCGGTGCCATCGGGCTCGATGACGACGTTGTTGGGCTTCATGTCGGCGTGCACGAAGCCCCGCTCGTGCATGTGCGCCAGGGCCTGGGCCGTCTGGAAGAAGGCCGAGATCGCCTCCTCGAAGGTCTTGGGCGGCTTGGCCTCCATCGACACGCCGTCAACCAGGTCCATCACCAGGAACAGTTCCTTGGTCTGCAGGAGTTGCTTCTTCTTGATCATCCGCCGGATCTTGCGGATGTTGGGATGGTCCAGCTTCGTCGAAACCTTGAACTCGTACTCGGCCTGCTCCAGGAAGCGCTGGTCCTTGGCGTCCTCCCGCTTGACGTGCTTGAGCGCGCAGATCTGCTTGCTACGCTCGTCCTGCGCAAGATAGATGATCGACGCCGCCCCGCGACCGAGTTCGTCGAGCACGCGGTGCCCTTCGATGACATCTCCCTTGCGAAGCGGCTGCACCGTGCGTCCTTCTCCCTGCTGCCGAGCGCCGCCCGGACGGCTCCCCGTGCGATCCGGCATCCCGGGCGGCGGCCGGCGACGCGGCGCTCGCCCGGTCGCGGGGCTCCGCCCGACCAAGCAAGTACGGTAGCCGGTCTATCGGCCGATGCGGTCCGTCCATCGCGGCGAAACCCGCGGCCCACGCCGGCCGAAACCGGCAGATCGTCCTCCCCGCGGAGCATGAACGCGAATGCACCCAGCGCGAATGCACACGCGCCCGGAGGTCCCGAGGCTCCGTCTATGTGTTCGACGCGTCGGCTGCCCGGTTTCACGCCGCGGCGGCGGGCCGCGGGCATGCGACGGCGCCGCTTAGCGAGCCGGGATGCCCGACTCGGCAAGGCGCTGGTAGAAACCCTCGCGCGGGAAGAAGCGGCCCGGGCTGGAGACCTCGGCCAGATCTTCATGCAATTGGATTCTCGACATCGGAATATCGAGCTCCCGGGCGAGGGCCGACACGGCAACCACGAGCCGATCCATCTGGCGGCGGCCGAAGGGCTCGAGCCGTCCGTCACCGACGAGGCAGATGCCGATCGAGTCGCGATTGAGCTCGAGCGAGCGTGGGCCGGCGACGTGGGCGCCGGGCTGTTGCTTCTGCCAGCGAGACCCAACGTGCAGCTCGCCGTCGGCCATGCCGCGGCCGTTGCCGATGATGAAGTGGTAGCCGAGCCCCGCGAGGCCCTGGGCCTCGTGCTGGCGGGCGATCTGGGCGGCGTCGCCGTGGCGGCCCTGGCTGTGGTGGATCACGATCCGCGTCCACCGCGAGCGGTCGAGGCCCTCGGGCGGCGCGGTGATCGTCTCGAGCGGCACGCTCGCGTTGGCGGCGGCCATCGGGATGATGCGGCCTCCCACTGCCGGCGCCCGCTGGCCGTCGATGGCCAGCAGCACCATCGCCATCAGCAGCATCGAGCACGCGAACGAGCCGACGATCAGGCCCTGTCGAGAACCAAACAAGACCCGTGCAAATTCGGGGGCACTGCTCGCGTCCTTGCGGGGGCCTTGGTGCTTCATCCGGTGCTCTGTTCCGTGCGCGTGTGCGGGCTGCGGCCTTGCAACCCGTGGCAGTGATCGGACAACCCCTCCGGCGTGCTTCGCAAAACGTCCGTGGATGTCGCGGCCGCGCCGGTTTGTACCGATCGGCCCGTCCTGCCAAACCTATCGCGGCGCCAATCGCCCTGCAATGTTGGGACGCTGGCGCCCAAACTCGTCCCGTACAAACGCCTCGGCATCCTGGTTTCTTATGCGGTCGTACCGCTGGAAGGGCGAACGGATCTGGCTGCCGCTCACCAGCGGATCCCGGCAGCCGGCGACCGCGGCCGACGCAACGACCACCGCCACGCCCGCGCAGAGTCGGAGTATGCAGCGGCGTGCCGGATTGCGGGGCGTCGTCGCCATGCACCAAGAGTGTACCGCCCGTCTTTCGACGGGCGGTACACCGGAGGAGGAGAGAGAGATGCTGCGTGCTCGTTGCTTGTCGCGGCCTCTTGCGAGCCGCACAACGAGCACACATAGCTATACGCTGGGGCCCCGGTTTTGTTCTCGAACGGCCAATATTTCCGCGGTCCGCCGCCCCCGATCGACCAGCTCGCCGGCGTCCCCGACGGCCGCCTCGCCGCGGGCGACGAGTTGCCGCACTCCCTCGCAGAGCGCCGCGCAGACGGCGGTGGCGAGGTTGAGCGAACGCTCACCGGCGAGCATCGGCAGGTGCACGCAGCGGTCCTCATTGCCACGCAGGACGGAGCCGGGCAGGCCGACGGTCTCCCGCCCGAACACGAGGTGGTCGCCGCGGCGTAGCGGAGCCTCGAAGGCCGGCCGGCCGCGGCGTGCGGTGAAGTACCACCGCGTCGGGTTGGGATAGGAGCTCTCGTATGCCGGCCAGTTCGCGTGGACGGAAGGGGCGAGCCGGGGCCAGTAGTCCAGCCCGGCGCGGCGGAGGGCCTTCTCGTCGAGGCTGAATCCCAGCGGCTCCACCAGGTGGAGGGCCGCACCCATCGTCAGACAGGTGCGGCCGATGTTGCCGGTGTTGTTGGGGATCTCGGGCTCGTGCAGCACCACGCCAAAGAACGGATCGGCCGGGGCGGGTGGGTGCTGCATGGCTCGGGGCGGGCGGAGCTCAGTTGCCCGTGCGGGCAAGGAACTCGGCGTCGAGGCGGCGCCGCTCCTGCACGGCCGGATCGACGGCGACCATGCGGTCGAGGGCCGCTCGGAACCGATCGTTGCGCGGGGTGCCCATCCAGCGGAGCGTGCCATCGCTGCTGTAGAGCATCACGATGGGCCAGGGGAAGCGGCGCTGGAGGCGTCGGAGGATCTGCCGCGGCTCGGTCGAGGTCTCGTTGAGCGACGTCGCGAGCCACTCGAACTCCCGGTCGAAGGCCGTCGACTGCTCGAACTGGGTGCCCCGGAGCTGCCGTTCGATCGTGCGCTGGAAGGCCTGCTCCGCCTCGGCGACGCGCTCGGGGTTGCTGCGGTAGTCGCTGGGGTTGACGTCCAGCAGCGGCACGATCGTGCTGACGACGGCGACGTCGCGACCGTAGTCCTTCTGGAGCTGGCCCATGTAGCGGTGCAGCCCGTCGTAGCTGGCCAGTAGCGTGGGCGACCAATAGTGCACCACGATGACGCGGCCCTGGAAGTTGGGCTTCTGGCCGATCCAGTTGACGCTGCCGGCGTTCAGATCGAGCACCGGGCGATTGCGATCGCTCTGGAACCGGCCGCCCGTGTCGCTCTCGTAGTCACGCCAGCGAGCGGGCCAGTCGGCGTCGTCGTAGGCAATCGCGTCGACGCCCGCAATGGTCCAGTCGGGGATCTGGGCGATGTCGCCGCGGCTCACGCTGGCGATCCGCTGGCGATCCCGCATCCGCTGCTCGGCGGCGGACTCGAGCTTGGCCTCGACGCCCGCGGCGTCGTCGAAGCTCTCGTTGACGAGCCTCCGCGTCGCCTCCCGCAGCGCGCTGCGATCGATGTCGGCGTAGCGCAGCTGGCCCGCGCGGTCCACGAGGTAGTAGTCCGGGTCGAGGTCGACCTTGAGTGCCTCGCGGAGCTTCGAGCCCGCGTCGCGGGCGAAGGGAAACTCGATGCCGCGGCGGGCGGCGATGTCGGCGGCTCCCTCGTAGGCCTCGTCGGCGTGCACGCCGATGACGACCAGCCCCTTGCCGCCGTGCTGCTCGGCCATCTGCTGGGCGGCCCGAGCGGCGGGGATGGACGCGCTGTGCCAGCTGGCCCAGGTGACCAGCAGCACGGGCCGGCCCTCGATGTCCTGCGGCCGCACGGGCGTGCCGACCCAGTCGGTCAGCCCCTCGAGCAGGCTGGCATCGAAGCGGCTGAGCTCCATGGCGTTGAGGGCCTCTCGGCGCTCGCCCGCGCCCTCGCGGGTGATGTCGGGCTCGGCCTGGCCGAAGGCCGTTCCGGTAGCGACGCCGAGGCAGGCGATGGTCTGCAGCAATCCGCGCATGAGTTCGTCCCTTCGAGAGATCTCCGTCCGATCCACTAGGATGCCCGAGCGACCCGCCGCCGGCAGAACGCCCGGGCCACGGACACGCCCCACTCTATAGACGTGAGCCGGCGGCGGAAGTTCCCTCGTTCGGGGCCGGTTCGCACACGGCCGCCAGGGCGATGGCCGCCGCCACCGCCACGTTGAGCGAATCGACGCCGGGTGCCATGGGGATGCGAGCCCGATGCCGGCAGGCGGACATCGCCGCCTCGCTCAGCCCCGGACCTTCGGCCCCGACCATCAGGGCCACCCTGGCCGGCGGGCTCCGCAGTTGCAAGTCCGCAATCGGGATGGCATCGGCTTCGGGCGTCAACGCGAGCGTCTCGAAGCCGGCCCCGTCGAGCACCTCCAGGTCGCCCGGCCACTCGTCGGCGGTCGCCGTCGGCACGCGGAGCGCGTGGCCCATGGACACCCGCAGCGCCTTGCGATACAGCGGATCGGCGCAGCCGGGCGCCAGCACGACGCCCCGGCGCGGCGGCCCGAGGGCCGAGAACGACCTGTAGAGCGATCCGATGTTGTCGTGGTTGGACAGGCCCTCGAGCACGAGCAGGGCGTTGCAGGATTCGGCGAGCTCGGCGACCGACGGGCCGGGCGTGCGGCGGCCCAGCGCGAGCACGCCGCGGTGCATGTCGAAGCCCACGATGCGTTCGGCCAGGGGGCGCTCGGCGATGAACACGGGGGTGCCGCCGGGCAATCGCTCGAGTTCGGGCCGCAGCGTCTCGAGCCGCGTCGGCGTGATGAGCACCGACTCAACCGGGTAGGCCGAGGCGAGCAGCTCGCCGGCGACGATCTCTCCCTCGGCGAGGAATCGACCCCCCAGCCCGGTGCCGCCGTTCCGCTGGACGCGGAGCCAGGCGTCCTTCTGGTTGCGGTAGGGCACCAGCCTGGGGTCGTCGAGGTCGTCGACCGGCGTCCAGGCGGGGCCCGTGGTGCTCGCGTCGGGGGTCACGGGTGATTCTGCACGCCGGATCGCCCGATGGCTACCGTCGACGCCCGCTGGTTGCCGCGCGTCGACTGGCGACCCTCGGACGCACCGGAGACCCCCAGGCATGGACTTGTGGCAGGCCATCGTGCTGGGGCTGGTCGAGGGCATCACCGAGTACCTCCCGGTGAGCTCGACGGGGCACCTGATCCTGGCGTCGGGGCTGATGGGGCTCGATACGCCCGAGAACAAGTCGGCGGTCGACGCGTTCAACATCGTGATCCAGGGCGGGGCGATCCTTGCGGTGCTGGGGCTCTACCGCGAGCGGGTCTGGCAGATGCTGCGGGGGCTGCTGGGCCGCGACCGCGCGGGCCTGCGGCTGGCGATCAACATCCTGATCGCCTTCCTGCCCGCCGTCGCGCTGGGGCTGCTGTTCGAGGAACTGATCGACCGCTACCTGTTCCACGCCACGCCGGTGCTGATCGCGCTGGCGATCGGCGGCGTGTACATGATCGTGCTGGATCGCAAGCTCGTGGCGCCCCGGCGGAAGGCCGACGCGGGGCGGACCATCGAGGAGCTCACGCCGCTGCGGGCCCTGGTCATCGGGCTGATGCAGTGCGTCGCCATGGTGCCGGGCACGAGCCGCTCGATGATGACCATCACCGGTGGCGTCGTCGTCGGCCTGAAGCCCAAGGACGCGGCGGAGTTCAGCTTCCTGCTCGGGCTGCCGACGCTGGGCGGCGCCTGCGTGTACAAGCTCGCCAAGGACCTGCGGGGCGACGAATCGAGCATGCTCGAGCAGCTCGGCTGGGTGAACCTCGCCGCGGGGATCGCCGTCGCGACCGTTTCGGCGGCACTCGCGGTCAAGTGGCTCGTGGGCTTCCTCAACACGCACGGCCTGGCGGTGTTCGGCTGGTACCGCATCGCGCTCGCGGGCGCGCTGCTCGCCGCCGTCCTTGGGGGACTGGTGCAGATAGGCGGCTAGGCGGCGGCCCCTAGACGCTGAAGAACCACAGGAAGTAGGAGATCGAGAGCGTCAGGAAGGCGCTCTTGGCGAAGATGGCGTCGATCAGCACCACCAGCTGGGCCCCGCTGACCACCAGACCCGCAAAGCCAAACCAATCGGGGCGCTTGATCAGCGCGATGATCGACGCGACGAAGGCGAAGGGCGACGCGAGCCCGCAGGTCACGAAGCCCGCGAAGGCCAGCAGCGCCGCCATCCGGCCGGGCGTGCCGGGCACCGGCTCGTGGGGCTGCAGCGGCGCAGAGCCGGCGTGGCGGAACTTGACCTTGCTGAGGATCGCCATCCGCGTAGATGGTACCGCCAGGGGCCGGAATCGGCCCGGCGGGTCAGAACTCGACGGCGACGTAGAGCAGTTCGGGCCGGGACAGCACCCGGGGCGCCTCGGGCGCTCGCACGCGGGCCTCGATGAGGCCTGCGGTGTCGATGTCGCCGCGGGCGAGCATGGCGAGCGCATCGGAGACGGGGCCGTCGCGGGCGCCGAGCAGCTCTAGCTCGTTGCGGACGACCGCGCTCAGGTCGGCCGTCGCACTGGCTTCGGACGCGCTGGCGAGGATGATGGTGCCACGCGGCCGGACCAGCCCGAGCGCCAGGTCGAGCGAGCGCTCGGAGCCCATGCAGTCGACGACGACGGTCTGGTCCTCGCGGCGGCCGACCTCGTCGGCGTGGCGATGCTGGATGCCCCACTTCTCGGCGCGGCCGAAGACCTCGGGCCGCCACCCCAAGATGCGGACGGTGGCGTTGAGCTGCGCGATGACCTGGGCGGCGAGCAGCGCGTTGAGGTTGTCGCCCAGCACCGTGACGTAGACCTTGCCCTGCATGCGGATCATGCGGGCGGCGTGGATGGCCCGTGCCAGCGGCTGGGCGAGCAGCGCCACGGCGTCGTCCATGCCGTCGGGCACCAGCGCGAGGTTCCGCCATGGGATCGCCACCGATCCGGAGAGTGTGCCATCCAGCCGGCCCGCGCCGAGGGTGTCGCCGTCGCGGCAGTGCTGCGGAACGCCCGCGCGGCACATGTCGCAGGTGCCGATGGCCACGCGGGAGGCGCACGCCACGCGGGCCTTGAGCAGCCGATCCCGGATGCTCGTGGGCGCTTCGTCGCCGACCTCGGAGACCACGCCGACGAGGTCGCGGCCCAGGATGGCGTCGGCCCGAGCGTCACGGGCGGCAGCGGCGACGCGCTCGGGCACGTCTCCCGCAAGCCGCACGCGGACGACCGCGTGGTCGGGCGGGCAGCCGGGCGTGGCGGCGGCGTCGAGGAACGAGGGCTGCGATCCGCGGGCGGCGATGGCTTCCAAGCAGAACTCCGTGCGTAAGCCCGCCGCCTACCGGGGCGCCCGAGAGAGCCCGATCGGCGTCGAGGGCGTCTCGTTGGGCGGCGGCGGCAGCACCGGCACGATGTACTCGTACCAGGCCCTACTTCGGCTGAAGACCGGGTAGATGTACTCTTCCTGGCCGGCGAACCAATCGCTCTCGCTATCGGACCAGCGCTGCCAGCGCTCGAAGTCCAGCCCGTAGTCCTGGCCCGTCAGCGTCGCCAGCGAGCCTGCGGCCGAGCGGTGCACCGTCAGGCTCTGCTCGAGGTCGGAGCGCAGCGATTCGATGAGGGCGAGCACCACCTCGCTCTGGGGGTACTGCCCGAGCGCGAGCGCCGCCTCCACGCGGATGGTCTCCTCGGGCTCGATCTCCGGATCGATCAGCTCGATCAGCCTCGGGACGGCATCGGGGTCGTGCATCCGCTGCAGGCCCATGGCCGCCGCGCGGCGGACCAGCGGATCTTCGTCGTAGAGCGCGTCGATGAGCAGCGCGGCGTCGGCGGCGCGACCGTGCGCCGCGATGCCCCGCGCCGCGGCGGCCCGGACGCTGGCGTACTCGTCATCGAGGTTCTCGCGGAAGATGTCGACGACGAGTTCATCGGGCTCGACGAGCTGGTTTGCCAGCCGCACCGTGCCGCGATAGCGTGCATCCGGGTCGTACGGATCCTGCGCGAGCTCGGCGACGTTCTCCTGCGGACCCGCGAACAGGTTGTTCAGCACGCTCCCCTCGCCGAGTTGTGGCGCGAGTTCGTCCAGCGCACAGCCCCCCAGCAGCACGGGAATCAACGCCAGCATGACAACGGCAGGGCACTCTGCACGATGCGTGGATCGAGGAACGCGGAACATCCGGCATGCTATCGGCGCCGCGGCCGCCGGCGTGGCCCTGTGCTGCGCGGCGGGCTGGGGCAATGGCTGCGGGGCGGGACCGCCCGCACCCTCCATGGAGGCGATGCCCGACCTGGGCGGGCCGGTCTTCTACCTGCCCGGGCCCTTCGAGGCGATCAACACGCGGCGAGTCGGGACGGGGCCGGCGATCGAGGAGTTCGTGGAGGTCTCGCCCGAGGCGGATGGCGCGTGGACCGTCCGATTCCGCCGCGCCGGCAACGACGCCGCATCCGTCGTCGGCGTGCGGCGCCTGGCCGACGGGCGGCCGGCGACGGAGTTCCTCGTCGACGCCCAGCGCAACGAGACGGCGGTGTTCGACCCGCCGCTCGCGCTCGTGCCCCGGCCGGGCGCGGCGCTCCCGGCGACCGAATCCGCCGACGTGCGGCTGTACGACGGCGTCTGGACGCCGGAGGAGGCACGCGCACGCGAGCCCTCGGAGCGGGGGACGGCCGAGCGACGCTTCCGGGGCATCGAGCAGGCGTCCTGGAGCGCCGAGGACGATCCGCGGCCGGCCTGGACGCTGCACCACGACCTCGTGCTGGTGCTGTCGCCGGCGCGGGTCCGCCAGCGGTACGAGAGCACCGCCGTGCCACGGCTGGGCATCGTCGACGAATCACTGGCGCTGCGGGTTTCGGTCTTCGGCGTGCCCGTGCAACGCCGACGTGAGGCCGTAGAACTCACCGAGATCGTGGTGCCGCGGGCCGAGCCCTAGCCCTAGGACTGGCCCCGTTGCTCGCGCAGGGCGATCGGCGGATCGAGGATCTCGCGCATCAGGATCGCCTGGCGGAGCGCGGCGCGGGTGAAGACGCCGCGCTGCGCGGTGCCACGGGCTGCGCGGAGGATCGCGTCGCCGGAAGCCTCGGCGGGTACGGCGGGCATAGGGGGCGCCGCCACGGATGGCCGCCGACGCTCGGCCGACGGCGTCGGCGTGGGCCGTTCCCGCCGGCGTTCGGGCGTCCGCGTGCGGGGGGTGGGCTCGGTGGCGCGGCGGGCGGGCGATCGGCCGGCCGAACCCGACGACGTCCGCCGGCTGGGCTGCGGAGCCGGCCGTGGCTGCGGGCGGGGCTGGCCGGCCTGCCGCTGCGACGTCGGCGTGCGGACCTGTGCCTGCGGTTGCTGCGCGGGCCCCGGCGACTGCCGCCGGGCGGGCTGCTGGCGGCGCTGGGCCTCGGCGGCCTCGCGGCGGCGGCGGATCTGCTCCTGGAGCTCGCGCTGCCGCGCCTCGGCGGACTGCCTCGCGCCCTCCTGGCGGCGCTTGGCGAGTTCCTCCAGCCTCTGGCGGGGCGTGAGCTGCTGGGGCGCAGGAGTCGCGGCCGGCGGCGATCGGGATGGCCCCGATGCGCCGGCCGTCTGGGATTGCCCGGTGCGGAGGGCCTCGAGCCTCGCACGCCCCCGCTGCTTCTCCAGCCGCTTACGCTGCATCGCCTCATCGACCTGCTTGAGGATCCAGCCGGCGGCCGTGACGCCGATGGTCAGCAGGAAGATGAGCAGGCTGATGTTGCCTTGGATCCATTGCCACATAGTGATTCACGCTAGGGAGCCGGGGCGTACGAGGGCAGCGCCACGCGGCGATCCCCCGTCGCCGTGCTGTATCGGTCGAACCGGGCCCCGAACACCGCGCCGAGGGATTCGGGGTCGGCCAGTTCGGCGGCGTCGAGCCTGGCACAGCGGCCATCGGATGCGATGGCGATCACGCGGGTGGCCAGCGCCGCGGCCCACAGCAGGTCGTGGGCCACGAAGGCGATCGCCACGCCGTGCTCCGACAGCGTCCGCAGCGCCCGCGTGAGGTGGCCGACGTGGGCGGTATCCAGGGCGGCCGTGGGCTCGTCGGCCAGGAGCACCGCGCCCGCGGTGGGCGCAGGCCCCAGCTGCGCCAACGCCCGGGCGATGGCGGCCCGCTGCTGCTGGCCCACGCTGAGCCGCGGCATGGGGCTCTCGGCGAGCGGGCCGAGGTCCAGGGCGGCGATCGCCTCGTCCACGCCCTGCCGGCCCCCGGCGGCGTAGGTCCCGAAGCCGACGTACTCGCGGACGGTGTACGCGAAGGCCAGCGACTGCCGCTGGGGCACGAGCGCGAGCCTGCCCGCCCGGGCCCGGGGGGACCAGGACGCCACGGGCCGTCCGCCCAGGCGGACGGCGCCCGCCGAGGGCCGAAGCACGCCGGCGAGCAGCCGCAGCAGCGTGGTCTTGCCGGCGCCGTTGGGCCCGATGATCGCGACGCGATCGCCCGGGCCGAGGGCGGCATCGAGCGGGCCGACGCCCCCGCCGGCCGCGAACTCGTACCGCACCGCGGAGGCCTCGAGCGACGGCCCGGCGGCGGGCTCGGGAACATCCATGCCGCTACGCTACCCGCTCGATGGACGCGGCGACGAGCATGCGTTGCCCCAAAGGCCCGGAGCACGGCGATGGCGAACCAGAACGGCGACACTTCGGGGGCGGATCGCGGCAGCGTGGCGGTGACGGGCGCGACGGGCTTCGTCGGCCGCGCCGTCGTGGATGAGCTGCTCGAGCGTGGGTGGCGCGTGCGGGCACTCGCCCGCGGCCGGGAACGCGCGAACCAGTGGATCGGCGACGACCGCATCGAGGTCGTGTACGGCGACGTCCGCGACCCGAAGACGACGGGCGATCTCGTCGCGGGGGCTTCGGCGGCCATCCACCTCGTGGGCATCCTGCGGGAGGGCCGCGACCAGAAGTTCGAGGAGCTGCACGTCGACGCCACCCGCAACGTCGTGCGGGCCTGCCGCGACCGGAAGGTGCGGCGGTACGTGCACATGTCGGCGCTGGGCGTCGACGACGAGGGCCGCTGCGAGTACCAGCGGACCAAGTTCGAGGCCGAGACCATCGTCCGCGGCAGCGATCTGGACTGGACGATCCTGCGGCCGAGCCTGATCCACGGGCCGGGCGGCGAGTTCGCCGAGCTGATCGCCGGCTGGTCGCGGGGCGAGATCCCGCCGTTCATCGGCCTGCCCTACTTCCGCCGGCCCGAGGCCGACCTCCGCGTGCCCCTGGGCGGGACCGACTACGTCGACCCCTGCGTGCAGCCGGTCTTCGTGGGCGACGTGGCGGCGTACTTCGCCGAGGCGCTCGAGCGGCCCGAGACCATCGGCGAGGTGTTCAACGTGGTGGGCCCCGAGCGGATGAGCTGGCCCGAGATGCTCCAGTTCGCGCACGGGCACGTGCCGCACGCCAAGAAGGGCCTCAAGCCCATGTGGGTGCCCGCGGAGATCGCGGCGGCGAAGGCCCAGGTGGCGAGCTTCGTCGGGCTCGGGCGGCTGCTGCCCTTCGACGCGGGCATGGCGACCATGGGCGGCCAGGACTCCACCGCCGAGATCGATCGCGGCCGCGGCTACTTCGACGCCGAGCCGAAGTCCTTCCGCGAGAGCTTCCCGGAGTATGCCGGCACGCTCTAGGGGCGATCCCTCGCATCGATCGGCTGAGCGGGCTACCGGACCGTTCACCGCGCGGGCGGCGCCGGTCGTGCCGGCCACGCCGCATGCCATTCGTCCCGCTTCCATCCGTCGCGCGCCACCCCCTCGCCGGCCGGCGGCATCGGGCCGATGCACACCGGGGGAGATGGGTGAGGAGCCGACCGGATGGCAACGACGGGGACGCGACCAGTGTGTGACCTGCCGATTTCGGAACTGCCGTCCGCATCTGCGTCGGTGGTCGTAAGCCTGAGCCGCAAGGGCATCGTCACGATCGGCGACCTGCTGGCCGCCGACTTCGACGAGGTGGCCTACCAGCTCGACAGCTTCGACGACGCGGAGGTTCTGGTGAAGGAGGCGCAGGCGATGGCCGATGGCACGCAGGGCGAGGACGCGCAGCCCGAATCGCAGCAGGACGGCAACGCCGACGGTGCGGCCGACGAGACCACGCCCGAACAGTCCACGCCCAACCAATCGAAGTCCAACGGACCGACCTCGCAGCAGCGTGCGACCGAGCCCAAGCCAACCGCCGGCCAGGTTGGTCTGGCGACGGCGATGCAGGCCGTGCTCTCGCTCGACGGCGGCGCCTTCGCCTCCATGCAGGCGTCGGGCGCCGCGGCCCAGCGGCTGGCGGCCGCGGCGCTCATCATCCAGCACGGGGGCGGCGAGGACGAGGCCGTCGCCGCCGGCCTGCTGGACACCATCGATCCCAAGGCCCCCTGCGTCGACCGCGAGGACGCCCAGGTCCGCTTCGGCGAGCCGGCGGTCGATCTGCTCGAGCGGGCCGAGCTGCTGCTCACCGTGCCCATGAGCCCGAGCGGCAAGCCCTCGAACGTGCACGCCAAGCTGGTCGAGGTGGCCGACGCGTCGGCCCTGCTGGTGGCCTCCAGCGGCGCCGTGGCCGCGGGCCGGGCGGTGCTGTCCCGCCACCAGACCGTGGGCGACGCGGTATGGAGCCTCTTCCAGGGCGGCCGCGAATTCGCGCTGTGGTACTTCGGCTCGATCGCCAAGGGCCTGGGCCCGGCGCTCAAGCGAGCGGGCCACGACGCCCTCGCCCACGAGCTGTGGTCGGTCATCCGGGCCCTCGAAGCCGCGGGCGGCGAGGAACGCAAGGCCGCCTGAGTCCATCCGGCCTCTCGGCCAGCTCCGATCAAGCCAAGCCCGCGCCCAACGCTCCCCGGGGCGTTGCACCGATAGCCTTGCCGTCCGGGCGACGTGATCGCCCGCGACGGAGGTTTCACCATCGCTCCTGCCGCCCAATCCGACGCCGTGCTGAAGTACCGCAGCCTCGTGCTGCGACACGTGGGGCACGAGCAGTACGAGCCCACGCTGATCGCGTCGCTGGCCGAGGAGCTGCGCGCCGACGATGTTTCCGAGTTCGAGGCCGCCATCCGGGGCCTGGCCGACGCCGGCGAGATCGCCGTCGGCCACGCGGGCCACGTCTCGCTGCCGACGCTCGAGAGCCTGGGCGAGGAGATCGAGGGCGTCTTCCAGCGCACCGGCAAGGGCTTCGGCTTCGTGCGTCCCGACGTCAAGGTCCGCGAGGGCCAGATCTTCTGCCCCGCCGAGGCGACCCTGGGCGCGTTGTCGGGCGACCGCGTCCGCGCGCAGGTCCGCCGCGATCGCAAGCGGGAGGCCTCGGGGCGCGGCGGCTTCGGGCCGCAGTACGTGGCCGCGATCGTGGAGATCGTCTCCCGCAAGCGATCGAGCTACGCCGCCACCATGCAGCAGCGTGGGCAGACCTGGCTTGCAATGCCCGACGGCGACACATCCATCGGGCCGATCGTGATCCACGACGCCGAGAGCAAGTACGTCAGCGAGGGCGACAAGGTTGTCGTCGATCTCGTCGAATACCCCGAGGGCGGCGCGCTAGCCGAGGGCGTCATCACGCGGGTGCTGGGCGAGGCCGGCAAGCCCGACGTCGAGACGCAGGCGGTGATCGCGGCCTACGGCCTGCCGCCCGACGAGTTCCCCGATGCCTGCCTGGACCAGGCCCGCGAGGCGACGCGGCGCTTCGACGCCGCGATCGAGGCGTTCCTCTCCGACGGCCCCACCGCGCTGCCCGGCCGCCTCGACCTGACCAAGCAGTTCATCTGCACGATCGATCCGCCGGACGCCAAGGATTACGACGACGCGATCTCGATCACGCGGACCGACGACGGCTGGGAGCTGGGCATCCACATCGCCGACGTCGCGTTCTTCATCGATCCCGGCTCGCCGCTGGACCGCGAGGCCCGGGACCGCGGCAACAGCGTGTACCTGCCCCGGCACGTCATCCCGATGCTGCCCGAGATTCTCAGCAACGGCATCTGCTCGCTGCAGGAGCGGGTGCCCCGCTTCGCCAAGTCGGTGTTCATCCACTACGACCTGTCGGGCCGGGTGACCAAGACGGGCTTCGCCCAGTCGATCATCAACTCCGCCAAGCGGATGACCTACCTCGAGGCCCAGGCCCTCATCGACGGCAACGAGGAAGAAGCCAAGAAGCACGCCCGGACGGCGACCGACTACACGCCGAAGCTCAGGAACACGCTCAAGGCGATGGACGGGTTGGCCCGGACCATCCGCGAACGGCGGCGGCGGGCCGGCATGATCCACCTCGACCTGCCCGACGTCGAGCTGATCTACGACGACAACGGGCACGTCGTCGACGCCGAGCCCGAGGACGACGCCTTCACGCACACCATCATCGAGATGTTCATGGTGGAGGCCAACGAGGCCACCGCCCGGCTGTTCGAGCGGATGCACGTGCCAGTCATGCGGCGCGTCCACCCCACCCCCGCGCCCGCGGGCATGGAGGAGGCCGGCAAGGTCGCCAAGGTCGCGGGCTACAGCATCCCCAAGAACCCGACGCGCGAGGAACTGCAGGCCCTCCTGGACGCCACCCGCGGCAAGCCCAGCGCGCGGGCCGTGCACATGGCCGTGCTCCGCACGCTGACCAAGGCCGAGTACTCGCCGGCGGCCATCGGCCACTTCGCGCTGGCGAGCGACGCCTACTCGCACTTCACCAGCCCGATCCGCCGCTACGCCGACCTGCTGACCCACCGGCTGCTGCAGGCGTTCCTGGCGCTCACCGACAACGGCCAGAATCCGCCCGCGGGAGACAAGCAGATGAAGCTGCTGGGCCGCAAGCTGGCCGATCACGACGCCTACATCGAGCAGCAGGACCTCGTGGTCATCGGGCGGCACATCTCGGACACCGAGCAGAACGCTACCGAGGCCGAGCGGGAGCTGCGGGCCTTCCTCGTCCTCCAGCTGCTGAGCAACATGGTGGGCGAGGTTTTCGACGGGGTGATCACCGGCATCACGCCGCGAGGCATTTACGTGCAGATCGACAAGTACCTGGCCGACGGCTTCATCCGGATGGTCGACCTGCCGGGCGACACCACGCGCGAGGGCCGCACGCCCAAGTGGATCCAGGTGCGGGACACGGGCGCGCTGGTGGACAAGCACTCGGGCCGCTCGTTCAACTTCGGCGACCGCGTCCGCGTGCAGATCGGCGCCGTCGACCTTCCCAAGCGGCAGCTCGAGCTCTTGATCGCCGACGCCGACTCGCGGGCCGCCGGCAAGGCCAAGCCGGTCGAGGGGCTCACGCTGGGTGGGGGCGGCGGCGGGCTGGAATCCGCCGGCGGCACCGGCTTCAAGAAGATGCCCGGCGGGACACGGCGCAGCCGGAAGAGCAAGGCCCGCGACAAGGGCAAGAAGGACTACCGGCGGGACAAGAAGTAGCGCCGCTACCCGTCGCCGCCAACGGTGTCGGCCCACTCGGGAGCGCGGTAGCTCACCGGGCCGGGCCGGCGCTCCTGCCAGTCGGCCCCCTTCGTGACCTCCCGCGCGGCCCGCACCCCGTGCTTGCCGGCGTCGGCCTCGATCTCGGGCGGCTCCGGCGGCTGCTCCTGCAGCACGTGCAGCGTCTGCGTCGGGAAGGCGAATCGCACGCCCAGCCGCTCGGCCAGCCGCATGACATCGAGCAGGAATCGCTCGCGTTCGCGGAGCTCGGTCGCCCAGTCGGGGCAGGCGTGGAACATGTACACCAGCACGTCGATGCTCGAGGCGCTGAACTTGTTGAGGTAGACGTGGAAGTAGTCCTTCCGCGTGTAGGGATGGCGGCGGACGAGGTCCCGCACGCCCTCGCAGAAGGCCGACACCGCATCGGGCGGCGTGTCGTAGGTCAGCCCGATGTGGGTCCTGAAGCGGCGGTAGCGGCGGCGGCCGTAGTTGTCGACCGTGGCGCGCACCAGCGTGGCGTTGGGCACGGTGACCAAGGAGTCGTAGAACGTGCGGATGCGGGTTGAGCGCATGCCCAGCTCTTCGACGGTGCCCTCGACGTCATCGACGACGACCCAGTCGCCGACCTCGAAGGGGCGGTCGGCGATGACCGCGATGGACCCGAAGAAGTTCTCGATGGTGTCCTTGGCGGCGAAGGCGACCGCCAGGCCACCGATGCCCAGGCCCGTCAGCAGCGGCAGGATCTCCTGGTCCAGCGAGTTGGCCACGTAGATCACGCCGAAGACGACCACGATCACCTTCGCGACCTTGCGGCCCAGGGGCACGAGCAGGTCGTCGACCTTGGTGGTGCTCCGCTCGGCCCGCTTCATGAGCACGTCGCCCGCGAGGTCGACCAGGCGGAATCCCGCCCAGATCGCCGCCAGCACGAGGATCGTCAGCACCGCGACGCCGATGATGACCTCGGCCAGCCGTCCGAGCCCCAGCAGGTGCTGCCCCCAGTACCA
The DNA here is from genome assembly GCA_039819165.1 of Planctomycetota bacterium. Taxonomy (NCBI): domain Bacteria; kingdom Pseudomonadati; phylum Planctomycetota; species Planctomycetota bacterium. The sequence goes on from JBCBSM010000001.1 coordinate 1,133,346, forward strand.
CACCGTGGCGGCGGCGAGCAGCGCAAAGGGCCGCGTCGCGCGGCGCACGACCTTGGGGTCGGCCTCCACGCCGCGGCGGGCGAAGAACAGCCACCACAGGAACCGCAGCAGCAACGCCGCGAGCAGGTCGGCGACGACGCCCGCCGCCACGATGGCTGCGATCAGCAGCCACTTCCACACCGGAATGCCGACCACCTTCGCCCAGACCACCCGCTCGGAGAGCAGCGGCTCGAGGTTGGCCGAGACCCAGGCCTCGATGCGGAGCGGCAGCGTCAGCTCGCCGTCCTCGTCGCCCCACTGCACGGGCAGGCGGGCGACCTTGCGGAACAACTCCTCGGAGCCGTCGACCGTTGCGCTCGAGAACGCCCATCCGCCGTCGGCGTCGGCGACGAGCGCGATCTGCTGCTCCTCGGCGACGCGGGCCGCCTCCCGCTGGCCCTCCAGGATCGAGCCGCCGTACTCGTACGGGAAGTACGCGAAGCGCTGGATCGGCTCGCCGCGCTCGCGGGCCCGCTCGAGCGCGGGCCGATCCGGCAGCGCAAACCGGGAGATGGTGCCCATCCGCTTGAGGGCCTCGTGCAGCCGGATGGCGGTGTTGACCGCCGACACCGCCTCGGGCCCCGACAGCCCGAGCACGCGAGCGAGATCATCCTCGGCGTCGGCCCGCTCCCGGGAGAAGGCCGGACTCTCGCGGTAGGTCTCGACGGCCCGCAGGAAGGTCATCATCGACGCCCGGGGGCTCTCGAAGCGTGGGTCGACGGGCTCGGTTTCGGCGGCCGGCGGCTCGGGCGGCGGCGTGTCCTGCGCCGCCGCCACGGGCGCATGCAAGAGCGCCCCCGCCATCACGGCCACGATCGGGATCCATCGGTGCAGCATCGGCGATGCTAGAGCATGACGAGTTTGGGTGGATTGCTCGGACAGTCCGGCCGGCGTCGCCGCGGCGCCGGCCTCATCGAGCGAGTGTGCGGCCGGACGGCCGCTACGGAGCATCGCAAAGAAGGTCTAGCGGAGGTCCATCGGCTCCCAGGGGAAGCCGGCGGGCATGCGGTCCGGGCGGTCGTGCAGCCAGGCCACGAGCCACTCGAAGGCGTCGACGAGCCGTGGTCCCGGGCGATTGAACATCTGGTTGCCGTTGACCAGCGCGACGCGGCCCGTACGCACGGCGGGTAGATCGACAAACCAGGCGTTCTCGGCGAGCTCGGCGGCGACGCGGCGGGTCTGCGCCAGATCCAGCCCGCACGGCGCGATCACCAGCGCCTCGGGCGCCGTGGCCGCGAACACCTCGGGCGGCACCGCGATCGATCGGCCGGCGACCCGCTCGCTCTGCATGGGGCCGATGGCGGCGCCGGCCTGGTGCTTCGCCACGGTCTCGTTGAGCGGGTGCCGCCCGCCGGCGCGCTCGATGAGTTGCACGTTCCAGTGGCCGGCGATGAAGAGCGGGTCGGTCCACTCCAGAAAGCCGACGACGGGCGCGGGGCCGAAGGTCGCCACGATGTCGGCGGCGGCGAAGAAGCGCTCCCGCAGCGCCGCGACGGCGCGCGTCGCGTCGGCGGTGCGTCCGATCACCTCGCCGATCCGCAGGCAATCGTCGTAGACGTCCTCGGGCGTCTCGGGGCGGAGCGTGACGACGGCAGGCGTGCGGCCAGTGGACGCCGCGATCGCGCGGGCGGCGGCCTCGACCGCCGGCAGATGGATGGCGCACACATCGCAGAGATCCTGCGTCAGAATGATGTCGGGCCGCAGCGCCTCGAGCGTCTCGGTGTCCAGGACGTAGAGGGAGTCCTCGGCATCTCGATCCTGGCGCACGAGGCGGTCGACCTCGCGGGCTGCGCCGGGCTTCACCCCCAGCGCGGTGCGGGCCGACGTCAGCACGGACAGGTGGTCGAGGCCGGCGGGATGATCGCACTCGTGGCTGCGGCCGACGAGCAGCGACGCCCCGCCAACCAGGCAGAGGATCTCGGTGGCCGATGGGAGCAGGCTGGCGACACGCATGCGGGGTGGCGGCTTGCTGGAGGATCGTTCGGATTGCCGATGAGCGGATCGCGGCGGCCCGGCGGTGGCCCGCGGCGCTCGACCCTGATAGAACCGTAGCCCGCGCGGAGAAAGACGATGGCCGCAACGCACGCCGACACCACGAACGAGCCCCGTACACGCCGGGCGTCGACGGCCGCCCGGAGGCTGCTGCGAGCCGCCGGCCTGTCGGTTGGCGTCGCTTCGATGTCGCTCGCGCAGGATGGCACCCAGCAGCAGCAACAGCAGGGCCGGCCCCAGGGCGAGCAGGCCCAGCGGCAGCAGCAGCGCGTCACGCCGCCGGCCGCGGACGACGTCATCACCATCAGCCCCTTCGCCGAGCCCGTGGAACTCCGCATCTTGCTGGACATCGCCGTCCGCGAGCTGGGCGTGCAGATCGCCGTCGACACCTCCCTGACCGGCACGGTCGTCATCACCCAGGAGCTGCGCATCCCGAGGAACGAATTCCTCGGCGTGATCAACTCGTTCCTGGAGCAGAACAACTTTGCGCTGGTGCCGGGCGCGCTCGAGGACTTCTACGAGGTTCGGCCAACCGGCAACATGCCCGTTACGACGGGCGACTCGCTGCCGACGACGCTGATCATCCGCACGCCCAACAGCAAGCCGAGCATCATGCAGCAGGCCATCTCCGCGCAGGTGGCGGCGACGAGCGGGCAGATCCGGCTGTCGGCGCTCGACGAGCTCGGCGTGCTGATCGTGACCGCGACGCCGGGCAAGGTCGTCGAGGTGCGGCGGCTGGTCGAGTCGATCCTCTCCGAGCGGAGCGAGCAGGGGCTGATTCCCTTCGACCTCCGCTTCGTGTCGGCCCCGGCGGCGCGGGAGCGGGTGCTCCAGTTCGCGGGCGTCGAGTCCCAGCAATTCGCGGTGCCCGCAACGCCCACGCGGGGGCAGGGCCGCGACGACGGCCAGGGACCCTCGATCGTGTCGGCCCTGAGCAACCTGGGCGAACGGCTGATCGTGGCGCCGACGGGCAACCGGCTGATCTTCCGCGGCACGCCCGACGAAGCCGTCCGCGTGGCCGAGCTGCTCGAGCTGGTCGACCAGCGGGACACGCTCGAGCCCCGGCGGTACTTCACGGGCACAGTGACGCGCGACATCGGCCGCTTCGCGGAGCTGCGGGGGCTCGGCACCGTCATCGAGGTGACCACGGCCGACGCCGCCGGCGGTCTTGGCGGGGTGGCCGCGCCGCGGCAGATCCCGGTGCGGGGCGTCGGCGTGGTTGGCGGCGATGCGGGCCAGCAGGCCGGCGGGTCGCTGATCGCCGTCGACGAGGCCCAGCAGTCCATCGTGTACTACGGCACGGCCGAGCAGCAGGACCTGTTCGCCGAGTTCGTCGAGCGCTTCCGCCCGGGCGACGACCAGATCATCATCCGTCCGTACCGGCTGTCCTGGGCGGACGCGGAATCGGTGGCCGATCTGCTGACCGAGCTCGTCGAGGGGACCCGCCGCGCGGTGGATAGCCCGTTCCAGCAGGGCTCGGAGCGCGTCGGCGCGCTGCCGCTGCAGCCCCCGCCGGGCCAGGTCCAGCAGGGCCAGACGCCTCTTGGCGATGCGACGGGCGATGTCCAAAGCGAGGAGGCGTTCGTCACCTTCGACGAGGGCACCAACCAGGTGTTCGTGCGGGCGCCGCAGCGGCTGCAGCCGCAGTTCGAGCGGATCATCCAGACCATCGACCGCCGGCGGCCGCAGGTGTTCATCGACGCGAAGATCGTGGCGGTGACGTGGTCCGACGACATGCGGCTGGCCTTCGAGACGCAGTTGATCAACGCCGGCGGCTCGGGCGGCGTGCTGCAGCAGAACTTCGGACTAACCGAGGCATCCGGCGACGCCACGGAGACCAACGTGGTGACCGACGCGCTGCTGGGCCTGACGGCCGCCGTCGTCCAGACCGACTTCGTCCCCATCATCATCAACGCGCTGCAGAACCAGGTGAACGGGCGGATCCTGGCGTCGCCGCAGTTGTTGGTGGACGACAACACCGAGGCGTCGATCGCCTCGATCGAAGAGCAGCCCTTCACGACCGCCACGCAGGGCAGCGAGACGACCGAGGTCTCCTTCGGCGGCTTCGAGGAGGCGGGCACCACGCTGACGGTAACGCCGCAGATCAACGCCAACGGCTTCGTCACGCTGTCCTACGACGTGGAGTTGTCGGACTTCATCGGGGCCGGCTCGGACGGCATCCCGCCGCCCAGGACGCAGAACAACGTCACCTCGGAGTCGGTCACGATCCCGAGCGATTCGACGATCGTCGTCGGCGGCATCACCGTGGACGACGTCGCGGACACGATCATCAGCGTGCCGCTGCTGGGCGACATCCCGCTCATCGGGCTGCTCTTCCGCGACACCAACCTCAGCGACAGCAAGACCACGGTCTACGTGTTCATCACGCCCACGGTGCTCTACAACCCGACGATCTCGGACTACGAACTGCTGACCGAGGGACCGCGGGAAGTCGCCGGCCTGGGCGACGACCTGCCGCCGCTGGAGACCTCGATGGTCCGCGTGCTGCTGCCGCTGGACATCGACGATCCGCTGCGCAGAGAGTTCGAGGAGCCCATCGAGATCGAGGGCCCCACGCCGCTGGGCGACGGGCGGTAGGCGATGGGCAAGCTCGCGCTGCGGGGCAGGGGCAACGGAACGAACGGCGACGCCGGCGCCAGCGGCGCTCCGTCGGGCGAGAACCTGCCGGGGGTCGCAAGGGCGCTGCGCGTCCCGCGGCTGACGGCCGAGGCGCTGCGGGCCTTCCGCCAGATGCCCGGCTCGGACACCGAGCCCTGGGACCTGCTGATCTCGGCCATGGCGACCGACGAGCAGACGTCGCTCAAGCTGCTAGCGGAGCGCACCGGGCTGCCCTTCGTCGCCGAGCCGCGCCTGAGCGAGTCGGCGATGCGGTTCTACGAGGTCGTGCCGCCGCCGGTGGCCCGCGAGCGGCACGTGGGCGGCGTGAAGAGCGACGGGCGGGTGATGACCGTCGCGACGGCGCAGCCCATGCAGCCGGCCTTCTTCGCCGAACTCGAGGACCACCTGAACATGCCGGTGCGGCTGGTGCTCACGCCCCGCGCGGTCGTCCAGAGCCTCGTGAACCGCGGCTACGAGCAGCGACAGGACCTCGTCTCGGAGATCATCGAGGAGATGCCCCTCGACGAGGGGGCCATCGCCAGCGCCGCGGGCTCGATCGGCTCGTCCAACGACCTGCTCGCGCTCGCGCGGCAGGGACCGGTCATCCGCCTGGTCAACATGATCCTCTTCGAGGCCCTGCGGCGGCGGGCCAGCGACGTGCACATCCACCCCGAGGAGACGCGGCTGACCATCCGCCTCCGCGTGGATGGCATGCTCGTGGACGCCTTCAGCCCCCCGCTGTCGCTGGCGGCGGCGATCTCCAGCCGCCTCAAGGTCATGACCGAGCTGGACATCGCCAACCGGCATTCGCCGCAGGACGGCCAGACGACCGTCCGCGTCGGCAGCCACAAGGTCGACATCCGCCTGAGCGTCATCCCGACGGTGCACGGCGAGCGGATCGTGATGCGCCTGCTCGACCAGGGGCAGACGCGGCTGAGCCTCGACACCCTCGGCATGACGCCCGAGATGCAGCAGGAGCTGCAAGAGACCGTCGATCGGCCCAACGGCATGCTGCTGGTCACGGGGCCCACGGGTTCGGGCAAGACGACGACGCTCTACTCGGCGCTCGCGATGGTCGACCGAGACAGCCGCAACGTGATGACCATCGAGGATCCGGTGGAGTACCGCCTCGAGGGCATCAGCCAGATGCAGGTCAACGTCAAGCGGGGCGTGACCTTCGCCACGGGCCTACGCAGCCTGCTGCGGCAGGACCCCGACGTCATCCTGGTCGGCGAGATCCGCGACCACGAAACGGCCGAGCTCGCCGTGCAGGCGTCGCTGACGGGCCACCTCGTGCTCGCGACGCTGCACACCAACGACGCGCCGAGCGCCATCCCTCGCCTGCTGGACATCGGCGTGGAGCCGTTCCTGGTCACCAGCTCGCTGCTGGGCGTGATGGCGCAGCGGCTCGTCCGCAAGCTGGCCACGAAGGAAGAGAAGGCCGAGACCGGCGAGCGCTACCGCGGGCGGATGGGCGTGTACGAGCTGATGCGCATGAACGACGAGCTGCGGACGCTGACCGCGCAGCGGGCCGATGGCGTGCTGCTGATGGAGGCCGCCAAGCGGGCGGGCTTCAAGCCGATGATCGAGGATGCCCGCGTCAAGGCCCAGAAGCGGCTGACCGACGAGGACGAGATCCGCCGCGTCCTTGCCTAGGGCGGATCCGCCGGCCCGGTCCATACGATCGCGAATGGGGGGACGCGACCCACGGCAGGGCGGCATGCCCGGGTCCGTCCGGACCGTCGGGGTGCTCGTAGCGTGCGCCATCGTGGCCGGCGTACTCGGGTGCGCGGTTGCTCTTCCGGCCGTGTGGACGATGGTCGACGTGCTTAGCAGCGCCCGGGCCGGCGATGCCGAGGTCGGCTGGCTCGGGCTGGGTGCATCGGGTGGACGGCGGCTGGCGCTGACCCTCGGCGTCGCGCTCGTCATCGCGGCGCTGGCCACCGCGCTGGGCTGGCCGATCGCGCGTGTGCTGTCGCGTGGCCCACGGGTCGCGTCGTGCGTGCTGGTCGCGCTGCCGCTGCTAATGCCGGCCTACCTCGCGTACTCGGGCTGGGGTGAGCTGCGGGCTCCCGACACCGTGCTGGGCCAGTGGCTCGCGCGGGGGCCGTCGTGGCGGGCGATCGCGTTCGGCAAGACCCTGGCGATCCTCGGGCTCGCGGCATGGTCGGCGCCGCTGGCGGCGCTGGTGCTCGCGCCCTCGCTGGCGACGGTTTCTCGGCAGCAGATCGAGGCGGCCGCCGGAGCCTCGCCCGTGCGGCGGCTGTGGCTGCACGCGCGGCTGGCCCGGGGAGCGCCTCTGCGCGCCGCGGCGCTGGTGTTCCTGGTGATGCTCGGGTCGGCGGTGCCCTTGCACCTGGCGCAGGTGGAGACGCTGGCCATCCACGTCTGGCGGACGCTGGCCGAGACGGGCCCGGACGGCCGCTGGCGGGCGTGGCTTGCCGCCTGGCCGCTGCTGGTGGTCGCGTTGGTCGCGGCGGCCTGGATCGCGGGCTCACTGACGCGAGGCGCCGCGCCCGGCGGGGTGGCCCCGCCACGCTGCCCGAAAGCGATGCGTGCGTTCGCCATCGGCATCGTCGGGGTCGGCGTGGTCGCGCCCGGCGCGTTGATGGCGTGGCGGGCGGGCGGAGTCGCGCCGATCGTGCGATTCGTCGACTTCCACGGCGCCGCGATCGCCGATTCGCTCGTGCTCGCCGCCGCTCTTGGCGGCCTGGGGGCGGCGCTGGCGGTCTCGGTGGGCTACCTGCTCGGCACGCGGGCGCGGCTGCTGGGCGTCGCGGCCATCGCCGGGCTCGCATTCACGGCGCTCACGCCCGGCGTGCTGGTCGGGGCGGCGTTCGCGCGGCTGGGCGTGGCGGCGTGGTGGCCGCTCGATGGCGTGACGCTGCACGCCCTGGCGATGCTGGCCCGCTTCGGCGTCGTGGCGGCCGTCGCGGGCGCGCTGATGGTCCGCGCCGAGCCGGTCGACCTGGCCGACGCGCGGCAGCAGCTGGGCGACGGCGGCCCGGCGTCGTGGCTGCGGGCGACGGCCCCGGCGACGCTCGGGCTCTCGTCGCTCGCCGGGCTCGCCACGGCGGCCCTTACGCTGCACGAGATCGAGGCGACCGTGCTCGTGCTGCCCGCCGGGCGCGGCAGCCTTGCGCAGGTGCTCCTGGATCTGCTGCACTACAACCGCGAACGGGACCTTGCGGCGGGCACGGCGCTCGTCGTCGCCGGCGGCTCGGCGCTCGCGATCGCGGCGGCCGGCGTCGCGGCGGTGCTCCGGCGGAGGGCATCCCGATCCCCGATCGGGTGAACCCCGGGCGCGATCCACCGGTAGGATGGCGGCGTGCAAGGAAGGCAGGACGCTCCGGATGGCCCCCGCGGCACGAGCCACCCCGCGCGGGGCGGGTGGGCCGCGGCATCGATCCGCGTCGTGCTGGTCGCCGCGGCCTTCATCCTGGCCGGACTCATGCCGGCGTGCGAGCACGCGGCCGGAGCACTCGAGCCGGCCGCGGTCCGCTACATCGGGCAAACGGGCACCTCGCCGGGCCAGCTGCTGTACCCGCGGGCGATCGACGCCGACGGCCGGTACCTGTGGATCATCGACAAGACCGCCCGCATCCAGCGGATGGACCCCGCGACCGGGCTCGTCGACCTGTGGTGGACCACCCCCGTCAGCGTGCTCGGCAAGCCGACGGGCATCACGGTGCTCGCCGACGCGGTGCTCGACGGCGAGGTCGTCGCCACGCCCGACCGGCCGCTGGTGATGGTCGTCGACACGCACTACCACCGCGTGCTGCTCTACCGCCCGCCGGATGCGCACGGCCCGGACATGCGCGCCCCCGCCGACGCCGAGATGATCGCGCGCTTCGGCGCGTTCGGCGACGGACCCGGACAGTTCGTCTACCCCACCGACGTCGCGGTACTGCTGGGCGAGGACGGCCGGACCATCGAGCGGTTCTTCGTGAGCGAGTACGGCGGCAACGACCGCGTACAGGCCTTCGACGACCGCTTTGCGTTCGAGTTCGAGTTCGGCGAGCCCGGAAGCGTGATGCTGGGCGACGAGGGCGTGGTCTTCGAGCGGCCACAGTCGCTGGCGATCGTGGGCGAGGAGCTGATCGTCGCCGACGCCTGCAACCACCGGCTGGGCCGATTCACGCTCGATGGCGAGCACCTGGGCTGGATCGAAGGCGATGCGTCCGATGCTGCCGACGGTGGCGACGACGAGGGCTTTCGGTATCCCTACGGCCTGACCGCGGTGCCGGGCGGCGTGCTGGTGACCGAATTCGGGGGCGGTCGCGTGCGGCGGGTCGACCTTGCGCGCGGCGGCTCGATGGCGACATGGGGCGGCTCGGGCGAACTCGTCTCGCCCTGGGCGGCGGCGGTCGTCGACGACGATCTGCACGTGCTGGATTCGAGGCGGGACCGCATCGCCGTGGCCGACGTTCCCGGGGGCGGATCGTGACGCCGGGCGGGCCGGTGCTGGCCGTGCTCACCGTCGGGCCGATCGAGTTCGCGCAGCCCGCGTGGCTCTGGCTGCTCGTGGTGCTGGTGCCGCTGACGCTGCTCATCGGCCGCAAGAGCCTCTCGGGCATGGCGACGGCGAGCCGCCGCGTGGCGCTCGGCGTGAGGATCGTCGTGCTGGCGATGGTGGTCGCGGCGCTCGCCGAGCCCCACTTGCGGGACGAGGCCGAGGACGTCGCGGTCACCGTGATCACCGATCGCAGCCGATCGGTGCCGCCGCCCGCGCAGCAGCGGGCCCGCACCTACGCCCGCGGCCTGCTGGACGCGCACAAGGCCCAGACCGATCGCTTCGGCAGCATCGCAACGGCGCGGGAGGCGTTCATCGGTTCGCTGCCCAAGACGCTGACCGACGACGTCGAGCAGACCTACAGCGGCCGCACCGACCAGACCGACCTGGCCGAGGCGCTCCGGCTCGGTCTGGCCATCCGCCCGCCCGATGCGGCCTACCGCCTCGTGCTGATGACCGACGGCAACGAGACCGCGGGCGACCTGCTGGCCGAAGCCCGCGCCGCCCGCGCCCAGGGCGTGCCCATCGACGTGCTGCCGCTGCGGTACAGCTACCGCAACGAGGTCATCGTCGAGCGGCTGCTCGCGCCGGCGACCGCGCGGCGAGATGAGAACGCCAACCTCCGCGTCACGCTCAACTCCGAGGGGCCCGCGGAGGGCACGCTGTCCATCCTCGCCAACGGGCGGCCCATCGACCTCGACCCCACCAGCGAGGGGCTGGGCGAAATGGTCTCGCTGCGGCCCGGTCCCAACACCTTCGTGGTGCCCATCCGCGTGCCCGCGGCCGAGGCGCTGCAGTTCGAGGCCGTCTTCGAGCCCGCGGGCGGTGCGGGCGAGCAGGACACCATCCTGGAGAACAACCGGGCGCTCGCCACGACGTTCGTCGCCAGCGAGGGCCGGGTGCTGGTGCTCACGCAGGAGGGCGGCGACGCGGGCGCGTTCGTGCGGGCGCTGCGGGATTCGGGCATCGCCGCCGATGTGCGTGAGGCGGCGCAGATCCCCGATACGCTCGCGGCGCTGAGCGCCTTCGACGCGATCGTGCTGATGAACCAGGCCGCCGCCGACTTCAGCTTCCAGGCCCAGGACCAGATCCGCCAGTACGTGCACGATCTGGGCGGCGGGCTCGTGATGATCGGCGGGCCCAACAGCTTCGGCGCGGGCGGCTGGCAGAACACGCCGCTCGAGGACGTGCTGCCCGTCCGCCTCGACCCGCCGCAGAAGCGGCAGCTGCCCCGCGGCGCGCTCGCCCTCATCATGCACTCCATCGAGATGCCCCAGGGCGTCTTCTACGGCCAGCAGACCGCCAAGGCCGCCGTCGACGCGCTGACCCGCAAGGACTTGGTGGGCATCAACGAGTTCACGGGCTTCGGCGGCAGCACGCGGTGGGTGCTGCCCATGAGCGAGGTCGGCGATCGCTCGCCGGCGTATCGGGCCATCGACGACCTGCGATTCGGCGACATGCCGACGTTCAATCCGTCGCTGCAGATGACCTACGACGCGCTCGTCGAGGCCGACGCGGCCGTCAAGCACGCCATCATCATCAGCGACGGCGACCCCAGCTACAGCAACCGCATCCTCGCGCAATTCCAGAAGGCGCAGATCACCATCAGCACCGTGGGCGTGTTCCCCCACTCGCCGGGCGACTTCAATTCGCTCAGGAACATCGCCCAGCAGACCGGCGGCAGGTTCTACCCGGTCACGCAGCAGGCCCAACTGGCGACGCTGCCGCAGATCTTCATCCGCGAGGCGCAGACCGTCAAGCGGCCGCTGATCTGGGAGGGCACGCCCTTCGTGCCCACCATCACGCCCGGGCTGACCGAGGCGATGCGGGGCATCCGCGGCGTGCCGCCCATCATGGGCTACGTCGTCGCCGGCGAGCGCGAGGGGCTCGCCATCGTCTCGATGCGGGGCAAGGAGAACGACCCCATCATGGCCCAGTGGCAGCACGGCCTGGGCCGCGTGCTGGCCTACACCTCCGACGCGCTGCCCCGCTGGAACACCATGTGGCTGGGCTGGGGCGAGTACCAGAGCTTCTGGGAGCAGCACGTCCGCTGGACCATGCGCGCCACCGGCGACGCCAACGTCCGCGTCACGACCGAGACCGACGGCGACCGCACCCGCGTCATCGTCGAGGCGACCGATCCGGGTGGCCGGCGGCTGAACTTCGCGCAGTTCGCCGGCCGCATCGCGACGCCCGACGGCTCGGGCGCCGAGATCAGCCTGCAGCAGACCGGCCCGGGCCGCTACGAGGGCAGCTTCGACAGCGAGGACGCCGGCTCCTACGTGCTCAGCCTGGGCTACGACGCGCCGGGCCAGGACGGCGCCCGCCTGGAGGGCACGGTGCAGGCGGCGGTCGATCGGCCGTTCGCCGACGAGTTCCGGGCGACCCAGGCCAACGAGGCCCTGCTCCGCCGCGTTGCGGAGCTTACCGGCGGGCGGGTGCTGCCCGACGATCCCGCCGCCGAGGACGCCAACGTCTGGCGGCGCGACGGCGTCGAGATGCCCGTGGCGCTCAGCAGCGTGTGGCTGCCCACCGCCATCCTCGCCATCGGCCTCTTCCTCGTCGACGTCGGCGTCCGCCGCGTGCGGATCGACGTCATGGGCTTCCTTCGCGTGCTGCGGCGCGGCGCGCGGTCGGGCGAGAAGACGGCCGCCCAGCAGATCGATGCGCTCCGCGAGGCCCGGGCCAAGGCCCAGCAACGCCTGGCTCGGCCCGACGCCGGCCCGAGCGAGAAGGTCCGCGCGGCGATGCGCGAGGAGGACCGCCGCGCCACCGCCAAGGCCCGCTTCGAGGTCGACGAGGCCGACCTCAAGGGTGCGGGGCCGAGCGTCGTCGAGTCGGCAGACGGCGCGGCCAGGCCGGCCCGGCCCGCGGCCGAAGCGGACGCGACAACCAACCAGGACGACGAGGGCATGTCGCGGCTGCTCAAGGCCAAGCGGCGCACCCGCGAGGAAATGGACGACCAGCAGTAGCACCCGGTTCCAGCACCCGCTCGGGGCGAATCGGCCGGAGGGAAGACCATGGCAGACAACCACGACATGCACACGCCCGAGGAGGTCAAGGCCGCCTGCAAGCAGTTCGGCGAGAGCTTCGTCCGCCTCCGCGAGGAAGTCGGCAAGGTGGTCGTAGGCCACACCGACGTGGTCGACGCGGTGCTCATCTCGCTCTTCGCTGGCGGCAATGTGCTGCTCGAGGGCGTGCCCGGGCTCGGCAAGACGCTGCTGGTCCGCACGCTGAGCGAGGCGCTGCACCTGGACTTCAGCCGCATCCAGTTCACGCCCGACCTCATGCCCGCCGACGTCGCGGGCACGACGCTGGTCAGCGAGGATCCCGAGACCGGCCGGCGGACCTTCGCGTTCCAGAAGGGCCCGATCTTCGCCCAGATCGTGCTGGCCGACGAGATCAACCGCGCCACGCCCAAGACGCAGTCCGCCCTGCTCGAGGCGATGCAGGAGCGGAGCGTGACCGTCGGCGGACAGACGCACGCGCTCGAGCAGCCCTTCATCGTGCTCGCGACGCAGAACCCCATCGAGCAGGAGGGCACCTACCCGCTGCCCGAGGCGCAGCTCGACCGGTTCCTCTTCAAGATCAACGTGGGCTACAGCCAGCTCGACGACCTCATGACGATCCTGGACCGGACCACCGGCGAGGACACGCCATCGGTCGAGCCGGTGATGGACGGCCCGGCCATCATCGAGGCGCAGCGGCTCGTCCGCGGCGCCATCGTCGCGCCGCACGTCAAGGAGTACGCCGCCCGGCTGGTCCTCGGCACGCACCCCGGCGGCCAGTACGCCGCGGGCGGCGGCGGCGGCCCCGTCGAGAAGTACATCCGCTGCGGCGCCAGCCCCCGCGGCGCCCAGGCACTCCTGCTGGGCGGCAAGGTTCGCGCCCTGATCGACGGCCGCTACCACGTCAGCTACGCCGACATCCGCGAGACCGCACTGCTCGCCCTCCGCCACCGCGTGCTGCTCAATTTCGAGGCCGAGGCCGACCGCATCGATCCGGACGACGTCGTCCGGAAGATCCTGGAGCTGACGCCGACCGAGCCGCTGACGACGAGGGTTGCATGATGAAGAAACTCCCTGCGATCGCCTTCTCCATCTTCGCCACGAGTCTCGTGTGGACCACGAGCGGGTGCGCCGGTACGAGTGAGGGGGCCGCACGCAGACATGCCGGGGAGATGCTCGTTGTGGTACAACGAGGCGATGAGTGGAAGCTGCACGAAGCGAGGCAACTCGCCGACGGCGCGGAGGCGCTGGGCTTGCGTGGACTGGTCGTCGAATTCGATGCGGAGTCCGAAGCGCGCCCGACTCCGTCCTTGCTGTTCGCCAGGCGGGATGAAGCTCCGTTCGAACTCGACGTGATGCTCTTCGCTGCGCAAGGTACAGACGCCATGGACGGCTGGCTGGAACTCCGGGAAACCAGCTCCGCCCGTGCAGGCGTCGATCGCCTAGTCGGCCACGTTCGAGTTCAAACCAGTAAGGGCTGGGCGCGCGTGCAGATTCCGATCGATTCCCTGGCCGACGCCCGGGAGCCGATGGAGCTCACGTGGATTCCAATGGAACAGGATTAGAAGACCGGAGCCGAAGAACCACGCATGCTGCGCACCGAGAACCCAAAACGCCCGCAGACCGTCGACGACCTGCTCGACGCCGCGCTCGTGGCGCAGCTGTCGCGCGTCGACATCCACAGCCGCAAGATCTTCCGCGGCAAGCTGCAAGGCGAGCGGCGGAGCAAGAAGCGCGGCGAGAGCGTCGAGTTCGCCGACCACCGGCCCTACGTCGCCGGCGACGACCTCCGCCACGTCGACTGGAACATCTACGGCCGCCTCGACCGCCTCTTCCTCAAGCTGTTCATGGAGGAAGAAGACCTCTCGCTGCACCTGGTGCTGGACTGCAGCGGATCCGCCGACTGCGGCAGCCCGAACAAGTTCGCGTTCATGCAGCGGGCGGCGATGGCGTTGGGCTACATCGGGCTGGTCAACCTCAACCGGGTCAGCGCGACCGCCATCGCGAGCTCGCAGGACGACAACGGCGACGGCACGGGCGTGCTGACCTCCGTCCGCAACCTGCGCGGTCGCCGAAGAGTGCACGAGCTGGGCCGCTGGATGTGCAGCCTGGAGCCCGGCGGCGACCTGCCCTTCACCGAGGCCTGCAAGCGGATCGCCCTCTCGCGGACCGGCCGAGGCGTGATGGTCGTGCTCAGCGACCTGCTCATCAAGGAAGGCTACGAGGACGGCCTCCGGCTGCTGACCGGCCGCGGCTACGACCTCGTCGTGCTCCAGGTGCTCAGCCCGCAGGAGCTGGAGCCCGATGCCGCCGGCGGCGTCGCGGGCGACCTCCGCCTGCGGGACGTCGAGGACCGCGACCACGCCGAGGTGACCATCTCGGCCCCGCTGCTCAAGCGGTACAAGAAGGTCGTCGAGGCCTACATGCGGCAGGCCCGCCTGTTCTGCGCCGCCCGCGAGATCACGCACCTGGGCGTCCGCAGCGACACGCCCATCGACACGCTGCTGATGGACTACCTCCGCAAGCGGGGGGTGCTGCGATGACCTGGCTCACCCCCGCCCTCGCCGGCATCGCCGCCGCGATCGCCATCCCCTCGCTGCTGCTGCTGTACTTCCTGAAGCTGCGTCGGCGGGATGTCGAGATCAGCTCCACGCTGCTGTGGAAGAAGGCCGTGCAGGATCTGCAGGCCAACGCGCCCTTCCAGAAGCTGCGTCGGAACATCCTGCTGTTGCTCCAGCTGCTTGCGCTGGCGGCGGTGCTGATCGCGCTCGCCCAGCCGCAATTCGAGGGCGAGCGGGCCACGCGGGGCCGCCACGCGATCATCATCGATCGCGGCGCCTCCATGCGCACCCTCGACGGCATCGACGGAGACGGCCTGCCGGGCGTGACGCGGCTCGAGGAAGCCAAGCGCCGCGCCATCGAGCTGGTCGAATCGCTCCGCGAGCCGGGCATCCTCTCCGGTTTCGGCGGCGACAGCTCGGCCGACGAGGCGATGGTCGTCGCCTTCGACAACACGGCCGAGGTCGTGCAGCCGTTCACGAGCGACCGCAGCCTGCTCCGCGCCGCGATCGAGTCCATCGAGCCCAGCGACGCGAGGTCGCTCATCGACGAGCCCCTGCGGCTCGTGCGGGCCCAGGCGCCCCGCCGCACCCGCGTCGACGAGCGCGACGGCGGCATCGTCGAGCTGCCGCCCGACTCGGTGGGCACGATCCACGTCTACAGCGACGGCGGAGTCGAGGGCGGCGGCGAGGTCGATCTGCACCCCGAGGACGTGATCGAGTACGTCGCCATCGGCGACGAGGACGCCGGCAACGTCGGCATCACCGCCATCGACGCCAAGCGGCAACTCCGCACGCCCGAGGAGGTCTCGATCCTCGTCGGTCTGCAATCGACCGCCATGGCCGAGCGCACCGTCGCGGTCGAGCTGCTGATCGACGGCGTGTCGGCCGCCGCCCGCAGCGTCACGCTGCCGCCGGCCGAGATGCGGTCGACCAGCGACGAGTTCGGCCGGGCCCAGGAGCGACTATCGCCGGCGACTGGAGGCCTGGAGTTCCGCATCGAGCGGGCGCGCGGCGCCACCATCGAGGCCCGCATCGCCGACGGCTCGGGCCTGGCGCCCGACGCCTTCGACCGCGACGACCGCGCCTGGGTCGTGCTGCCCGGCGCCAAGCGGCTGCGGCTCGCGCTCGTGACGCGGGGCAACCTGTTCCTCCGCGAGGGGCTCGGCGCATTGCCCGTCGAACGGGTCGAGGTCTTCACGCCCGAGGGCTTCGCCGGCATCCGCGACCCGTTCGCCCGCTTCGATGCCGTCGTGCTCGATGGCTGGCTGCCCGAGCCGCCCGAGGCCGCGCCCTTCGGACTGCCGCAGGGCGGCTGGCTTGTGTTCGATGCGGTGCCCGCCGGGCCCGAGGGGCTCACCGACCTGGGCGCAACGGGCCCGACCGAGATCGTCGACTGGTTCCGCGACCATCCGACGCTCCGGGGCCTCACGCTCTCGGGCGTCTCGATCTTCGAGGGGCGGCCCGTCGAGCTGCCCGAGGGCGGCGCCGGCACAGTCATCGCATCGACCAGCGAGGGGCCGGCCATCGTCGCGCTCGACTCTGCCCGCACCCGCGTCGTCTGCGTGCCGTGGAGCGTGGCCGAATCGACGTGGGGCCTGGATCCCAGCTTCATCGTGTTCCTGGGGCAGGCCGTCCGCTACGTGGCCGAGGGCGGCCCGGGCGATGCGCTGCGGGCCAGCCGCCCGGGCGACACGCGCATCGAGGTCCTGCCCCGCGGCGTGGAGTCGGCCCAACTGGTCAAGCCCGACGGCGAGCGGCTGGCGATCCCGGTGGACCCGACCGGCCGCGCCGTCGTCGGATCGCTCGCCGACGCCGGCCTGTACGCGCTGCGCTGGGACGGCCCGCCGGGACCCGCGGACGAATCGGTCGACGGCGACGCCCGCCGCCGCTTCGCGGTGAGCCTGCTCGACGGCGGCGAGTCGAACATCCGCACGGCCGCGACGCTGACCATCCGCGCCAACGAGATCGAGGGCGCCACCGCGGGCGGGGCCGCCGCCCGCGCGCCGAAGCCCGTGTGGCCCTGGCTGCTCGTCGGCGCACTCGCCATCCTCATGGTCGAGTGGTACGTGTACAACCGCAAGGTGCAGCTGTGATCGGCCTTCGGACGGTCGCGCTGCTGGCGGCGCTCCTGGTCCTGGCGTGCGGCCCGACGCGCGGGCAGGATTCGACGCCGGCCGACGAATCGACGGGCACGGCCGGCGACGCAGTCGAGGCGCAGCTCGCGAGCCCCGTCACCGTGCTGCTCGACATCGGGTACGCGGGTGTGCTGCCCGGGGGTGCGTGGGCGCCCGTGCGCGCGGTGCTCACCGGCGGCGACGATCCCGTGCAGGGCGTGCTCCGCCTCCGAGTGCCGGTGTCGGCCGACGAGACCATGATCTTCGAGACGCCGGCGGCGACGACGCCGGGCCGCGAGACCATCGTGCCCTTCGCGGCGTGGATACCCCAGGAACTCTTCGAGCTCTCGATCGAGTTCGTCGACGCCCGCGGCCGCCCGATCGCCGGATCCCGATACACGCGGACGGGCGAGGAGGGCACCATCCGTCTCACCGCGACCACGCCGGCCTCGGTGATGCACGCCGTTGCCAGCCCCTCGCTCCGCACCGCCCTGACCGACATCGGCGTCACGGTCTCGTCGGCCATCCCGCGGACGATCGGCGGCGCGCCGTGGATCCCGGGCAACGCCATCGCCTATGACGGCCTCGATGCCCTCGTTGTCGACGGCCAGCGGGGGCTCGCGCTCGAGCAGCCGAACCTGCGGGCGATGCGCGAGTGGCTCGCGGGCGGCGGATGCCTCGTCGTCGCCAATGCGGACGAGCTCAACATCGAGGCAATCCTGGGCCCGCTGCGGCCCGAGGGGCTGTCCATCGGCCAGCCCGAGGACGCCGCCGTGCCGGGCATCGAGGGGGCACGGCTTGTCCGGCCTATCCGCCTGTCGCCCTTGCCCGCGGGCTGGACCGGCGAGGGCGATCTGGGCGGCGGCCGATGGGTCTACGCCAGCGGGCCGGTCGGCATGGGATGGCTGGTGCTCTCGGCCTACGACCCGGATTTCCTAGCCGACGACGGACTGCGGGGTGCTTCGATCGACGCGTGGCGGGGCGTCCTCCGCACGGTCTTCGAGTCGGGCCGGGCGCAGCGATTTGATCAGGCGGCCCTCGGCGACTACGGACCCACGCGCGACGAACGCGCCACGCTGCTTGCGTACGACAAGATCGGCGAGGTGCCGCCCGTTGGGCTGGGCATCGCCGGCGCAATCTTCCTGCTGGTGCTCGGGCTCGCGGTCATGGTCGGCCTCGGCGATCGGCTGCTGCTGCGGCGGCTGCACGCCACGTCGAAGTGGTGGCTCACCTCGCTCGCATGGATAGGCGTCGCGTCGGTGGCCGCGTACTGGATGCCGTCCCTCGTCCGCGACGGACCGACGCTGGTCACCCGGCTGCGGGTCGTCGACGTGCACCAGCCCGCGGGCGTCGCCCGCGTCCAGGGCATGGCGGGCGTGTTCCTCAACCAGCCGCGGTCGATCGAGCCGGCCGACCGCGGACGGCCGCTGTGGCTCAGCCCGCAGGCCAACCCCTACGAGTACCGCGTCGCGCGCGGATCGGCGACGGGCGGGTTCCGGATGCGGCCGACCGCGGGCGGCTACTTCTGGCCCCAGCCCATCCGCTCGGGCATCTGGACGCTGACGACCCTTCGCGAGCAGGGCGTCGCCGCCACGCCCGCGTCGGCCGAGGTCACCCGTGAGAACGGCGCGCTGCGGCTGCGGCTGTCGGGCATCGACGCCGATCGCCTGCTGCACGCCGCGGTGCGGACCGGCGGCCGCTGGTGCGACCTGGAGCGCACCACGCCCGCGAACAACGGACGCGACCTGGTCTTCACGCCCGCGGCGTCGGCCTGGAGCGAGTGGCCCCCCCGCGTCTGGACGCCCCGAACCGATGAGCAGCGCTCGAGTCGATGGTGGCGGCCCGAGGAACCCCTCAGCCGGGGGCTGAGCCGACCGGGCGAACTGCTGGGCCTGCCCGACGCCTCGACCAGGACGCCCGCGCTCGACGCCCTGAGCGACGACGACGGGTGGGCCGTCGTACACCTGCACCTGCGTGACGAGGAGCCCGGTTCGATCGACGCGGGCGACGCCCGCCACCTGACGCACACGATCTGCCGCATCGCCGTCCCGGTGCGCGGCGACGCCGCCTCCGGAGCCGACCCATGATCGAGGCCCGCAAGCTGACCAAGCGATACGGACGCGTGCTCGCGCTGGACGACCTGACGCTGGACATCGCCGCGGGCGAGGTCTTCGGCTTCATCGGCCCCAACGGCGCGGGCAAGAGCACCACCATGAAGATCCTGGCGTGCCTGCTGCGGCCCGACTCGGGATCGGCCACCATCGACGGGTTGGACATCCACCGCGACGGCCGCCACATCCGCCGCATCATCGGCTACATGCCCGACTTCCTGGGCGTGTACGAGGACCTGACCGTCGACGAGTACCTGCAGTTCTTCGCATCGGCCTTCGAGGTCCCCCGCGGCAAGCGGCGCTCGGTCGTCGACGGCGTGCTCGAGCTGACCGACCTGACCGACAAGCGGCGGTCGCCCGTCAGTGGCCTAAGCCGCGGCATGACCCAGCGGCTGGGCGTCGCCCGCGTGCTCATCCACGATCCCAAGGTGCTGCTGCTCGACGAGCCCGCCAGCGGCCTGGATCCGCGGGCCCGCATCGAGATGCGAACGCTGCTCGCCGAGCTGGGCCGCATGGGCAAGGCGCTGATGATCAGCTCGCACATCCTCAGCGAGCTGGCCGAGCTGTGCAGCACCATCGGCATCATCGAGAAGGGCGCGCTGCTGTACGCCGGCTCCATCGAGGAGGCCTACCGTCGCGCCGGCGGGGGCGAGCGGATCCGCATCGCGCTCGAGGACGGCCTGCCGCCCGAGGCCGCCGTCGGCGTGCTCCGCGACGACCCCCGCGTCGCCCGCGTGCGCGAGGCCGACGGCGAGCTAGTCGTCGAACTGGCGGCCGACACCTCGGGCCGCCACTTCCTCATCGAGCGGCTGAGCGGCGCCGGCGGCCGCATCGCCGCCATGCGGCCCGAGGAGGTCAAGCTCGAGGATGCCTTCCTACGGCTGACCAAGGGCACCGTGCAGTGAGCGAGCGTGCCGACGCCCCCGATCGGAGCACCCCCGCCGCCGGCGGCTTCGCGCCCGCGCGGTGGGCGTACCTCGCGTGCCGGCTGTTCGTGGGCCCGATCTTCCAGCGCGAGGTGCAGGCGATCGGCCGCCGCCGCGCACCCTACCTGGTCCGCGGCCTGTACGCGCTCGCCCTGCTGGGCCTCACGACGCTGATCTTCCTGGCGACGTGGGACGGCGCAGGCGGCAGCGCCGCCAGCCGGCAGGACCAGCTCGAGGACATCGCCCCCGCGATGCTCGCCGCCGTCGCCATCGGCCAGATGGCGATGCTGGCGTTCATCGCGCCGGTACTCACCGCCGGCGCCATTGCCGACGAAAAACGCACCCGCACCCTCGCCACGCTGCTGACCACCCCGCTGGGCAGCGGCGGGCTGGTCGTCGGAAAGCTCGGCGCCCGCACCGTGCAGCTCGTCATCCTCGTGCTGCTGCCCACCCCCATGCTGCTGGCGCTGCGGGTCTTCGGCGGCATCGAGGCCGAGGCGGTGCTGGCCTCCACCGCGCTGGCGCTGTCCCTGGGCATCCTGGCGGCGTCGGTGTCGCTGCTGTTCTCGATCTGGAACACGCGGACGCCCACCGTCGTCTTCTTCGCCCTGTGCTCCACGGTGCTCATCGTCGCCGGGCCCATCGGCTGGCACATGCTCATCAACCTGACCGGCCTCGACCCGAGGTGGCTGCCCGAGCTTCGCGCCGTCACGCCGCTCACGCAGATGCTGCTTGTGATCCCCGAGCTGGCCCAGGACCTGGGCTACACCAGCGTGGCCCAGCTCCGCGACCGCTGGCTGCTAGGCATCGCGTACAACCTCGCGTGGTCGCTGGCGCTGGTCCTGCTGGCGATCTACATCCTGCGGGGCACGCTCCGCCGCGAGATGGGCGAAGAGGCCGGCTGGTCGATGAGGCGACGGACCCGCGAGCAACCGGACGACGCGAAACGCCGCCAACGCAGTCGGCCCCGGGCCGCCCCGTCCCGCGATCGCGACGCGAGGACCATCGGCGACCGCCCCGTGCTGTGGCGCGAGCTGCGGCAATCGGCGCTGGGCGGCCCCAACCAGACCTTCGCCGCCGGCGCCATCGGCGTGTCGATCCTGCTGATCGTGTACGTCACCGCGGGCATAAGCCACACTGGCATCACGCCCACGGCCCTGATCATCCTGCTGCTGACCGTGACCGCCCAGACGGCGCTCTCGGCCCCCGCCGGCCTCGCCGCCGAGCGGGACGGATCGAACTGGGACGTGCTGCTTGCCACGCCGGTGACGCCAAGCCAGATCGTGCTGGGCAAGGCCCTGGGCGCCATCCGCCGCATGTGGCTGCTGCCCGCCGTCGTCGGCATGCACCTGGTCCTCGTGATGGCGACGGGCTGGTTCCACCCCATCGGCGCGCTGCACGCGCTCTTGGTGGTCGGCGGCGCGATCGTCATGCTCAGCGGCACCGGCGCCATGCTGGGCTTGCTGTGCCGCCGCGGCACGACCGCGTCGGTGCTCAACCTGGGCCTGCCGCTGGTCCTGTGGGTCGCGCTGCCCATCTGCGTAGGCCTGTGCGTGCAGCTCATCGGCATGGACTACGACACGACGCAGGCGCTCGGCGGCGTCATCCAGATCAGCAACCCGTTCTACGTCCTCGCCGAGGCCGCCATGACCGGCGTCGCCGAGAACGACGCCTATCGCTACTTCCTGCGGTACGACCTAGCCTGGTCCGAACGCGACGTCCGGCCGCTGGAGTTCACGGCGTTCGCGCTGGCCAACGCCGCGATCATGGCGAGCCTGGGCGTGGCGGCCACGCTCGTGGCGATCTGGCGGTTCAACCGCTGGGCGGGACGCTCGAGCTAGGGCGAGCCGGGCCGGCGACGCGGCTCACGCCACGACCATGATCTCGTCGAGGCCCTTGCGCTGCAGCTTCGGCACGACGCAGTCGTCCGCCGGATAGCCCACGGGGATCAGCAGGAAGGGCCGCTCGTGGTCGGGCCGCTGCAACACGTCCTTGAGGAAGCCCATCGGGCTGGGCGTGTGCGTCAGCGTCGCGAGCCCCGCATGGTGCAGCGCCGCCAGCAGCATGCCGGTCGCGATGCCGACCGACTCATTGAGGTAGTACACCTGGCCGCCATCATCGGTCTTGGCGAGCTTGAACACCACGATCAGCCACGGCGCGATCTCGAGGAAGGGCTTGCGCTCGTCCGTGCCGAAGGGCCGCAGGTCCTCGAGCCACTCCTCGCTCGCGCGCCGCTGGTAGAACTCCCGCTCCTCGGCCTCGGCAGCGGCACGGATCTTGGCCTTGACCTCGAGATCGCCCACGGCCACGAACCGCCAGGGCTGCTTGTGCGCTCCGCTGGGCGCGGTGCCCGCCGCCCGGATGCACTGCTCGATGACCGCCCGGTCTACCGGCCGATCGCTGAACATCCGCACCGTCCGCCGGCGATCCATCACGTCGGCGAAGCGCCGAGCCGCCTCGAGCGATGGTTCCTCGGGGGTGTAGGGGTCGAGGGGGATGAACGTCTCGGGGTCGGATGCCATGCGTGATTATGACCCGGACGAACCGCCGCCGGCGACAGGATGCCCGGCATCTCCGGCGGTTGCCGCGCCAAACCCGAGGACGAACCCCCGCATCGATCACCGCCCGATCGCTACCCTCCCCGCATGGCGGACATCAAGCCCACCACCATCGCCCAGTACCTTGCCACGCTGCCGCCGGAGCGCAAGAAGCTCATCCAGGCGGTCCGCAAGACGATTAAGGCCAACCTGGATCCCAAGCTCAGGGAGGGCATCCAGTACGGCATGATCGGCTACTTCGTGCCCCACTCGGTGTACCCGCCGGGCTACCACTGCGACCCCAAGCAGCCGCTGCCGTTCGCGGGCATCGGCAACCAGAAGAACCACGTCGGCTTCTACTTCTTCTGCGTGTACCAGAGTGAGGACGTCAAGAACTGGTTCGTCGATGCGTGGAAGAAGACCGGCACCAAGCTGGACATGGGCAAGGCCTGCATCCGCGTCAAGACCCTCGACGACGTGCCGCTGGGGGTCGTGGGCGAACTCGTCAGGCGCGTGACGGCCGATGAGTTCATCGAGACCTACGAAGGCCACTTCGGCGGCACGCACCCCGGCAAGAAGGCGGCGGCGAAGAAGACGGCAGGTCGAACAACCAAGACGACGGCCAAGAAGGCAACCAAGAAGACCAGCAAGTCGGCATCGAAGCGCACATCCAAGAAGACGGCCAAGACGAGCCGGAAGAAGGCGCCCGCCCGCCGGTCTCGCGGCTAGCGGTCCCGCGGGCCTAGCCGCGGAGCCCCAGGCCGCACTCGGGGCAGAGGCCCTCGGCCGTCGACTCGCCCGTGTAGCGGCACCGCGGGCAGCCGACGTCCGGCACCGCGACGATCCATCGGCTCAGGATGCCGGCCGTCGCGGCCAGCGCCGCGCCCACGGCGAGCATCGCCACGCCGTGGCTCATGGAGTGGCCCTCGCCGACGCCGACGTAGATGTTCCACCCGAGGCTCAGCTTGCCCAGCATCAGGCCGAAGGCCAGCCGCGCGAGCACGAGGTACCCCCCCGCGACCAGCAAGAGCACCGCCAGCAGCCGCAGACCCCACAGCACGGCCGCTCGCGTCGTGCGTACCCGCTGGATGTGCCGCGCCTCGTCCAAAACCATGTCCCACCATACCCGCCGGCGGGACCTGCGGCTGCATTACAATCGGCGTCCACGACGGCCACGAGGCGATCGAGGGGAGGCGTGATGCTCGGAGACATCTTCGACGGCGGCGACGGTCCACGGAGCGGCGGCGGCTCGGGAGCGGCGGCAACCAAGATCCGCCGCCTCGAGGACCGCATCGACCAGCTCGTGCTCATCAACATGGCCATGTGGTCCATCCTCAGCGAAAAGGCCAGGGTTGGAGAGGACGAGCTGATCGCCCGCGTCGAGGCCCTCGACCTTGCCGACGGCCAGGCGGACGGCAAGATGCGAGTCGCCATCATGGACTGCCAGGCCTGCGGACGCCGGCTGAACATCCGCCACCAGAAGTGCCTCTACTGCGGCGCCGAGATGCAGGGCAAGAGCGCTTTCGACAAGGTGCTGTAGGTCCTACGCCTATCCCGGAGAGTCCGGCGGCTTCCCCGCCATCGCGGGGCTCGTTGGGACGGCCGCCCCCGCCGAACTACCCTGCTGCATGCCGCGGCGCGTGCTGCACGACGAGTACTTCAAGAAGGCCAAGGCCGACGGCTACGCGGCACGCTCGGCCTACAAGCTCCGCGAGATCCAGGAGAAGCGCCGCCTGCTGCGGCCGGGCGACGCCGTGCTCGACCTGGGCTGCGCCCCGGGCTCCTGGCTGCAGGTCGCCGCCGAGATCGTGGGGCCCCGCGGTCTGGTCGTGGGCGTCGACCTCCAGGCCGTCCGCGCGGGCCTGCCGCCCGGCGTCGAAACCCTCCGCGGCGACGTGACCCGCATGCCAGCCGCCGACATGCTTGCGCCGGTCGTCCGGCATCGGGGCAAGGGCGCCCTCTTCGACGCCGTGCTCAGTGACATGGCCCCGAGCACGAGCGGCGCGGGTGACCACTACAAGTCCGTCCGGCTGTGCGAGGCCGTGCTCGATCGGCTGCGCGAGCTGCTCCGCCCCGGCGGCGCCCTCTGCTACAAGGTGTTCGAGGGGGAGACCTATCCCGACCTCGTCGCGCGCACCGCACGCGCGTTCTCGTACTGCCGGGGCATCAAGCCCAGGGCCACCCGCGAGGTCTCCAGCGAGATGTACGTCGTCGCGCGGGGCTTCGAGCCCGCGGCGCAGCAGGTCGTGCGGCCCCGCGGCGTCGCCACCCCGCCACCCGAGCCGCGCGAGGGCTGGCAGGCGTGACCTTCCTCGCCCCGCTGGCCGGCATCATCGCCGGCGCCATCACGGTGCCGACGCTGGTGGCCTTCTACCTGCTCAAGCTCCGCCGCCGGCCCGTGCGGATCAGCAGCACGCTGTTCTGGGACGCCGCCGTCCGCGACGCCCAGGGCAACATCCCCTGGCGGCTCGTGCGGCCGCACGCGCAGTTCTTCCTGCAGCTGCTCGCGCTGCTGCTGCTGCTGCTCGCGTTTGCCCGGCCCGCGATCCCCGGCACCATCGGCTCGCGGCTGATGATCGTGCTGGACGCCTCGGCATCGATGGGCTCGAGCGACGCCGAGGACGACGGCGAGCCCCGCACCCGATTCGATGCCGCCCGCGACCGCATCCGCGACCGCCTCGGTGAGCTGCTCGCCGGCGGCTCGGCGCGGCAGGTCATGCTCGTGTCGCTCGCGCAGGAGGCCACGCCGCTGACGCCCTGGACGGCCAACCGCGGCGTGCTGCGGGCGGCCCTCGACGCCGCCGAGCCCACCGACCAGCCGGCGTCGATGGACGCCCTCGCCGAGCTGATCGAGGCCGCCACGGGCGGCGACCAGCTGCCGCTCGATGCCGAAGAGACCGAGGCCGGCCCCCGCCGCCTCGACGTCCTGCTGGTCACCGACGGCGACCTGCCCACGACGAGCGATCCGCTGCCGGCGAACATCGTGGTGCAGCGCGAGCGTGTGCCACTGGGCGATGCGTTCGCGGGCGTCGGCAACGCCGCGATCGTCGCCGCCAGCGCCCGGCGGGACTACGACGACCCCGCGAGCCTCCGCGTGTTCGCGCGGGTGCAGGCCGTGGGCGGCGCGATGCGGCCCACGCTCGTGCGTGCGGCCCTGGACGGCGAGGTGGTGGCCGAGCGATCGGTCGATCTCTCGCCGCCCGCCGAGGGCGACGCCCGCGACGCGACCGCGACGGTCAACCTCACCATCGATGCACCCTCCGAGGGCGTGCTGTCGCTGCTGCTGCCCGGCGGCGACCTGCTGCCCGCCGACGACGCCGCCTCGCTCTGGCTCCGCACCGCCGGCCGCCCCCGCGTCGTGCTCGTGATCCCCGACGGCGGCATCATCGATCCGCAGCGGCCCGGGCCCGCGTGGCTCATCGCCGCCGTACTCGAGGAGATGGACCTCGGCGCGCTCCGCGTCGTCCGCGCCTCGACCTGGGCACAGCTCGCCGCCGGTCGCGAAACCCCGCCCTTCGACGTCGTCGTATTCGATCGCGTGGCGCCCGATCGCCCGCCACGGATCCCCTCGATGCACTTCGGTCCCCCGCCACCGGTACCGGGTCTGGCGATCGGGGCGGCCACGCCCGGTGCGCTTCCGCTGACGCGCGTGGTCTCGTGGCGCCGCACGCATCCGCTGATGCGGGACCTCGCCCTCGACCAGCTCGTCGTCGCCGAGCCGCTGATGATCGAGAACGAGCCGGATGGGGACTCAGAGCCGGGACCGAGCGCTGGCGTGACCACGCTCGCGACGGGTGAGCGCGGCCCGCTGATCGTCCTCGTCGAGGATCGCGGCCTCCGCCGCATCTGGGTGGGCTTCGAGCTCGCCCAGTCGTCCTGGCCCCGGCTCGTCAGCTTCCCGCTGTTCCTCGCCGAGGCGGTCGACTTCCTGGCCCTCCGCGGCATGCGTGACGCCGCGGTGGCCTTCCGCACGAGCGAGGCCGCCTCCATCCGCCTCTCGTCACCAAGGGACCGCGTGGAGTTCGCCGGCGGCGGTAGCGGCGACACGCGGCTTGTTCGGCAGTTCCGCTCGCCCGTGTCGACGCCCCGCCTCGGCGCGATACCGCGCGCCGGGGTCTACACGCTCGTCGACCCCGTGCCGGGAGACCAGCGGGCCCTGGCCGTGAATCTGCTCGATCCGCGCGAGAGCGCGCTCGCGGCGGGGGTTGCGTTCGAGAGCGAGGATGCCGCCAGCGGCATCGGTCCGCAGGCGGGCGACGGCGGTGAGCGGGACGTATGGCACTGGTTCGTGCTGGCCGCCCTGGCCATCCTCGCGATCGAGTGGTTCCTCTCGGCCCGGGCACTCTCGAGCTGAGTTCGTGTCGAGCGAGTTCTCGCGCCAGCGGTGCCCCTGTCGCACTAATTCCCGCCGACGGCGACGCCGAGCCCGCCGCCCCAGCCCGACGGATCCAGCCGCACCCGCCCAACCGCATCCACGCCGGGCAGCTGCGGCCGGGGCCAGGACAGCCGGGGCCCGTCGTGCGGCAGCGACTCGATGCCCAGCAGCATGGTGCCGTCGTCCTCGAGCCACGCCGGATCGATCGGCAGCGAGAGCGACCACTGCCCATCGCCCCGCACCACGGCGGCCTGCTGCCGGACCGCACCGAGCGACGCGGTCGTCACGCCCGTGCACCAGACGCTGACGACGCCGCGGGGCGCCCCGGCCGGCCCGAAGGAGATCCGGACGCGGTCGAAGCCGCCGCGCGTTTCGCGGGAGAGCGCGCAGCCCGGGCGATCCACCTGCACGTGCACCACCCAGCCGCTCGCCCCCGCGGGCAGCACGGGCCTCGGATCGCGATGCACCAGCCCGCCGACCCAGCCGGGATCGCCCGCCCTCGGCGCCCGCGCCCGCTGCGCCCGCAGGCTCGGCCACGTCCAATCGAACCAGAACGGGCCGACGGCAAACCCCGGCGGCTCGATCGGCGCCGCGCCGGCACCCGCGGCGAGCCGGCGCACCTCGCCGGCGAAGCGGACCCGCCACACGCCCGCCGCGGCACCCTCGACCGGCGGGGGGGGCAGCGCCACACGGGCCACCTCGCCCGGCCGCACCATGCCGTGCGCCACCCAGTCGCCGCCCGGCGCCCGAAGCGACAGCAGCGCCGGAGCCCCGCCCGTATTGGCCACACGCACGGTGCCCGCAACCGGCCCGCCCGCGTCATCATCGATCCACGCGACCCAGGCCTCCGCCGCCGACAGGTACCGCCGCGCGGCACGCACCACCGACGCGTCGTCCGCGCCGCGGCGCAGGATGTCGTCGAGCAGGTCGTCGATCGCCCCCACGTCCTGGGGCCACGCCGGCAGCGGGCCGCCCTCGGTTGAGACCACGCCGGTGAGCGCCGCGACGAGCCGGCGAGCGACCGCGGGGTCGGCGCGCCGCAGCCGCGCGTGCGCCGACCGCCACCGGGAAGCCCACTGCTCGGCCCACGCCGCGGCGAGCGGATCGGCCAGGGGGAGCGACGCCTCGTCGGCGGTCCACGGATCGAGCCGCGCAATCGCGAGCCGCGCCCGCCACCGCAGCCGCGGATCCAGCAACTCGGGCATCGCGCGCGACGCCAGCAATCGCGCACGGGCCGCATCCGGCCCCGGCCCCCGCACGGGTACAGCGCTCGCTCTCGCGGCGTCTGACGGCAGCAACCAGCGGATCGGCAGCCGCCGGCCCTCGAACCAGACCGCCTGGCCGAGCGCGTCCCCCGGTAGTTCAGCGACCAGCATCGGCACGCCTGCGCCCGGCGTCGAGCCGCCCCACCGGTACGCCGGCCCCAGCCAGCCCGACGACGCATCGTCGCGCGTCGCGGCGATCGTCGCGATGCGGGCGGGGATCTGCCGCCCATCGGCCAGCCGCAGGCTCGCAGTCGATGCGTCTTCGGCGGCCGCCGACGAATCTGGCGTCAGCTCCAGTTCCGCCACCAGCACTTCGCCTGGCTCGACGGCGAGCATCGGCCGCACCGGCCGGGGTCCGACGCCGGGTGAGGCCTGGCACGCCGCCAGCACCAGCGGCAGAATCGCGACCAGCCAGGCTTGCCACGGCCCGCCGAACCCGCGATGCTTGGCCATGGCCAATCCCCTCCCGGTCGCCCGGCTCCGACGCGTCGCGCCGGCCCTGCTCGCCGAGTTCCTGGGCACGTTCGCCCTGTGCTTCTTCGGCTGCGGCTCGGTCGTCGTCGCGTCGATGCCCGAGACCGACGGGTACGCGTACGGCAAGCTGCTGACCATCGCTCTCGCCCACGCCCTGGTCCTCGTGGTCTTCGTGACCGCGATGCTGCCGGTCTCGGGTGCGCAGTTCAACCCGGCGGTCTCGCTCGCGCTCTTCGCGCTCAACAAGCAGAATCTCATAAAGGCCGCCAGCTTCATCGCGACGCAATTGTTCGCCGCCGCCTGCGGCGTGGGCATGCTGGTGTTGCTCATCGGCGAGGAGCCCGTCCGCGCCGCCACCGCCGGCGCCACCATCGGCACGCGGACCGAGGCCGGCGACGTGCTGGCCGTGCTCGGGCTGGAGTTCTTCGCCACCTTCGCCCTCATGTACGCCATCCTCATGGTCATCGTCGATGGACGCGGCAAGGGCTGGCACAATCCCATCGTCGGCGGCCTCGTCGTCGGCGGCATCGTTGCCGTCTGCATCCTCTCCATCGGCCCGCTCACCGGCGCCTCGATGAACCCCGCACGCAGCTTCGGCCCGGCCCTCTACGGGTACTGGGCCATGCACTGGGCCTACTGGGTCGGCCCCATCACCGGATCGCTTGCCGCCGCCCTCGTGTACGGCGTGCTGGGCAGGGTCGATCCCAACCGCTCAATCTAGCCGCCCAATCTACAATCGCGGCATGAACCGACACGCCATCCGACCCGTCGCCCTCGCCGTCCTGGCCTCCGTCGCCACCGCCTGCGCCCAGCAGCCCATCGAGGGCCCGGTGCCGATCACCGGCGAGACCCCAAACGCCACGGGCTACGCCATCGAGGTCGTGCTCGACGGCCTCGACCACCCATGGGCCATCGCCTGGCTGCCCGACGGCCGCCAGATCATCACCGAACGCCCCGGCAACGTGCTGCTCGTGGACGGCTCGGACATCGAGTACGTCGAGGGCGCGCCCCCCGCCGCCCCGCTGGGCCAGGGCGGCCTGATGGACGTCGCGCTGCACCCCAACTTCGCGACCAACAACGTCGTCTACTTCACCTACGCCAGCGGCACGGCCCGGGCCAACCGCACGATCATGGCTCGCGGCACGCTCGCGCTCGACGCCGACGGCGGCCCGCGGATCGACGGCCTCGAGGAGATCTTCCGCGTCGCCCACGACAAGCGCGGCGGCCAGCACTTCGGCAGCCGAATCCTCTGGCTGCCCGATGGCACCATGCTCGTCTCCATCGGCGACGGCGGCAACCCGCCCGTGCGGCTCGGCGACGACTGGATCCGCAACACCGCCCAGTCCCTCGACCACCACTTCGGCAAGACCCTCCGCCTCAACGATGACGGCACGCCGGCCGATGGCAACCCCTTTGCGGTCGGCGACGGCGCCACGGGCATCGCCGCCACCGTCTACACCTACGGCCACCGCAACATCCAGGGCATGGCCCGCAACCCCGAGACCGGCACCATCTGGGCCACCGAGCACGGCGCCCGCGGCGGCGACGAGCTCAACCGCATCACGCCGGGCTCCAACTACGGCTGGCCGCTCGCGACCTACTCCCGCGAGTACCGCGGCCCCCGCATCAGCGACACCACCACCCTCGAGGGCGGCGTCCAGCCCGATGTCGTCTGGACGCCCTGCATCGCTCCCAGCGGCCTGGCGTTCTACACGGGCGACCAATTCGAGGACTGGCAAGGCGACCTCTTCGCCGGCGGGCTCATCCTCGAGCAGATCCGCCGAGTCGACCTCGACGGCGACGACGTCGTCAAGATCGAGACCATCCCCATCGGCAAGCGCGTCCGCGACGTCCGCCAGGGACCCGACGGCTTCCTCTACGTCCTCACCGATGAGCAGCAAGGCCAGCTGCTGCGGCTGGTGCCGTCGGAGGAGTAAGGGTGCGCCTTGCCGGTCCGCGAGCGCGATGGTTCGGCTCTCCGGCCCTGGTGGCTGCGCTGGCAGCCTTGCTCGTCGTCGACTTCCTCACGATCCCGGTCAATGGCAAGTCGCGATCGCACGTCAAGTCGGTCGTCCTCGGTGCAACACACGAGGATGCCGCAACGAGTACTCGCTTTCGAAATGCGCTTGCGGGGCACTTCGAGCGCCGGGATGGCGATCTTGGCTTCTACTGGATGCCGCCCTTTCCCCACAACGCCGTGTTCGCTGACACTGAGTTCTATCAAACGCAAGCTTACGTCGATGGGCCAAGGACGACCGGGCTGTACCATCCGACCAGATACAACTGCGAGCTGTCATTTCGCAATCCGTTCGCGGACGAGAAAGATCCACCGACCAACGAAATGGAGATGGCCTTGCTCGCCGCTTCAAGGAATGCGCCAGAGTGGGCTAATTGGAGCCGCCGCGATCTCGATCTACACCTACTCATAGAGATGCTCGAGTCGGGCGAGTACTCAAGAGAACACGCTCTTCCAGCTGGCTACATACGAAGCCTGCTCGCCGCACTCACACTCACACTCTTGGTGTACTGCACGATTCGAGGCCGTCCCGATCTGTGGGTGGCCCGCTGGCTCGATGCGTTCCGCACGCGACGACTCCCCCCCAACCACTGCCCCACCTGCCACTACGACGCCACCGGCCTTTCCCGCTGCCCGGAATGCGGCTCGGACGTCGCACCTACAACCCCCGTGTGAGAGCCGCCTTCACCCTCATCGAGCTGCTGGTCGTCGTGGCGATCATCGCGCTGCTGCTGGGCATCCTGCTGCCCGTGCTCGCCGGCGCCCGAGAGGCCGGCCGCACCACGCTCTGCCTGAGCAACCTCCGCCAGAGCTACCTCATCTGTGCGCAGTACGCCGACGCCTACGGCGGCCGCGGCCCCGCCATCGGCCAGCCCTACGGCAGCACGCCCAACTGGGCCCTGGTCGTCCAGTTCGAGGCCAACGGCGGGCAGGGGACCAATCCCGGCGAGATCTACAACGAGGAGAGCGTCCTCGTCTGCCCCGCCTGCCAGGCGCAGACCGCCGAACGCATGACCCGCACCTACGCGATGAACGCGACCGGGCACGCGGGCGCCCCCGGCGACCGCGACGACTACGACGCCGGCGTCACCTCGATCAACTTCGACCTCGTCGCCGAACCGTCGACCACGCCACTCATCGTGGACGCCGCGCAGCTCGAGCCCGCCCCCGGGCTGCCGCCGCCGACTCGGACCGCCAGCGTCCTCGACTTCCGCAACCAGGCGCACGTCGAGCAGCGGCTGGGCTTCTGGCACGCCGACGGCCGCGCCTTCCACGCCGTCCGATTCGACGGCTCGGCGCGCCCAGCCACCGAGGTCGATCCCCGCTGGCTCGAGCCGCTGCCCTAGCCGACGTCCACCTCTCGGATCGCTCAGCCGCAGCCCGACTCGAACGCGTTGAAGAACGCCAGGAAGTCGTACAGCGTCAGCGATCCGTCGGTGTCGATGTCCGCCCGTGCGTCGCCGCCGTCGAAGGCCGCCTGGAACTCCAAGAAATCGAACGCGTCCAGCGCACCATCGCCGTTGAAGTCCGCCGCGCAGAGGCCGGCGAGCAGGGCGTCGATCGCCGCCGCCATGTCGGGCAGCGGGCCGATGTGCCCGCCCGCGCCCTGCGGCACGCCGGTCGAGACGAGCAGGTCCCGCATCTCTTCGGGCGAGAGCAGCGCGCCCCGGGCCTTGGCGATGCCCTGGAGCGACGCCGCCGCCGACGCCACGATGGGCGAGGCCGAGCTCGTGCCGCCGAAGAAGCCGGTGTAGCCCTGGTCGGGATCGCCGCCCGGGCGGGCGAAGTCGCCGTAGCCGGTCGTGAACACGTTGCTGCCCCAGCCCTGCACGTTCACGCGGCTGCCGAAGGTGCTGAAGAAGAGCGCGTCGTGCCGGCGGTCCGGGCTGCCGGCGCCGACGATGATCGCCCCACTGTCGCCGCGGTCGCGGTACCCGGCGTACGCGGGCGAATCCAGGTCCTGGGCGCCGTTGCCCGCCGCCGCCACCATGATCACGCCCCGGTCGGCACCCACGCGGGTCACGACCCAGACGGTCGGGTCGAGTTCGGCGGGCGCAAAGTCGCCGCCGGGGCCGACGGTCTGCATCTCGAGCAGCACGACGTCGCCGGCGTCCACCGCGCCGATGGCGCTCGAGATCGCGCCGATCCGGCGGCTGCCGCCCTCGATGGTCCACTCGGGAAAGAACAACGCCTGGGCGTCGGGCACCAGCCCCGTGACGCCGTATCCGTTGTCGCCGCCGGTGATCTGCCCGAGCACCGCGGTGCCGTGCTCCTCCCAGCCCAGCACGAAGATCTCCGGGTCCGGCGTGTGCCCCGGCTCGGGAATCACGCCGCAGAGGTCCTCGTGACCCTCGCGGAACCAGTACTCGCAATCCGCGACGCGCACGCCCTCGCCCCGGCCGCCCGGGTGCGCCCACGCCGACACCATGTCGATCCCCGGATCGGCCTCGTGGTATCCCTGGAAGCCGCGGAAGTCCGGAGTCAGCGGCATGAGATCCGAGCAGCCGTCGCCCGAACCCGGCGAACCGCCGGCCGCGAAGCCAGCACCCGCAACCGGCCCCAACGCTGCCGTCCCCGGCGGCGGCATGCCCAGACGCTCGTAGTACACGTACTCGACGAGCGGAGAGGCCTGCAGCGTCCGGGCCACATCCGCAATGGCCGCGTCGTCGACTTCGACCACCATGATTCCCGCCAGATCGGGCTGGGCTCGGCCGCTGCGATCCGCCGCCTCTGTTTCCAGCCTTGCCAACTCGGCAATGGGTAGATCAATCAGCGGTTCGAAGCGAATGACGGCATCGCCGGCGCCCGCCGCGACACCAAGGGCCGCGCGGAAGCCTCCAAGGTTCGCGCCTGCGAGGCTCGCGAGCGCGCCGCCCCGGGACCGCATAAGTACGCCATCACGGAATTTCACGGTGAGTCGGTGGGGCTCCGCCGGTCGATCTGCGGCGAGCGACACGCGGATCGGCTCGCGCGGCTGGAGCGCCGCCTGTCCGAGAACCTGCCCGGCGGATCCGCCCAGGCCCACGCCCAATGCGAGCGCGCACGCACAACGCCAATCGATCGCCACCATGTTGCCTCCTCGAGCCCCGCGGCCACCAGAACGGCCGCCGCGCACTCTGCCCACGGTGTGTATGCGCCTGCTGGGTCAGACGGTTACGTGGCGGCTACGAGTTCGGCCGTGCCGCTACCATCCGGGCTCACCTCTCGCCGAGCAGGATGCCCCTTGATGCCGACGGATCGACCACGCCGAGCAAGCCACGCCGGCCGCCTCGCCCGCCTGAGCGCGGCCCTGGATTGGCGCAACGCCGTCGGCATCGTCGACATCCTCCGCCAGCCCGCCGACGACGCCCGGGGCCTGGACGAGCAGGGCCGCCTCCGCTCGGGCCGGCTCAAGGGCCTCTCGATGGCCGCCGCCATCTGGGTGCTCAGCTGGCCCATCTTGGTCGAGAGCGCCCTCAACGCCCTGGTCGGCCTGACCGATACGCTGCTGACCAGCGAGATGGACAGCGTCGAGGGCGCCGCCAGCGCGGTGCAGGCCGTCGACGCCATCAGCGCCGCCAGCTTCATCATGTGGTTCATCGGGCTGGCGATCATGGCGCTGGGCACCGGCGCCACCGCCATCATCAGCCGCAGCATCGGCAAGGGCCGCACCGGCGTCGCCAATGCCGCCCTGGGCCAGTGCCTGCTGCTGTGCGTCATCATCGGGGCGCTCGTCGGCGGCATCGTGGCGCTGTCCACCCTCTTCCTGCCCGACCTCATGGGCCTCGAGGGCGAGGGGGCCGAGGCCTTCCGCGCCTACATGTTGATCATCGCCGCCTTCGTGCCCACCGCCGGCATCCTCTTCGGCGGCATCGCCTGCGCACGCGGCGCGGGCGACTCGGTCCGCCCCCTGTGGGCCATGATCGCCCGCAACATCGTCAACATCATCGCGAGCTGGGCCCTCAGCGGCGTCGACATCTCCATCGCCGCGACGGCCACCGACGGCGAGATCATGCGGACGGTGCTGCTCGAGAACCCCTTCGGCTTCGACATGGGCATCGTCGGCATCGCGCTCGGCACCGTGCTGGGCGACTGCGTTGGCGCCGCGATCATCCTGTGGATGGCCTTCAGCGGCACCTGGGGCATCCGCCTCAAGCTCCGCCGCCTCCGCCCCCACTGGCACACCGCGAGGCGGCTGATCCGCCTGGGCCTGCCCAACTACGCCGAGACCATGGGCATGTGGGCCGGCAACTTCATGGTCGTCTTCATGGTGGGCCACATCGCGATCCGTGACGCCGCGGGCGAGGTCCTCAGCAACGCCGGCACGCTCGGTTCGCACATGTGGGCCATCCGCATCGAGGCGCTCAGCTTCCTGCCGGGCTTCTCGATGGGCATCGCCGCCGCCACCCTCGCCGGCCAGTACCTGGGTGCGGGCAGCCCGCGGCACGCGATCCGCGCGGTCATCATCTGCGCCGCGATCGCCTCGACCATCATGGGCCTCATCGGTGTGGCGCTCATCCTCTTCCCCCACGAGATCACCCGGGCCCTCACGCCCGTGCCCGAGCATCTCCGGCAAGTCCCGCCGCTGCTCTACGTCTGCGGCTTCATCCAGGTGCCCTTCGCGCTGGCCATCGTCTTCCGCCAAGCACTCCGCGGCGTCGGCGACGTTCGAGTGGTCATGGGCCTGACCTGGTTCACCACCTACGGCGTCCGGCTGCCGGCGGCCTACCTCGTCTCGGGCGTCCGCATCCCGCTGCCCGACGGCACCGAGCTGCCCAACCCCCTTGGCGAGCTCATGGGCTGGGACCCGAGCCTCACACGCATGTGGATCGCCATGTGCGGCGAGCTGATCATCCGCGGCATCGTCTTCACCGTCCGCTTCGGCCAGGGCACCTGGACCAAGCTCGAGGTCTAGCGGCCGCGACGCCCGGCCCGGACGCACACGACCCGCGTTGCATTAGGAACGCCCCTAATGGACGCGCTGCCGATCAGCCGCCGCGCTTCCATCCTCTGCTCGTCCGCGTGGCCGGACGTTCGCACCGAGTCGATCGCACCCAAGGAGACGATCCATGCTTACCAAGACCTGGACCGCCGCCCTCGCCCTGCCCCTCGTCGCGCTCGCGGGCCTGCCGATGGCAAGCTGCACCACTTCCGGAGAGCTCGACGAGGTCATGACCGCCGACCGGCAGGCCGAGTTGACCCCCGACGAGGTGCTCACCGAGCTCAAGGAGGGCAACGAGCGGTTCCTCCGCGGCGACGGCCACACCTACGACTGGCTGGGCCAGGCCGAGGCCACCTCCACCGGCCAGTTCCCCAAGGCCATCGTGCTGGGCTGCCTCGACAGCCGCGTGCCGCCCGAGGTCGTCTTCGACAAGGGCATCGGCGACATCTTCGTCGGCCGCGTCGCCGGCAACTTCGAGAACCAGGACATGCTCGGCAGCTTCGAGTTCGGCACCAAGGTCGCCGGCGCCAAGCTCATCGTCGTGCTGGGCCACACCGGCTGCGGCGCCGTCAAGGGCACCATCGACCAAGCCGAGCTGGGCAACCTCACCGCGACGCTGGCCAACATCGAGCCCGCCGTCCGCGAGTCGGTCCGCACGGGCGAGCAGCGCAGCTCCGCCAACGCACCCCTCGTCGACCGCGTGATCGAGGCCAACGTCCGCCGCACCGTCGCCGACATCCAGCGCGACAGCGACGTCATCGCCGGCCTGGTCCGCGACGGCGACCTCAAGGTCGTCGGCGCCGTCTACGACATCCGCACCGGCCGCGTCCGATGGCTCGACAGCTAGGGCCGACTGCATCCGAGCCGCGTGCGCAGGCACGCGGGCCCATTCCAAGCTAGCTAGTTCGCCCGGCCTCGCGCACCAGCACGAGTCCGGGCGTTCTGGTGTATCATGTCGCGATGTTCGGCCTCCCGGGACATGCCAAGGGCCCCACTCCTCCATCGACAATCGCGGCCAGCCCTGCGACCTGCCGCGAACGCGGAGCCACCCGGCGGGCCGAATGAATAGCACCGGGCGCATGAGCACGCACCTGATCAAGCTTCGCGGCCGAGATGACCGCGGCCAGCGCATTCCTCTTCATCCGCCGGCCACAGCGCCCGACGTCGAGCCAACGCGGCTCAGCTCGCGGGGGGGAATCGCCATCCTCGGAGGATCGCTGCTGCTCGTGGCAGCGGTCGTGCTGTTACCCGTCATGGTCACCCTTGTCCTGGTCGGCGTGCTCTTCGTGGCGCTCATCATCAAGGCGATGCTCGATCGCTGCACGGGGTACGCGCGAGCCGCGCTCAAGACGCTCGATCGCGCCCAGTGCCCATCGTGCCGCTACGACCTCGGCGGTCTCGCATCCCATCCCGACGGTTGCATCCTCTGCCCCGAATGCGGCGCCGCCTGGAGGGCCGACCACATCGGCCGAGTTGGGGATGCCGCCCGCACCACCCCCGCGTGATGCCCCGCGAACTACCGTGCGGCATGGCCGCGTGTCCTCACCATCTCGCCATGCTCACGACCCTCGCCGGAGGGGCGTGCTGCGCAATCGCGTCCGCACAGGCGGCCGCCGGCAATGGTGACCAGGCCGCCGACGCAGCCCCCGTTGCCCCCGTCGACATCCCGCCCCTCGTCGTGGACGAGCCCGCCCGGCCCTGGCGGGTGCAATCCGCCCTCGGACTCCCCGCCTGGATCGCCATCGAGGGCGACCACCGCACCCGCTACGAATACCTCGAGGGTCGATTCCGCGCAGGCCGCAGCGGCAGCGACCAGGGCTTCTTCTTCCGCACCCGCGTCAAGCTCACCGTTAGCGCCGCCGAGGGCGGCGTGGGCGGCTTCGGCCCCGAGGCCGTCGTCGAATTCGTCGATACCCGCCAGGCCCTGGCCGACGAGGGTTCGGCCATCAGCAGCACCGCCGTCAACCCCGCCGAGATCGTCCAGGCCTTCGGCCGCCTCCGCTTCGGCGACGACGCAAGCCCGTTCGGCATCGAGTCGTTCGTGCAGGCCGGCCGCTTCACGCTCGACCTGGGCAGCGGTCGCCTCATCGCCCGCCACAACTTCCGCAACGCCTTCCAGACCTACACCGGCGTGCTGGCGGGCGTCGACGGTGCGCGGGGCGAACGACTCCGCGCCTTCTGGACGCTGCCAAGCCTCCGACGCCCCGGCAACCTCGACGCGCTGCTCGACAACAGCGTCGCCCTCGACGAAGAGGACATCGACGTGCAGCTCTTCGGCGTGTACGCCCGGCTGCCGGTGCTCGGCGAGCCGCAGGCCCGCGAGCCCGGCCGGCTCATCGCCGCCGCCGCGGCCGAGGCCTTCGCCTACGGCCTGCTCGAGGACGATTCGACCGGCCGGCCCACCCGCAACCGCAACCTCGCGACCCTCGGCGGCCGCATCGTGACCCGGCCCACGCCGGGCTACGCCGACGCCGAACTCGAAGCCGCCGTGCAGTTCGGCTCCTCGCGGCTCTCGACGTCATCCACCGACGACCTCAACCACCTGGCCTTCTACACGCACGCCGAGGTCGGCTACACGCTCGCCACCGCCGGCCCGGATACCGATCGCGGCACCCGCCTCGCCCTCGAGTTCGACTTCGCCACCGGCGACGGCGACCCCGACGATGGCGACAACGGCCGTTTCGACCAGCTCTTCGGCTCCCGCCGCGGCGACTTCGGACCCACCGGCACCTTCGGCCCCTTCGGCGCCAGCAACGTCATAGCCGTCGGCTACCGCGTCGAGACCGACCCCACCGAGCGGCTCTCTATCGACATCGGCCAGCGCTGGTATTGGTTGGCCGACTCGAGCGACGCCTGGCCCTTCGCCGGCCTGCAGGACCCCACCGGCGCTTCGGGCCGCACCCTCGGCACCCTGCCCGAGGTCCGCGTCCGCTACGAACTCGTGCCGGGCAGCGTTCAACTCGAAGCCGGCGCCGCCATCCTCTTCAAGGGCGACTTCGCCCGCAATGCCCCGGCTGCCCCCGACGATGACACGTCGGTGTTCGCCTACGCGTCCACGACCGTGCGCTTCTGAGCGGCGTCGGGCCCACTGCACGCATGAATACCCCTATTCCTACAACATGAGATCGCATCGGCCTCGTTTCTTGCATGTTGCGGGCGACACATGCCCAGAGAATCGGCTTCGGCCGAACCGTATCACGATTCTGGACCGAGTCGACCACGCACAACGACACCGGACCGCCACGCAGGTGTCGCTCTGGAAAGGACGCCGCAGATGCTCAAGCTGCTCGTACTGGGCCTGACCGCGCTCGCCACACAGAACACCGCCACGGATCGACCGCACGCGGATACGCGGGACAACACGATCACGGTCGCGCGCCTGCCGCTCTCGATGTATGCGATCAACGCGGCGTTCGTAGAAGTGATCGCGGAGGAGGTCCGCTTCGAGGTCGAGTACCTCGACGGCATCCACACCGACCTCTTCCCCGCGCTCGCCGAGGGCAAGGCCGACCTGCTCACGTCCATCTGGCTGCCCTACGGCCACAAGACAGGTCGACATATCCATCGGACTAGCGACAGCCCGCCGCGAACGCGTTGCCAAACGCCAGGAAATCGAAGATCGTCAGCTCGCCGTCGCCGTCCAGATCGGCGGCGGCATCGCCCGCATCGAAGGCGGCGGAGAAATCGGCAAAGTCCGCCGCCGACAGCGCGCCATCCCCATCAACGTCGGCCACCGACGCGCACACGAGCACGAACTCGAGCGCCTGCCCGCTCAGCCCCGGGAACGCGATGAACTTGTCCACCAGTTCGCCCGTCGCCGGATCGAACCGCACGATCGTGTCGGCTCCCGTGCTCGAGACGTAGAGCAGGCCATCGGGTCCGAAGCCCATCCCCCGCGGCGCGAGCAGGAAGCGCTCGCCCGTATCCGGATCGATGCCCGGGTCGAACACCGCAAGCAGTTCGCCGGTGTCGGGGTCGTAGGTCCGCACGGAGGTCACGGCATCGGGATCGCCGAACGGCGCCTCGCTGGATAGCACGATCTGCGTCGCGTCCGGACTCAGGATCACGTCCAGCGGGCTGAGATCCGCGTCGATCACGGCACCCGGCGCAGGGTCGGTCGTGTTGTCGACCAGCGTCGTGATCGCGCCCGTGTCACCATCGATCCGCAGCAGCGTGCCGCCGCCCGTGCCGCCGGCGCTCGGCGCGAGGGCCCCGTTGCCGATCACCAGGTCGCCGTCGGGCAGGAACACGAATCCCCGCGGGAACTCGATGTCGGCCGCCACGGGGTCGAACACCGGCCCGATCTGCATGCCGTCGGCCCCGTCGATCTCGATCACCGTGCCGTCGTCCCGCGACCCTATGAAGAAGTTGCCCCCGGGCCCCCACACGCCGCCGCCCGGCCCCTGGCTCGGCGGCAGGGGCGTGCCGCCCGTGCCCGCCGACGTCGTCAGCACGCTGAAGACACCCACGAATCCACCCGACGGCGTGTACTCGAACACCTCGTTCGTGCCCGTGTTCACGAAGATGTTGGCGTCCGCGTCGCCGAACGGACCCCGCATCACCACGTCC
This sequence comes from Planctomycetota bacterium, assembly GCA_039819165.1. Lineage (NCBI taxonomy): Bacteria > Pseudomonadati > Planctomycetota > Planctomycetota bacterium. Next base: position 1,173,387 of record JBCBSM010000001.1, read on the forward strand.
CGCGGGTCGAACAGCGTGCTGCTGTCGAAATCGGCGAACACCTCGATGAACGAGCCGTCCACGCCGCTGAAGCGCAGCACCGCGTCGTTGCCGTCGCCGAAGCCCGGACTCGAGGAAATGACGTCGAACGCCGGCACCTGACCGGGCGCCGCCATCGCGACCGTGAGCACCACGCCGCCGGCGACCGTACGCCGCCATCCCCCGACACCCCGCCGCGCTCCGACCAGATCCGATTCCACGCACTCGTTCATCATCGTCGCTCCCGCCCCGCCGGGCACTCCTGGCCGCTGGTGCCACCCACCAACACGGAAAGCGTGCAAATCCCGGTCGCAACAGCAGTGTTCCGATGAACGCGGCAAAAAAAGACCGCGTGCAACACGCGGCCCCGATCGCGATCCGATCCCGGAGCATCGCCCGGGTCAAAGCCCCATGAGTCTAGTATCGGTAGTGCTCGGGCTTGTACGGCCCCTCCACCGGCACACCGATGTACTCGGCCTGCTCCTGGCTGAGCTTGGTCAGCTTGACGCCCAGCTTGTCGAGGTGCAGCCGAGCAACCATCTCGTCGAGGTGCTTGGGCAGCACGTACACCTTATTCTTGTAGTCCTCGTTGTTCTCGTGCAGCTCGATCTGCGCGATCACCTGGTTGGTGAAGCTGGCGCTCATCACGAAACTCGGGTGGCCCGTCGCGCAGCCGAGATTGAGCAGCCGGCCCTCGGCCAGCACCAGGATGCTCTTGTCCATGCTCTTGAAGTAGAACTCGTCGTACTGCGGCTTGATGTTCCGACGCTCGACGTCCGGATCCCGGGCGAGCTTCTCCATCTGGATCTCGTTGTCGAAGTGGCCGATGTTGCCCACCACCGCCTTGTCCTTCATCCGCTTCATGTGCTCGAGCGTGATGATGTCCTTGTTGCCCGTGCTCGTGATGAAGATGTCGGCCGTCTCGACGACATCCTCCATCGTCAGCACCTCGAGGCCCTCCATCGCCGCCTGCAGCGCGCAGATGGGGTCGACCTCGGTCACGATCACCCGGCAGCCCTGGCCCTTGAGGCTCTGCACGCAACCCTTGCCCACGTCGCCGTAGCCGAACACCACGGCCACCTTGCCGCTCAGCATGACGTCCGTGGCGCGGTTCAGCCCGTCGATCAGGCTGTGCCGGCAGCCGTAGACGTTGTCGAACTTGCTCTTGGTCACGCTGTCGTTGACGTTGATCGCGGGGAACGGCAGCGTGCCGCTCTCGGCGAACTGGTACAGCCGATGCACACCCGTCGTCGTCTCCTCGCTGACGCCCTTGATGCCCGGCACCACCTTCTGGAACCAGCCCGGCGTCTCGGCGATCGTGCTGCGGATCGTCTCGAGGATGTGCTTGTACTCCTCGGGCTCGACGCCCTCGTTGAAGTCCGGCACGCTGCCCGCATCCTCGAACTCCTTGCCCTTGAGCAGCAGCAGCGTGGCATCGCCGCCATCATCCACGATCTGGTCCGGGCCGCTGCCGTCGGGCCACGTCAGCATCTGCCTGGTGCACCACCAATATTCGGCCAGCGACTCGCCCTTCCAGGCGAACACCGGGATGCCCTTGGGGCTCTCCGGCGTGCCGCCCGTCTCGGGGCGACCGACCACGACCGCCGCGGCGGCGTTGTCCTGCGTGCTGAAGATGTTGCACGAGCACCACCGCACGTCGGCACCCAGCTCGGCCAGCGTCTCGATCAGCACCGCCGTCTGCACCGTCATGTGCAGGCTGCCGGCGACCTTCAGACCCGCTAGCGGCTTGCTCGTGCCGTACTTCTCCTTCAGCGCCCCGAGCCCGGGCATCTCCTGCTCGGCAAGGCGGATCTCGTTGCGGCCGCTCTCGGCCAGCGCAAGATCGGCCACCTTGTACTGCAGCTGGCCCCGCTCGGTCGTCGCGATATCCGTCGTCAGCGTCGTCATGCTGTCCCTTCCTGAGAACTGAAGTGAAATCGAGCCGCCGGGCTGCTCGCCCACGCGCTCACGATGTCGAATCCTGCGTGTCCTTCTCGTACCCGTCTTCACCGTTCACGCGCGAACCCTCCGACGCAGGCTTCACCGCGATCGCCGCGAACACGTCCGGCCCCTTTGCCTCCGGCGTGCTCGGCAGCGGCCGGTGCGACCGCAGCCACAGTCCGGCGTCCTCGCACCACGCCGCAAGCTGCGATCGCTCGAAGCCCGCCCACGCGTGCCCCATCTCGCGGAGCAGCTCCTCGCGCGTGTGCGCGAGCATGTCCACGAGCACCAGCCGCCCGCCCGGCCTCAGGATCCGCGCAACCTCGGCGAGCACCCGCGTCGGCTCGTCGGCATGATGCAGCACCAGGCTCAGCACGGCCAGGTCCACCGACGCATCGCCGAGCGGCAGAGCCTCGGCCGATCCCAGCTCAAACCGCACGTTGGAGCGAGCACCGACGCGCTCCCGCGCGGCCTCCAGCATCGCCGGCTCGCGATCGATGGCGATGACCTCGCCGCTCACCGGCGCGAGCACCGCCGCGAATGCCCCCGTGCCGCACCCGATGTCGGCCACGACCTGCCCCTCGGGCAGCAGCGCAACCAGCGCCTCGCTGGCGTAGCGATCGCCGAACAGCTCGCGGCTGACGTCGTCCCAGCCCGCGCCGAGCCGCCCGAAGAAGGCGGCCGAGCTGGGCTTCCGCTCCGCGACGACCGCACGCAGGCGGCGGGCGTCTCCCTCGACGTCCGCCGCCCGCTCGGTCGCGGCTCGCACGCGGAGCCACAGCCCGCGGAGTTCCTCGGGCAGGTCATCGGGCACGCAGCGGTACAGCGTGGCGGTGCCCGCCGCCCGCCGCTGTACCCAGCCGTGGTCCGCCAGGCCCTTGAGCCGGCGGCTCACCGTCGACTGCGGCATCTGCAGCACTTGGGCGATCTCGCCTACCGCGAGTTCCTCGGACTCCAGCACGCGGAGCATCCTCAGCCGCACCGAGTCGGCGATCGCCGATAACGCGCCTGCAAGGTCGCGCAGATCGGTGCTGGACTCGGATTGGTGGAGATCGTTGGCGGCTTTCATCCATTCATCCGGATGAAGTGTAGAAGCACGCCGCCGGAAGGCAAATCCGTGCGGGAGATCCGCTAAGGTCGCGGGTCGGGCGGCGCCGCGCCGGGCGCCAGCAGCCCCTCCTCGACCGCCTCGGCCGGAGCCTGGACGAACGTTCGGCCGGGCGTTTCGCCCAGCGAGCGGATCCGCTCGGCGATCTGCTGGTCCGAATAATCGAACCACAGCGCCATGGCGTATCTATCGAGGGCCCGCTCGTCGTCGCCCAGTTCGTGGTAGAACTCCGCCAGGGCGAACTGCGGCTCCCGGGTCTGCCCGCGGTCGATCCGAGCCGCGGACAGCAACGCCCGCTCGGCCTCATCGGGATCGTCCATGAGCTGGGCGTAGCGGCCCAGCCGCAGGTAGTCCTCGATCCGGCCTGGCTGCTGCGTCCGCTGGCGGAGCAGCGTGGTCAGCTTGTCCCACTGCCGAGATGCGAACAACGCCCCAACGTACACCTCGAGCACCTCCTCGTCCTGCGGATCGGACAGGTAGACCCGCTCCAGGAAGGGCTCGGCCTCGGCAGGGCGATCCAGGGCCAGGAGGGCCCGCCCGCGGCCGAGGTCGGCCGCCCGCGGCACGGGGTACACGACCGCGTACTCCTCCCACTCGGCGAGCGAGCGCTCGTACTCGCCCCGCTCGTAGGCGGACTCGGCGGCCTGGCGGATCTCGCCCGCCGAACGCGTGGTCTGGCAGCCCGCCGGCGCCAGCAGCCCGAGGGCAATGAGGAACGGGACGACGACGACGCGGAGGTGGTTGGTGCTGCGCATACGCTGCGATTATCGGCGCTCGACGCCGGCGAAAGCGAGCGACACCGCGTGAACTCGCCCCCGATCCGCCTGCCAACCGTCCTGCTGCGGCACGACCTGCCCGACGGCACCCGCCACTTCGATTGGATGCTCGCCGCCGAGCCCGATCCCGACTCGCCTCTTGTCACCTTCCGGGTCGAGGAACGCATCGATCGCGGCCCGCCCGCGTTCCGGGCCGAGCGGCTCGCAGACCACCGCCGCCGCTACCTGGACTACGAGGGCCCCATCTCGGGCGGCCGCGGCCGGGTCTCCCGAGTGGCCTCGGGCGAGTGCACGATCCGGGGCCTCGGAGACCATGAGATCGATCTCTTGATCTCTCTTGACCGCCTGGAGGGCCCCCTCCGGGGCATCGCGCTCGGCGACGACCGGGCCCTCTGGCGGTTCTCGCGGCCCGCGTCGCACGCCGGCTGAGCAAAACCGCTTCGAGATTCCGAAGGACTCTGGTATTCTGTTGTGGAGCCGTTCGCGCTCCCGCCATGGTCGGCGGGAGCGCAGCCCGGCCGCGTGGGGTTGCCGGGCCGACAGCATGGCGCCGACGAGGACGGCCATCGGTGCCGGGGATGCGTCCCGATGCCCGATTTCCAGCCCAACGTTGCGCCCGAGCCCAGCCCGGGCAACTCCAAGATCCGCACGCTCGGCAAGCTGGGCCCCCAGCCCGAGGACGAGAGCGGCTGGCGGCGGCACGCCCAGCTGACCGGCACCGGCGCCACCCACGTCAAGAGCTTCCATTGCAAGCTCCAGGGCGATTCGCTCGCGCACCTCGACCAATCCATCAACGAGTGGCTCGAGAAGCACGAGGACTGCGAGATCAAGCTCGTCACCACCCAGGTCGGCGAGTGGTCGGACAATCTCGGCAAGGCCCCCCACCTCATCGTGCAGGTCTGGGTGTAGATCTCTCTTGAGCGCTCCGTGGCGGCCTGGCGGCCGCACACTCGCGTCGTTCGGACGGCGCCGGCGTGATGACGGCGCGGCACACCGGCCTGCGAACGCTCACCACCCGGTACCGGGCGGACCGATATCCCCCCGGTGTGCGGCATACTCGCGATCGCGCGGCTCGATGACCGCCCGCTGGACCTGACCGACAACCAGGGCCGGCGGATGCGGGACACCCTCGCCCACCGCGGGCCCGACGGACAGGGGCTCTGGCGGACCGACGGCGTCGCGCTCGCGCAGCGGCGGCTCGAGGTCATCGCCCCGGGCCATGCCGGCCACCAGCCCATGCACTCGGCCGACGGCCGCTGGTCGCTGGTGTACAACGGCGAGGCCTACAACGACGCGGAGCTGCGCGAGTCGCTCGGCCCGGCCGCCCCGAGATCGCCCTGCGATACCGCGACGATCGTGCAGCTGCTGCAGGCCGAGGGTCCCGACGGGCTCTCTCGCATTCGCGGCATGTTCGCGATCGCCGCGTACGACCATGCCGAGCGGCGGCTCGTGCTCGCCCGAGACCCGCTGGGCATCAAGCCGCTGGTGTACGGCTTTGCGGACGGCGGCCGCGAACTGGTGGCCGCCAGTGAGGTCGCTGCCATCTTCGCCCACCCCGGCATCTCCCCGGCGATCGATCCGCTGGGCGTGTCGGCCTACCTCACGACCATCCGAACCGCGACCGCCGGCCGCACGATGTTCGAGGGCGTCCGGATGCTCCAGCCCGGCGAGGTCCTCGAGTTCGACCTCCGCACCGGCGCGTCCCGCGGGTGGCGCCTCGGCACCGAGGCCGATGCGGCGACGCCGACGCGGGAGGCGCTGGTCGACTCCGTCCGCGCACACCTGCGGGCCGACGCCCCGGTGTGCTCGCTGCTCAGCGGCGGTCTTGACAGCGCGATCATCACCGGCATCGCCCGCGGCCACGAGCACGGCATCGCGACGTTCACCGCCGGCGACGACGCGGCCGATGGCGGCAAGAACGACGACGCCGACCCGGCCCACGCCCGCCGCCTCGCCGAGGAGTGGGGCCTGCCGCTCGCCGAGGTCCGCCTCGACGCCGGCGGCTTCGTGCGGGGCATCGAGACCCTGATCGAACGCACGGGCCAGCCGGTGGGCACGCCCAACGAGGCGGCCATCCACGCCCTGGGCTGCGCCATGCGGGCCCGTGGCTACGTCGTCACGCTCAGCGGCGAGGGTGCCGACGAGCTCTTCGGCGGCTACCACGGGCCGCTGTCCGAGGCCGCGGCCCACGTCGACGCGGGCGATCGCGACCCGGGGCTTCACCATCTGCTGTCGGCGGCGTGGATGACGCCCGAGGCCACGCAGCTCGTGCTCGCGCCGCACCTCGCTCAGCGCGTGCAAGGCGACGCCTGGCTCGTCGAGAGCTACCGCGCCGCGTTCGAGGAGGAGGCCGCTCGCCCCGGTCCGGCGGTGGCCTCGCCCCGCGACGCGGCGATGCGGGCCCACATGCGATTCCTCCGCCGCATCAACCTAACGGGCCTGCTGCAGCGGCTGGACTCGACGCTCTCGCAATCGGGCATCGAGGGCCGCGTGCCCTTCGCCGACCGCCGCGTCTGGGCGCACGCCGACGCGTTAGCCACGGAATGCCTCTTCGATCCAACGCGGCCGCCGCACGAGGGCACCAAGATCGCGCTGCGGCGGGCCTTCGCGGGCGACCTTCCCGAGCGGGTGCTCTCGAGGCCCAAGGCCAGCTTCCCGCTGCCGTTCCAGCGCTGGCTGCCCGCGCTCGTCGCGCGCATCGATGGCGACCCGATCGTCCGCGACGTGGTCGCCGGCGAAGCCTGGGAGCTGGTCCGCGGCGATCCCGCGACGCACTGGCGGCTCGCGTGGCCCATGGCCAACGTCGCGCTGTGGGCGCGGCGGTGGTTCGGGTAGTGATCCGCCTTAGGCCGCTCGCCCGTGCACCTGCCGGCACGCCGCGAACAGACCCGAGAGCGCGTGCTCGGCGTGCGGGTTGAGATGCTCGAACGACAGCCCTATCTCCCGCGTCAGCATGCCGGGCCGCGCGATCCAGACCAGCCGCACGGTCACCGGCACGACCTCCTGCAGGCCGTGCAGCTCGATCTCGAACTCGTCGTAGGTTGCCACGGCGGGCCACGGCAGGCCCCGCACGCGGAGCCCGCCCGGGCTGATGTCCACCACTCGGCCAAGCTTCGTCCGAAGTTGTCGGACCTCCAGCCGGCCGATCTCCCGGCGGTCGCCCTCCCGCAACGGCGGGCCATGCGTAGGCATCGGGTCGGACGTGAGCGCATCGGCGGGCATGAGCGGGGACATCGGCCGGCCGCGACGCGCGATCGCACCGGCTCCCGGCGCACTAGGCCAAACCCTTGCCCGCTCGGGCCTGCCGATCCGGTGGTGCCGGGCCTGCCGTCTGGGCCGGCTGCGGCGTGTGCCCGCGCTTGATCGCTCCCCCACGGCGTTCTAGGAACACCGATGCCCGACCCCAGCCTGCTGGAGGCCTTCCCCGCGCCAAGCGACACGCCCTTCGTCGTCGAGCACGTGGCCGAGGAGTTCACCTCGCTGTGCCCCATGACCGGCCACCCCGATTTCGGCGTGGTGCGGGTCCGCTTCCAGCCGCGGACCGCCGCGCAGTCTGGAGTCTGCGTGGAGCTCAAGAGCCTGAAGCTCTACCTGCAGTCGTTCCGCGACGAGGGCATCTTCTACGAGGCGGTCACCAACCGCATCCGCGACGACCTCGCCGCGCTGATGGACCCCGCCTGGATGCGGATCACCACCGAATGGCGCGGCCGCGGGGGCATCCGCTCGGTGATCCGGGCCGACCACGGCGACGTGCCCCCCGGCTGAGCCGCGCGGCGCTCTACACTCGTGCACACGCTTCGAAGGGAGGCCGCATGGCCACGGCGACCACGCGCACGCTGATCCGCGATCTGGCCGAGGGCGAGCACGTCAGCGGCCCGTTCGCGATCATCAACCCGCAGCTGGGCAAGACGCGGACCGACAAGCTCTACCTGCGCTGCCTGCTGGCCGACAAGTCGGGCACGGCACCCGCGCGGATGTGGTCGATCGACGAGCAGGGCTTCAACCGCCTGCCGGTTGAGGGCTTCGTGTGGGTGGAGGGCGACGCCCAGGCCTACCAGGGCGAGATGCAGATCATCATCCAGTCGGTCGACCCCTTCGACCCCAACGAGGAGATGATCCGCGAGCTGCTGCCCGCCTCGAAGCAGGACCCCGAGACGATGTTCGCACAGCTGGCCGACTTGCTCGGCACGCTGTCGCACCCGGCATCGCAGCGGCTGGCGCGTGCGTTCCTGGACGACGAGCCGCTGATGGCGGCCTTCCGCACCGCACCGGCCGCCAAGGTGCTGCACCACGCCTACCTGGGCGGGTTGCTCGAGCACACGCTGCAGCTCTGCACCCTGGCGGACCTGACGCTGCCCCGCTACCCGCACCTCGACCGCGACCTCGTGCTGCTCGGGCTGTTCCTGCACGACATCGCCAAGACCCGCGAGCTGATGTACGACCGCGCCTTCGACTACACCGACCGCGGGCTGCTGGTCGGCCACATCGTCGACGGCGTCATCCTGCTCCGCGAGAAGGCGCTACAGCCCGGCGTCGACCTGCCGCCGCAGGCGCTCATGGTGCTCGAGCACATCATCATCTCGCACCACGGGCAGCCGGAGTTCGGCGCGGTGAAGGTGCCCGCGACGCCCGAGGCGATCTTCGTCTCGATGCTCGACGACCTGGACGCCAAGACCGAGATGGCCATCGTCGCCGCCAAGCGGGACCAGCCGGGCACGGCCGACCTCCGCGGCTCGTTTACCGAGAAGCACTGGGCGCTGAATACCCGGATCTACCGGCCGAATCCTCTCGCCGACGGCTGAACCGGCGACCGGACCGCGGCGAACCAACCCTAGAGTTTCCCGGTGAGAACGTCCCGATGAGCGATGAGGTCGCCATCCAGGTCAACTTCAGCCGGCCCATGCCGGTGTTCCCGCTGGGCGTCGTCGCGCTGATGCCCCAGCAGGTCGCACCCTTCCACATCTTCGAGCCGCGGTACCGCCAGATGCTGGGCGACGCCCTCGACGGCTCGGGCCAGATCGCCATGGCCGTCTACGACACCAGCTCGATCGCGAGTTACACCAGCTCGGACGACGAACTCGATCTGCGGCCCGCGGTGTGCATCGGGCACGTCGTGCAGCACGAGCGGCTGCCCGACGGCCGGTACAACATCCTGCTCCAGGGCATCTGCCGCGCCACGATCCTCTCGGAGGATCCCGCCGACGGCGATCGGCTGTACCGCCAGGCGATGCTCGAGCCGCTGGGCCTGCCCAACCGCGACGACCCCTCGCTCGAGGCCGCCCGCCAGAAGCTCACCGAGGACCTGTCCGAGTGGCCGCTGAGCCAGCTCCGCACCGCGTCGTGGGTCGTCGAGCGGCTGCGCAACAGCAAGATCCCCGACCTCGCCGCCTTCGAGCTGGCGTGCTTCTCGCTGTTCTCCGACCCCGACCTGCGCTACCAGCTCCTCGCCGAGCCCGATCCCGCCCGGCGGATCCGCATCGTCGAGATGGCGCTGGGCGATCTCGAGCGGCTCATCCGCAACGCGGCCTCGCAGCAGCCCGAGCGCTGGCCCAAGGGCGTCAGCTGGAATTAGCTTCGCCAGCGCTCCGCCAGCTCCCGCTCGAATCCAGCAACGACCTCGCGCTTCGCGTCGTCCATGCCCGGCGCGCCTGTACCGAGCACCTCGCGGAGGCTCGTGACGCTCCGGCCGACGAGGCCGCAGGGCACGATGAGCTGGAAGTGCGAGAGATCCGGATCGACGTTGAGCGCCAGGCCGTGCATCGTGACCCACTTGCGGACGCGGACGCCCATGGCGGCGATCTTGGCGCTCGAGCCGTCGCCCCGCCGCACCCACACGCCGGTCACGCCGGGGTCTCGATGGCCCCCGACGCCGAAGGCTGCCAGCGCGTCGATGACCACGCCCTCGAGCAGCCGCATGTACTCGTGCAGCCCCAGGCCGAAGCGCGCCAGATCGAGGATGGGGTAGGCCACGAGCTGCCCCGGGCCGTGGTAGGTCACGTCGCCGCCGCGGTCGGTCTCCACCCGCTCGACGCCCGCCGCCCGCAGCTGGGCGTCGGCCGCGAGCACGTGCGCCGCGGCTTTGGGCCTCCGCGACACGGTGATCACCGGATCGTGCTCGACGAGGAAGAGCGTGCCGAGGCTCTCGGCGGGCTCGCCCCGCCGCTCGATGAGCGCCCGCTGCGTGCGGACCTGGTGCTCGTAGGCGTCGGCGTAGGCCGCGCGGCCGAGATCGACCACGTCGAGGCCCGGCGTCGCGCGATCCGCCTGGGTCGCGGCGTGGGCGGCGTGCGGCATGCGAAACGATAGGGTTGCGGCGGCGTTGTTGGGTTCTATTATGGGCCGACGTGCCCGAGATCCACGCCAGCGCAGTCATCGACCCCGCCGCCGAGATCCACGACGACGCCGTCGTCGGGCCGCACTGCGTCGTGTCGGGCAGGGTGGCGCTGGCCGCGGGCGTGCGGCTGATGGGGGGCTGCTACGTGGAGGGGCCCGCCACCATCGGCGAGCGCACGAGCGTGTACCCGGGCACGGCCATCGGGCTGCCCCCCCAGGACTTCAAGTTCGCCCCCGGCAGCCCAACGGCCGGCGTGGTGATCGGCGAGGGCTGCGTGCTCCGCGAGCACGTGACCATCCACGCCGCGAGCAACACCGAGACCCCCACCACGCTCGGCGACGGCTGCTACCTGATGGTCGGCAGCCACATGGGCCATGACGTGCGGGTGGGCAACCGCGTCATCCTGACCAACCACGCGGTCGTCGGCGGGCACGGGTCCGTGGGGGATGGGGCCGTCCTGAGCGCCCACACCGCTGTGCACCAGCACACGCGGGTGGGACGGCTCGTGATGATCTCGGGCTGCGTGCCGGTCTCGATGGACGTGCCGCCGTTCTGCCTGGTCGACGGCGTCAATACCATAGCGGCCGTCAACGTCGTCGGGCTCCGCCGCTCCGGCGCACCACCCGAGTCCATCGCGGCGGTCCGCAACGCCTTCCGCGTGGTGCTTCGCCGCAGCCTGCCACGGGACGAGGCGGCGGCGAAGCTTCGGGAACTCGGGGCCGACGAGCCGATGGTGCTCGAGATGGCCGAGTTCGTCGAGACCACCAAGCGGGGCATCTGCCACGGCCGCGACCGCAGTACGCGGAGGCGTTGATCGGCATGGCGTGGGCGATCCCGAGCGACGCGCCCGGCGCACCCTCCTACCCACGGCTGCGGGTGCTCGCCAGCGGCAGCGGCGGGAACTGCTCGGTGCTGCACGCGGGCGCTGGCGGGCCCGTGCTGATCGACGCGGGCCTGAGCCCCCGCCGCACGGGGCGGCTGCTCGCGGACGCCGGCGTCGAGCCCGCGGACCTGCGCGCCATCGTGCTGACGCACCTGGACAACGACCACTTCTACGCCAGCTGGGCACGGGCGCTGCCCCCCGCCGCCACGCTGTGGGTGCACGCGGGGCACGCCGCGTCCCACCGGCTCGATCCGCTGCGGGGCGACCCGCGGCTCCGCACGTTCGATGGAGCCGCGTTCACCCCGGCCCCGGGCCTCGAGATCGCCAGCCGACTCGCGCGGCACGACGACGAGGGCGTCGCCACGCTCCGCGTCTCGTTCCCCGGCCATCCGGACCGGCCGGGCGATCTCGGCTTCCTGACCGACCTGGGAGAGGTCACGCCCGACCTGGTCAACTTCCACGCGGGCGTCGACGTGCTGGCGATCGAGAGCAACTACTGCCCCGGCATGCAGGCCGCCTCCGACCGGCCCGACTTCCTGAAGCACCGCATCACCGGCGGGCGGGGGCACCTGAGCAACCAGCAGTGCCTCGAGGCGACCGAGGCCATCGCCCCCACGAGCCACGCGGTATTCCTGCACCTGTCCCGCGAGTGCAACGACCCGGACACCGTCGCCGCGCTGCACGAAGGGGCCGAGTATGCGCGGACCATCGCCTCGCAGGATCGGCCGTCGCGGTGGGTTGGCTGCGCGGCCGTCCGCGAGCCTCATGCCCGATTGCACACTCGGCCCCGCGTCGCGACCGTCCCGGCGCAGCCGCTGCTGTTCGGCGACGTGCCGTGACGCCATCGGCGCGGAACACCAGCCGCTCGGGCTACCGCGACGCCCAGGGCCGCGCGCTCGGGGCACGGCAGCGGACGGATCGCGAGGGCGCGGTGCACCGGCTCGGCCGCTGGCTGGGCTCGCTCATCGACGGCCGCCGCACGATCGAGGTAAAGGGCGTGCGCTACACCGAGCTCGACGCGGTACCGCTGCGGAGGCGGGCGGCGCGGCAGCTTTCGAAGCGATACCAGGTCGAGTTCGCCGAGGGCACCCGGATGGTCATCGAGGCCAGCCCGGCGCGCATCTTTGCCGACCTGCAGCAGCCCATCGACCTGCCCGAGTTCGAGGCCTGCGAGCCGCTGCTGCGGCCGGGCGATCGCGTGCTCTGCCTGCACGCCGGCACGGGGCACGGACCGGCGTGGCTGGCGGACCGCGTGGGTCCCACGGGCGCGGTGGTCGCGCTCGAGGCGGACCCCACCAGCATCCGCTACGCCCGCCATCGCTACCCCTCGGCCAACACCGCACTGGAGGCCGACGGCCTGGGCGCGCTCGGCGGCGAACTCGACGGTGCGTTCGACGTCGTGCTGCACCGGCGGGTGCCGGCGTCCGTGCGGCAGGCCCGGGAGGATGTGGCCGAGTGCTGGCGGCTGGTCGCGCCCGGCGGCGGGCTGGTGCTGCTGTCGGCCGATCGCGCCATCGACGCCCGCGACGCGCGCCGGGCGCAGGTCGCGCTAGCGGAGGCCATCGAGCACGCCGCGGACGATGACATCGACGAGATCGAGCGGCTCCGCCTCGCCGACCGGGCGGGGCTGCGGGTGCGGCGGACCATCGACGACCTGGCCGATGAGAGCGACGGGGGCCGCGACCCAAGCCCGCCGGGCGACGCGGATTCCGCCGGCGGGGGCGGACGCGGTGGCGCGCCCGCCTAGCCTCCTGCGATGGAATCTCCGAGGATCGAGCCCGATCGACCGGTGCACCTGGTCTCTAGCGCCACCGCCCGCCGCACGACGCAGGCCGACGCCCGCACAATGGCGATCGACCTCGCCCGCATGCTGCACGACGACAAGTGCGAGGCCGTGACGGTGCTGGACGTCGGCGGCACCAGCCCGGTCACCGACTTCGTGGTCATCGCCAGCGGCACCTCCGATCGCCAGATGAATGCCGTGCTCGACCACGCCATCGAGTTCGGCGACGAACGGGGGCTGCCGGCAACCCGCGAGCAGCGCGACGAGCGCTCGACCTGGCTTCTGGCCGACTTCGTCGACGTGGTGCTGCACCTCTTCGAACCCAACACCCGCGCCCACTACGACATCGAGGGGCTGTTCGCCGGTGCCGAGGAAGTAACCTGGGCCCGCCCCGACCAGGTCGATCGCAATCGGGCCGGGCTGAGGCCCGACGAGCGGTAGCCCATGCCGCCCCGCCGCGTCGAGGTCGCCACGCCGCAGGCCCGCTACGACGTGCTGATCGGCCACGGTCTTCTGGACGAGTTGGGCACGCTCGCGCACGAGCGCCTCGGGCCGCTGCGGGCCGCGTGCGTCTTCGAGGATCTCGGCGTACCGGCCGGGCTCCGCGATGCGGCGGCGGAGTCGCTCGGTGGCGCGGCGGTCGGCCGCTACGACTTCGCGCTCGATGAGCGATCCAAGTCGATCGAGACCTGGTCGGCGATGCTCGCGGCGCTGGCCGAGCGCCGCATCGAGCGCGCCGGCGACGCCGTCTTTGCCATCGGCGGCGGCATCCTGGGCGATGTCGCGGGCTTCGCGGCCGCCGCCTACCGCCGCGGCGTGCCGATCGTCCAGTGCCCCACCACGCTGCTGGCGATGGTCGACGCCTCGGTGGGCGGCAAGACGGGCGTCAACCTGCGGCACGCAACCGACGGCGGCGAGACGCTGCTCAAGAACTTCGTAGGCGCCTTCCACCAGCCCGCGCTCGTCGTTGCCGACGTCGATGCGCTGCGATCGCTCGGCGACCGCGACCTCGCCTGCGGCCTGGCCGAGTGCATCAAGCACACGCTGATCGCCCCGGCAACGGACGGCCCGGCCTCGCTCGGGTGGCTGCTGGATCACGCCGACGAGATCCGCGGCCGCTCGCCCGCGGTGCTCGCCGACCTGGTGTCCGCCCACGTGTCGATCAAGGCCCGCGTCGTCGCCGGCGACGAGCGGGAGCGGGCCACGGGCAACGAGCCGGGCCGCCGGGCGCTCAACTTAGGTCATACGTTCGCCCACGCCATCGAAGCCCTGGACGCGGTCCGCGTCGACGGCGACGGCGGCCGGGACCACCCCCGCCACGGCGAGGCCGTGGGCCTGGGCCTGATCGCCGCCACCCGACTGGCAGAGATCCTGGACGCCGCACCTCCGCAGCGCCGCGAGGAAGTCGAACACGCACTACGGTCGGTGGGCCTGCCGACGAGGCTCGCGGAGGCACCGTCGGCGGACGCCCTCATCGACGCCATGCACCAAGATAAGAAGGCGGCCGGGGGCGTTCTTAGGCTGGTGGTGCCCACGGCTGGCGGCGTGCGGATCGCCGACGCACCGCCAGCCGACGCCCTCGAGCGGGCCTGGGCTGCGGTTATCCCGTAGGTGTTGCAACAGCGAATCGTTGCCCATCTTCGCATATTGGAGAGATTTTCGGGTCCTGCCCGATATCGCCTTCGGAGCGAGGAGAAGGAGCGTGCGCCGGCGTTGTTACGCCGGTGGGTTTCCGAGCCGCTGGCCGCAGCGGGCAGGAGCCGGGGCATGCGCACGATCGCCATCGTCAACCAGAAGGGTGGTTGCGGCAAGACCACCACCGCCATCAGCTTGGCGGGCGCCCTGGCGGCCCGGGGCCGCCGCGTGCTGCTGGTCGACATGGATCCCCAGTCGCACTGCGCCACGGGCCTGGCGATCCCCGAGGCTCGCATCGAGCAGGACGTCGGCGACGCGATGCTCGCCGACGACCCCGTCCGCCTCGACCGCAACCGCCTGATCTGGCGAGTTAGCCGCAACCTCGACCTGCTGCCCAGCCGGATGCGGCTGGCCGGCCTCGAGGCCAGCCGCGGCGGGCTCGCCGCCCTACCCGACAAGGACAAGCGGCTGGCACGGGTGCTGGCGGCTCTTTCGGGCTACGACGACACCATCATCGACTGCTCGCCGTCCATCGGCTTGCTGACCTACAACGCGCTGTGCGCCGCGGGCGAGGTGCTGATCCCCGTCGAGACCAGCTATTTCGCCCAGCAGGGCGCCGCCAAGCAGGTAGCCACGCTGCACGCCATCGCCCGCCGCATGGACCGCAAGCCGGCCCACTGGATCCTGCCGACCATGTTCGACGGCGACGCGGCGCTGCCCCGCGAGCTTCTCAGCCAGCTCCGCTCGAGCTTCGGCGCTGAGGTCTGCCCCGTCGTCATCCGTCGGGACGACAAGGTCCGCGAGGCGGCGACCTTCGGCCGGCCAGTGGGCGAATACGCACCCGAGGCCCCCAGCGCACGGGACTACGCCGACCTGGCCGAATGGGTCCTAGGCGATCGGCAGGCCCCGCCCCTAGCCGAGCCCGAGGCTCCGGAGATCCAGGTCGCACGCGTGCCTGCACCTCATCGATCGCCCGGATCGCACGTGCCGGTGCCCGAACCAGTGGCGGCCGGAGTTCCTGCGCCGCTCGCGGCCCCACCGCCGCAGGCCGGGGTTGCGCAGGTCACCCAGCCCGCCGCCGGCACGTCGGCCGCCGAGGTCGCCCGGCGTGCCGTGCAGTGGATGGAGAGGACCGACCAAGCCAGCGAGCGGACCACCGAGCACAACGGCGAGCCAATCCAGCGGCGCGAGCCCTTGGCCGATGTCGCTGCCAACTCGGCCGGCGACCCCACCACCGAACTCGAGCGTCTGCTTCTCGAACGCGTGGGCCAGGAGAGCTTCGGCGTGCACGCGAGCGACGGGGCCGCCTGGGTGGTGCAGCCGCTGACTCTGGGCCGCTCGATCAGCGTGGCGGGCGAGTTCAACCGCTGGTCGCCCGTGGCCCATCCGCTTCGGGCCATCGAGCGGCTGGGCGTCCACGCCGCCCGCATCGCCCTCCCACCCGGGCGGCACGCGTACCGGCTCATCGTCGATGGCCTGTGGACCGCCGACCCGTTCAACCCCAACGCCGTAACCAACCCGTTCGGCGAGCCCAACAGCATCATCGAGATCGCCGGCCCAGACGGGACCGGCCGCACGCATCCCACGTCGGCCGCGTAACGCCGACCGCCCGGAGGATCCGGGTCGCACGCGACGGAGCGCAACCCATGCCCACCGACCTGCGGACCACCGACCAGCGCCCGCGGATCCGTCCCAGCATCCGGCCACCCGCGGCGGCGGACGCGCACGATGACGTCTCGGACGAGCTCGCGAGCCTGTTCCTCGGCGAGCACGACGCCGCGACGCATGATCACCACGAAGACGACGGGGCGCCCGACGATGCCGACGCCGCGATCGAGCTGCTGGTCCTGGGCAACCTGCCGGTATTCGCCGGCGCATGGGCCAGCCAGTACGCCCGCGAGCGCTCGGTCGCATCCAATCGACCAATAGCATTGCTCTCGCTCGACGACGACGAGGGGCGGCTCGATCTCTTCGGCCTGGACGCCGACGCCTCGAACGAGCCGCTGCGGTCGCACGCAGCGCTGCCCGACGCCCTCCGCGATGCGCGGCGCCGCGGCGCCAGCCTCGTCGTCCGCCTGCCCGCGTCGGAGGCCTCCTGGCTCGCCGCCGAGCGGGCCTCGGCGTCCGTGACCGTGCTCACCGGCGCCGACGATCCGGCCATCGTCGGCGCCTACCGCACCCTCAAGGCCATCTCGCAGGATCTCGAATCCGGGGATGGGCCGGCGATGCGGACGGTCATCGCGGGGTCCGAGGACGCCGACGCCGGCCGCGCGGGCGAGAAGCTCCGCGCCGCGGCGATGCGCTTCCTAGGCCTGGAGGTCGAGGTCGGCGCTCCGCTGCAACGCATCGACGCCGGACGCTCCGCCGAACTCTACTGCGGGCCCAAGCCCGAGTGGGCCGACGTGCTCGACGTCATCGAGGCCTTCCGCGAGATCCCCGAGATCACCCGGCCGCCAGTTCCCCCGGCCAACACAGAGGCAGCCGACCATGACACGCCCGAGCCAGCGGCTGTCGTGGCGGAGGAATGTGAGTCGATGAACGGTCGCGCTCGTCCGATCCGGACGGGCGATGCGGCGTCGCTCGCGGCCGCGCTGGACCTTGAGGCCATCGACATCGACTGTCCTTACGCCCGATCGGTGGTGCTCGCCGTCGACGCCCGGGGCACGATCCACGCCGTCGGCCGGGCGGACGATGCCGAGGACGCGGCGTCGGCGATCCGCGACCTCGTCATCGCGTCCAGCTGGCTGCGGGACCACACCGAGCTGGTCGCGTGCGCCATCGGCCGGCCGCTGCAGCCCAAGCCGTGCGAGCGGCACGTCGTGCTCCGCGATGCCCGCGGAGCGCTCGCGCTCGCACAGGGCGAGCTGCGAGTCCACGCGGCCATATTCCGCGACGCCACGTGCGTCGGCGTGTGCGCACTGAACTAGATCGAGCCCGCCACGATCGGCTCAGGCGGTCTTCTTCGACTCGACGCGGAGGTCGTCGAGCGACGGCGCGCCCTGCAGGTCGTCGATGTCGATGACGTACTTGGCGCCCTCGTGCTCGTGCTCCGGCAGCTCGTAGAGCAGGTTGAGCATGATGTCTTCCATCACGCCGCGAAGAGCGCGAGCGCCCGTCTCCCGCTTGAGGGCCCGCCGCGCGATCTCCTCGAGGGCAGTGTCGGTAAACTCGAGCTTCGCGCCCTCGAGATCGAAGAAGTGCTGGTACTGCCGCACCAGCGCGTTCTTGGGCTGGGTGAGCACCGTCATCATCGCCTCGAGGTTGAGCGGCGACAGCGGCGAGAGGATCGGCAGCCGGCCGACCAGTTCGGGGATCATGCCGTAGTCGATGACGTCCTCGGTGGTCACCTGCGCCAGCAGTTCGCCGCTGCGCTCGCCGACGGCGCTCGCATCGCGGGCGTTGTTGAAGCCGATGCGGCTGCGGCCCACGCGGCGGCGGATGATGTCCTCCAGCCCCATGAACGAGCCGCCGCAGATGAACAGGATGTTCCGGGTATCGACCTGGATGTACTGCTGCTCTGGGTGCTTGCGGCCGCCCTGCGGCGGCACGTTGGCAACGGTGCCCTCGAGCATCTTGAGCAGGCTCTGCTGCACGCCCTCGCCCGACACGTCCCGCGTGATCGACACGTTCTGGCTAGTCTTGCCGATCTTGTCGATCTCGTCGATGTAGATGATGCCCCGCTGGGCGGCATCCAGATCGAAATCGGCGGCCTGCAGCAGCTTCAGCAGCAGGTTCTCGACGTCCTCGCCGACATAGCCCGCCTCGGTGAGCGTGGTTGCGTCGCCGATGGCGAAGGGCACCTTGAGCATCCGCGCCAGCGTGCGGGCCAGCAGCGTCTTGCCGCTGCCCGTCGGGCCGATCAGCAGGATGTTGCTCTTGTCCAGCTCCACCGAGGTGTCGTCGCTCTCGACGTGCAGCAGCCGCTTGTAGTGCGTGTGCACCGCCACGGCGAGCGTCCGCTTGCCCTGATCCTGCCCGATGACGTACTGGTCGAGGAAGTCGGTGATCTCGCGGGGCGTGGGCACCTCGCCCAGGGCCGTACCCACCGCGCTGACCTTCCGCTTCTCCTGGCGGAAGATGTTGACGCACAGGTCGACGCACCGCTCGCAGATGTAGACCTGGTTGGGCCCCTCGACCATGGGCCCGACCTCGCGGCTGGACTTGCCGCAGAACGAGCAGGTGGTTACGCGGCGGCCGCGGAAGCCATCGCCCCCGCCGCCCTCGCCTTGGGTCTTGGGCGTGGGGACGTCGGTGTCGTCTCTCGTGTTCTTCGCCATGGTCTTCCCGCTCCGCCCCGCGCACGACCCGCGCGTCGGGACTGTATCGACGCATTCTCCCGCCGGCTGGACCCAAAACCGGCCCTGCCGAGCCACGAGCTGTACCCAAACTTCTCCAGTACATGGACCGCGCCGGTGTACGCTGGACGCGAGCCGGCGGCATGCTTCGCACGCCTAGTCGGGCCTCGCTGCCTCGCCGCGCACCTTGGCGATCATCGCCCTGCGGACCTGTTCGTATTCCTCGGCGGAGAGTTCGCCCCGGTCGACCATCGCCCGCATCTCCTCCATGGAGCCTAGCGGTGCGGCGTCCTCGGACTCGCGGCCCAGCAGCTTGCGCCGTGCCAGGGGCAGCACGACGGCCAGCACCAGAACCGCCAGGATGAGGATGCCCACCCACGCCAGCACGTCGACCGTGCTCGATCCCGTCCCACCGCCCGCCTGCGCGAGCGGCACGCCGCCGAGCCTGCCCATCGACCACGCCATGGGTATCACCATCGGGATCACCCGCCCGACGCGATATGGGACCGTATCGGCTGGATGAGCCGGGGCATGACGGCCGTATCCAGGATCCGCTCCCCGTTGCTCGCCAGGTCCGCCAGCTCGAGCTTGGGGGTGGCTATGTCCTCGACGGGCCCGTGCCGCCGCACCGTAAGGTACACGCTGATCGGCTCGCGGTCGCCCATGCGGTCCGGGTTGGACGGCCGCGTCTTGCACTCGAAGTAGGCCTCGGACCGCCGCGGCAGCCCGTTGCCCGTGAGCTTGACGCCGATCACCGGCTGCGTGTCGATGGGCGACCAGCCGGCCTCCTCGATGAGGTCCCCCAGGGGCGAACCGCGTAGGACGGCATCAAAGACGATCTGGTCGTGGTCGCCCTGGGCATCGATGTCGAAGCCGAACAGCAGCTCGTAGTAGTCGATGTCGAGGTTCGACAGGCCGAGGTAGGCCGGCGCGAACTCGAGCACGTCGCGGTGCAGGGCGTACGCATCGGCGAAGCTCGCGGGATTGACCACGCCCGCGCGGACGCAATCGCCCCGCACGGCGGCCCAGAGCTGCTGGGCGGTCCGGGGGCCGGCCTCGATCGAGAGCTCGTCGTGCGAGTAGCGAAAGTTCTCGAGCGCCGGGAAGCGCTTCTGGAGGACGCCGAAGAAGCCCATCGCTTCCTGGCGGCCGGTCTCGAGCTCGACCTTGAAGGCGAGCTTGAGGTTGACGTACATGTCCGAGCAGAGCGCCCGATAGCTGTCGATTGCCACGTGCCGCCGCCTCTTGCCGGCGTGCGCCGGCCGCACTCGCCCCCCGCCGCACCCGGGGAGGCGGCGGAGGCTTGGGTCATCGGATGATCTCGAAACTCCGCTCGCCCTCGCGGTGTTCCGCGGCCTCGCGTTGCGAGGCCGAGATACTGCCACGCATGGCACGCTCGACGCCGGCGAGGAAATCCTCGACTGAGGCGTCGTCGCCCTGGGCCTCCATCGCAACGGTGCCGTCGGGCTCGTTGCGCACCCAGCCGGTGATGGGCCGGCCTTCCGCCAGCTGCCGCACGGTGGCGCGGAAGCCGACGCCCTGCACCCGTCCGGAGTATCGAACCGAGACCCGCTGCGCCATCGCGGAGAGAGTATCCAGCGCGGCGGCAGTCGGGCCACCCATCCCGCTGCATTTCCCGCGGGCATACCGTCGAACGCCGCGTTGCCGGTGCGCACGCCGAATCGAAAACGGAGGACCCCCACGGATGGGCGATCGGGCGGACATCGAGCGGGTGCTGTCGGCCACCGACATCGTCCGCGTCGTGCGCGAGCGCGTGGATCTCAAGGAGAAGGGCCGCGAGTGGGTCGGGCTGTGCCCCTTCCACGACGATCGCTCGCCGTCTATGTACGTCTCGCCAGCCAAGCAGATCTTCAAGTGCTTCGCGTGCGGTGAGGGCGGCGACGTGCTGGCCTTCGTGCAGAAGTACGACGGCGTCGACTTCCCCCAGGCGCTGCGGCACCTGGCCGAGGTCGCCGGCATCGAACTGAGCAACCGCCCTCGGGAGGCCTCCGAGAGCACCCGCACCGAGCGGGCCGCGGTCCTGGAGGCCAACGCCTTCGCCCAGCGGTACTTCCGGGAGACCCTCGCCGACCCGGCGCGGGGCCGAACGGCCAGGGCGATGATCGAGCGACGGGGCATCTCGCCCGAGATGCAGGAGGCCTTCGGGCTCGGCGCCGCCGTCGACGCCTGGGACGGACTGGCGAACGCGGTCGCGCGGGCCCGCGCCCCCATGGAGGCCTTTGTGCAGGCCGAGCTGCTGCACCCCCGCAAGACCGGGCAGGGGCACTACGACGTCTTCCGCGATCGGCTGATGTTCCCCATCGCCGACCAGGGCGGGCGGGTGATCGCCTTCGGCGGCCGCACGCTGGGCGACGATCCCGAAACCGCGAAGTACTACAACAGCCCCGCGACGAGCGTGTTCGCCAAGTCGAAGGTGCTGTACGGCCTGCGGCAGGCGACACCGGCGATCCGCCGCGAGGGCTTCTGCATCGTCACCGAGGGCTACACCGACACGATCGCCTGCCACCAGGCGGGCTTCGCGAACACCGTCGCCACGCTCGGTACCGCCTTCACCGCCGACCACGCCCGGCTGCTCCGACGGCTGTGCTCCCGGGTCCTCCTGCTATTCGACGGCGACGCGGCGGGGCTGAACGCGGCGGACAAGGCCGTTGGGGTGCTGTTCGCCGAACCACTGGACGTGCAGATCGCCGTGCTGGGCGGCGACGCGGGCGCCAAGGACCCCGATGAGCTGCTCCGACGGCAGGACGGGGCCGAGCGCTTCCGCGGCCTGCTGGGTGCCGCCCGCGACGTGCTGGCGTTCCGCTTCGATCGGCTCCGCGGACGGCTGGAGGGCCGCGGCCGGGCGGCGACTCTGGAGGCCATCGAGGAGGACGTGCGGTGGCTGGCCGAGCACGGCATCGCTGACCTGGAGCCCGCGCGGCAGGACCACCTCTTCGCGCAGCTCGCCAGCGTCAGCGGCCTGGACCAGCACCGCCTAAGGACCCTCGCCGCGGGCACGAGGCGGCGCGCGCCGGCCGAGCGGACCGACGCGCCCGCGGCGGAGCGCCCCCCGCTGCGGCCCGCCGATCGCCTGCTGGGCCTGCTGCTGGGCGAACCCACGCTGTGGGCGGGCCTGGCCGAGGACGACATCGTGCTGCTCCGCGATGCCGTGCAGGGCGGGGCGAGCGAGCCGGTGGCCCGCGTGCTCGACGAGCTGATCTCGGAGGGCGAGGAACCGACCCTGCCCATCTTGCGCACCTTGCTCGACGAAGCGTCCCTGCAGTGGGCCGCGTCGCTCATCGCCGAGGCGGAGCACGCCTCCGCGGGCGATACTCACGAGAAATCCGTCTCACGAACCGAACGCATCCGCGGCCTGCTGCGGCAGATCGGCCGGGAGGTCGGCACGCAGCAGGCGGACCCGCTGGACCGGGTCCGGGCGGCCCGAGAGCACATCGCACGATTCCAGGCCGATCCGGCCAGGATCGCCCGTCCGTAATCCGAGCGGCGGGTAAAGTACTGCGGCGCAGCCGTTGGCGGGGCAGCATCGCCACCGCTCGCGGCCGCACCGAGCGCACCACGCGAGCGAGGACCGTGGTCGGGATGATCCCACTGCCCCAAGCCGTCACGCACTTGCTCGACGTGGCCTCGCGGCGGCGATGGCTGAGCTATGAGGAAATCAGCGAGACGCTGCCGGATGAGTGCATCACGGCGGACGGCCTGCACCAACTGCTCGCCGAGGCCGACGAGCGCGGCATCGAGCTCATCGACGAGCCGACGTACCGGGCCCGCAAGCGACAGCTCGCAACAGATTGCGATGCAGACGACACGGAGGCAACGCCGCGGGCCATGAGCGTCGCCGGCGCCGGCCGGGTCAACGACCAGCTCGCCACGCAGCTCAACGCCGACGACGCGTTCGCCATCGAACACCCCGACACCGAGGATGACGCGGCCGGACCGGTCGTGCCGAGCGATCGCGGCGTGGACGATCCCATCCGCAGCTACCTGGCGCAGATGGGCTCGATCCCGCTGCTCGACCGCGACGAGGAATTGCGGCTCGCCAAGAAGATCGAGACCACGCGGATCATCTTCCGCCGGCGCTGCCTGCAGAGCGACTACGTGGCCTCGCTGGCGGTCGACATGCTCCGCCAGGTGCTGTCCAAGGACCTGCCCTTCGATCGCACGCTCCGCGTGTCGACGGCGACGCCCGAGACCAAGGAGCACCTCTCGCGGCTGCTGCCCGAGCTGCTGCCTTCCATCGAGGCCATGCTCGAGCGCAACCGCGCGCAGTGGACCGAGGCCGAGCGGCTGCGCCGCGAGGGACGCGCGAGCGACGGCAGGCTGACGCCCGAGGCGGTCGCCGAACTCGCGGGTATCGAGCGGTCGCTGCGGGCGCGGCGGCGTCGGATCGCGGCGCTCATCGAGGAGCTAGAGCTGCGGACCAGCCGCCTCGTGCCCGGGCTGCGGAAGCTGCGGGCCATCTCCGCGCGGATGCGCAACCTCGAGGCGCAGCTCGCGCGGCCCGGCGCGGACGCCGATGCCCCGCCGGGCGAACGCAACGGCGATGTCCACGACGAGGACGATCGCCTGGTGATGCTCGACGAGCTAGAGGGGCTGCGGTCGCTGGTGCTCGAGACGCCCGACGCCCTGGCGCAGCGGGTCAGCGACCTCAACTGCGTGTTCTGGGAGTACGAGCAGGCCAAGCGGGACCTCTCGGGCGGCAACCTGCGGCTGGTCGTCTCGATCGCCAAGAAGTACCGCAACCGCGGGCTGAGCTTCCTGGACGTCATCCAGGAGGGCAACACGGGGTTGCTGCGGGCCGTCGACAAGTACGAGTACAAGCGGGGCTACAAGTTCAGCACCTACGCGACGTGGTGGATCCGCCAGGCCATCACCCGCGCGCTGGCGGACCACGCGCGGACCATCCGCCTGCCGGTGCACATGATCGAGCTGATGCACCGCATCCACTCGGTGCAGCGGCAGTTCCTGCAGCAGCACGGTCACGAGCCGACGGACGAGCAGGTGGCCGACATCGCCGGGTGCAAGCCCAAGGACGTCCGCCGCGTGATGGACGTGGCCCGCGGGCCGGCATCGCTCGATCGCGGCATGGGTGAGGATGAGGACAACGCGATGGCGGACCTGCTCGAGGACGCCCGCAACAGCGCACCCGACAACGGCGTCGCCCAGGAGATGCTCCGCGAGAAGCTCGAGCAGGTGCTACGAACCCTCAGCTACCGCGAGCGGGAGATCATCAAGCTCCGCTACGGCATCGGCGACGGCTACACCTACACGCTCGAGGAGGTCGGCCGCATCTTCAAGGTCACCCGCGAGCGGGTGCGACAGGTCGAGGCCAAGGCGCTCCGCAAGCTCCAGCATCCGATCCGGACGCGGCGGCTTGAAGGTTTCGTCGACGGCTAGCGAACAAGCAACTCGTCGTAGATCGAGCGGACCTCGCCGACGTGCCCCGGGTAGCTCTGCAGGTGCGGCGAGAGGCGGTGGATCCGCTCGGGGCTGGGGATCGCTACGTCGCCGCGCACGATCGAGGCGATGCAGCCCGCGAGCGCCCCGGCGTCGCCCGACGGAAACAGCAGGCCGTTGGTCGCCTCGCCATCCCGCTCGATCCACTCGGGCGGCCCGCCGAGCCGCGAGGTGATCACCATCTTGCCGGCGTGCAGGTGCTCGAGCAGCACCAGCGGCGAGTTCTCCATCCAGATGTGCGGGAGCACGCCGACGTCGTACTCCCCCACCGACGCGACCCGCTGCAGCAGATCGAATCCGCCGGCGAACTGGACCTGCGGGTAGCGGCTGAGCCGCTTTCGGAAGGGCCAGTCCCAGCCCGATGCGCGGATGAGGAACTGGCAGCGGCGGCGGACCTCGGCCGGGAGCGCCCCGATCGCATCCACGAGCACCCGCAGGCCCTTGTTGGGCCGCGTCGTGCCGAAGAAGCCCAGGCGGAGCGGCCGGTGGTCGTTGGGAGTCCAGGGCGAGCAGCGGTAGCCCGGCGCCGCCATCGCGGCGCGGTGCATGCGATCGAAGTGCGGCTGGCCCAGCCGGACGACGCGGAGCCGGGCCTCGTCGAGGCCCATCGAGACGTGGACCGTGCCGAGGAAGGCGCTCGGCGGCGTCACGAGGCTCGCGGCGTTGAGGGCCGCGATGCCGTCCTCGCGTCGGCGGCCGTACTCGTTGAGCACGCGCAGGTGGACGTCGGCGTTGGCGAGCACCCGCTCGTTGGTGTCGCCGGGCAGCACGGGTGGCGGCGGTCCGATCGCGCCGTCGCGGAGTTCGAGTCCGTAGCCGCCCTCGGCGTGGGCGTCGTTCGGGTCGTAGCCCAGCATCCGCTGCTCGTCGATGGGGGCGTCTTCCTCCCCCTTGCGGTCGGCGACTGCCCGCGCCATGCCGCCCAGCGCGCTGCGGGCGCTGCCGGCCAGGCGTTCGCCGGTGACCCGTTCGATCGACTGGCCGACGCGGCGCTTGAGCCGCCTCACCGCCGGGTTGGGCGCATCGAGGCATTCGGCGCACCGCCGGCCGCCCTCGAAGTCCAGGCAGACCTCGCGCTCGCGGTGCAGCAGATCGACCTGCGGGCACGCGAACCAGTAGTTGTGCGTGGTGACGACGACGCGGATGCCGGCGGCCTCGATCGCGGGGATGAGGTCGAGGCTGAGGCCCTCGAGCGAGTGGGCGTGCACGATGCGCGCCCCGATGCGGCTGAGCCAGCGGAGCACGAGCCGCGTCGTGGCGGGGCAGGATCGCTCCCTGGACACGTTGCGGAGGTTGAGGGCCGACGGCGCCAGGTTGGGACTGTTGACCAACTCCCAGCACTCGATGCCGCGCCACGGCTCGGTCCTGCGGATGCGCGGGCCGGGCCGCAGGTCGTAGCGGAGCCCCGAGCCAAGATAGTGCACCACGACGCCCGTCTCGGCCAGGCCGGCGGCCAGCTCCGAGGCGCTGAGGTTGTAGCCCGAGCCCTCCTCGGCCTGCATGCGGAGCCGCGCCCAACCGAGGAACGCGACCGTCGGCTGGTGGGGCGAGGCGGCATCGGACATGGCGGCGACTCTACGCCACGGCGCCCGGGGCGGCCTCAGCCGAAGGGCGGCGGCGGGACCTGCCGGGGCGAGCGGGCGACGAACCAGAGCGACGCCGCGAGCGTGCCCAGCCAGCGGAGCCACAAGCCGGCGCGGGCGGCGAGGGTGTCCCGTTCGGCCTGGACGACCGAGACATCGCGGCCGTCGGCGTGCAGCGTCCAGGGGCAGCGGAGCAGCGGCACGTCGTTGGTCTGGTTGAAGACGACGCAGGCCGCCGGCGGGGATCGCAGAAGCCGCCACTGGCGACGCAGCCGCGAGCGCGTCGTGGCGGCGTATATGAGCCGCTCGGGCCGCGCCTCGGCACGCACCGCCGTGCCAGCGGCGGGATCCTCCGCATCGTTGCGGACCATGAAGATCCACCGGGGCTGGTCGGCGGGGCGGTCCTCGGCGATCAGCCGCTCCGTCGCGTGGGTGACCAATCGCTCGGCGAGGCGGACCTGCTCGCCCGTCATGCACAGCGCGAGGACGGTCGCATTGGACCGCAACGCGGACGCGCGATCGAGGGCGGCCAGCACCGGCTCGCGGTCGGGCTCCAGGCCGTCGAGCTTGCCGCCGCGATTGGTGGCAATGTCGGCGGCGGTGCGTCGGATGATCTCGGCGTGGAAGAGCCGCCGGCGGAACGAGGCCGCCAACGCGTCACACAGGATCGAGCCCATCCATCGCAACATCGACCGGCGCTGCGCGGCACCCGACAGGCCCTTGGCCATGGTCCACACGGCGTTGCGCTGCGAGTAGTACAGCCGCGTCGGCGTCAGCTTGTGGAACCATGGCGTGTGGTACACAACGGCGTCGAGATTGCATACCACGCGGTGGCCCGCGCGGCCGATGCGCAGGCACCAGTCGGCGTCGTCGCAGTAGATGAAGTAGCGGCTGTCCCAGTAGCCGACGGCGCTCGCGGCGCTCCAGCGGACCAGCATGCTGCACGCCGAGACGACGTCGACCTCCCGGACGCCCGCGAAGCGTCGGGTGCCGCGGGTGCCGCCGACCTCGCGGACCCACTCGTCGTGCGCGGTCGCGAGGCGATGCTCCGGCGGCGGCGTGTCGCTCATCAGGCCGCGCCGCTGGTCGTAGTAGATGGTCGTCTCGAAGGTGCTCTCACGATCGTGGATGTCGACCGCGCGCGAGCCCACGAGCACGGCCGCGGAGTCGGCGGCCGCAGTCCGGAGCAGGGAGGCGAGCGCACCATCGTCGGCCTCGGCGTCGTCGTCGAGCAGCCACACGTACTCGATGCCGGCCGGCTGCGGGGCGCCGTGCCCGTTGCGGGCTGCGGCGGCCGCGCGGAGCGCGGTCTCGAGGATCCGCTCGACCGCCAAGAACCCCGTGTTGAATCCGCCGGTGCCGCCGAGGTTCCGGTGGTTGCGCACGATGGTGGCCGACCCGAATCCAGCCGTGTTGGCAGCATCATGCTCCGTGGCGACGAAGGCCGGCGCGTCGGCGCGCGGCGTGTCGTTCGAGACGATCCGCTCGGGCCGCAGCCACGCTTCCAGCGCATCGCTCGTGCCGTCCGTCGACGCGTTGTCGACCACGACCAGGTGGAGGGCCGCGAGATCGACGCCCCGCTGGCGACGCACCGACTCGATGGAGCGGCGGACCTCGTCGGCCCGATTCCACGTGACGATCACGACCGCGATGTGCGGCGACGCGCCGGCGTGGCCGGACGACGAGGGCAACGCCCCGCGGGCGCGTTCGGGAGCCTGGGTGGTGTGGGCGGGTGGCGTCAAGGGTGGCTCGTGGCTGGGGACGCGGCCGGGCGGGCGTCGGGTCACGGTACGTCGCCGCGATAGATCGGCTCCAATTCCGAGGCGTGTTCGGCCATCGTCTTGGGCGGGCGGACGCCCCGGCGGAGCCGCTCGGTCAGCCCGGGCTCGCGGACGCAGCGGACGATGCTCCCGGCGAGATCGAAGCGATCGTTGGCGCGGAAGAGCAGGCCGTTGACACCATCCTCTATGAAATCGGGGATGCCGCCGGCGCGGGCGCCCAGCAGCGGCAGCCCGCAGGCCTGCATCTCCATCACGGTCTGCGGGCCGTTGTCCCACCAGACGCTGGGCACGACGCCGACGTCCTGGCCGCCGCACATCCACGCGATGTCCTGGGGCTCGTAGCCGTGGACGACGCGGAGGCCGGCGAGCCTGGGCTCGAGCCGGCGGAAGCGGTATTCGATCGACTCACCGCCGCCCGCGAAGACCGAGAGCTCGATGCTGCACAGCACCTCGGGCGTGAGCATCTCCAGGGCGTCGGCCAGCATCGACACGCCCTTGTACCAGTGGTTGACGCCGATGAACAGCAGACGCAGCGGGCGGGTGTCGCTCGCCGGGCGAGGCGGAGGATCGAAGAGCAGTTCGCGGTTGGCCGCAACCAGCTCGTGTGCGATGGTGCCAATGTGGATCGTGCGGATGCGGGCCGCGTCCACGCCATGGGCGACGTACTTGTCGCGGACGAATGAGGAGACGGCGTGCACGAGGTCGCAGCGATTGAGGGCGTCGACCATCGCCCGGCGGCGCTCGGAGTAGGGCGTGGGCTCGCCGTTGGTCAGCGGCTCGGCATCGGCGACGTTGTCGAAGGTCCGCCAGGTCTCGTGCTCGGGCTGGCACCAAGCGCGAGCGGCCGCCCACTGGCGGACGACGAGGGTCATGCCGCGCGCCTCGTCCGCGGCTTCGATGGCCCCGGGCTCGGCGTCCGCGGCGACTCCCGGAGGGGGCGGCGGACTGGACGGAGGATCGGGTCGGAATCGGCGGAGCAGGCCGAGCCGCGGGCGGCGCGTCGGCGTCCTTGGCGCAGGAGCCGCCGGAGGCGGGGCATCGAAGGGGAGCGGCTCGCCGGGGTAGGCCGCCGCCCGGCGGGCCCGTTCGGCGGCGGGGTCGGGGCACTCGATGCAACCCTCGCAGGATCGGCCGCCGTCGTAGTCGGTGCACAGCCGGCGGTGGCGGTGCATGAAGTAGACCTGGGGGCACAGCGTGTGGTAGTTGTGCAGGCTGTAGATGAGCCGGCAGCCCGCCTGGCGAGCCACATCGAGGCAGTCCAGCGAGAAGCCCTCCAGCGACTGCACGTGGACGGCGGCGGGCTGCTCGACGCGGAGCACATCCGCAAAGGCCTCCGCCAGCGAGGGGGACGCGATCTCCGCCTCGGGCTCGCGAAATTGCAGCAGCGAGGGGGCCAGCACGGGGCTGTTGACGATCTCGTAGGCGCGGATGCCCATCCAGTCGGGGTGGCGGCGGGCGGCACAGCGGCCGGACGCGCCGTTGGCATCGGGCACGTAGGTCGTGCCGCTGCTGATGGTCGAGACCGCGTGGCCCCGCGAGGCGAGCTCAAGGGCCAGCGCCTGGGCGTACCCCGAGATGCCGCCACGCCGGGCGCCATCCCAGATCTTGGCCCAGTTGAGCATCAGGATCCGCACGATCGAGGCTATCGCGGCGTCTAGGGGCCCGGCGGCGCGGGGTGCGTGTCGGGCAAAAGAAAGCGGCCCGGATTGCTCCGGGCCGCCTCACGTCTCAGAGCGGTCGAGATGGGCCCCTTGCCGACCGTCGCCGATCGGCTTGGCGGTTCCGCGTGAACGGTCCCGCACGAGATTGTGCTGACGATTTCTCGCTGCAGATCGCTCTGCGTGGCCCTGCGATTGGTCCGCTTCGCATGGCCGCGAGTCTAAGGACATCCCTTAGAAAGGAGGTGATCCAGCCGCAGGTTCTCCTACGGCTACCTTGTTACGACTTAGTCCCAGTCACCGAACTCGCCGTGGGCACCACTGAAACGTGGCGACTTCGGGCGCTCCCGGCTTCCATGACTTGACGGGCGGTGTGTACAAGGCTCAGGAACGTATTCACCGGAGCGTAGCTGATCTCCGATTACTAGCGATTCCGACTTCATGCAGGCGAGTTGCAGCCTGCAATCCGAACTGGGGCGTGCTTTTTGCGATTTGCTCACCGTCACCGGCTTGCATCGCTCTGTACACGCCATTGTAGCACGTTTGCATCCCTGGGCATAAAGGCCATGAGGACTTGACGTCATCCCCACCTTCCTCCGGTTTGACACCGGCAGTCTCGCTAGAGTCCTCGCCATGACGCGTTAGTAACTAGCGATAGGGGTTGCGCTCGTTAAGGGACTTAACCCGACACTTCACAGCACGAGCTGACGACAGCCATGCAGCACCTGTGCATGCTCCACCCTTGCGGGTTAGCCCTGCTTTCACAGGGTTAATTCATGCATGTCAAACCCAGGTAAGGTTCTTCGCGTTGCCTCGAATTAAGCAACATGCTCCACCGCTTGTGTGAGCCCCCGTCAATTCCTTTGAGTTTTAGCCTTGCGACCGTACTCCCCAGGCGGCACACTTAACGCTTTCGCTTCGACCGGAAAAGGGTCAGACCTCCTCCGATCTAGTGTGCATCGTTTACGGCGTGGACTACCAGGGTATCTAATCCTGTTTGCTCCCCACGCTTTCGTGCATGAGCGTCAGGACAGGCCCAGGGTGCCGCCTTCGCCTTCGGCATTCCTGTCGATATCTACACATTTCACCGCTCCACCGACAGTTCTGCACCCCCCTACCTGCCTCAAGACCGACGGTTCACCCCGCAGTTCCCCGGTTGAGCCGGGGCATTTCACGGGATGCCTGAAGGTCCGCCTGCGCACGCTTTAAGCCCAGTGATTCCGATTAACGCTTGGGCCACTCGTCTTACCGCGGCTGCTGGCACGAGTTTAGCCGGCCCTTCCTTTGGACCTGATCGTTGGTTCTAGGTCCTGACAGTGGTTTACGACGCAGAGCGCCTTCATCCCACACGCGGCATTGCTCCGTCACGCTTTCGCGCATTGCGGAAGATTCGTCGCTGCAGCCTCCCGTAGGAGTCCGGGCAGTGTCTCAGTCCCGATGCGGCGGGCCATGCTCTCACACCCGCTACCCGTCTTCGGCTTGGTGGGCCGTTACCCCACCAACAACCTGATAGGACGATCGCCGCTCCCAGCTTCCTCCGTAGAGCACATGGGGTATTACCGCCGGTTTCCCGACGCTATCCCCCGCACTGGGGTACGTTCGATCGCGTTACTCGCCCTTTCGCCGGTGTCCCCCGAAGGTTCTCCCAGACTTGCATGCTTTAGCCATGCCGCCAGCGTTCAATCTGAGCCAGGATCAAACTCTTCAATTGAACCGGCCGCCCCGCTTTACGCGACGCAGCCGACAACCAAAGGCCGATCCGACAAAACCACCGCGGATCCTCTCGCGAGGCCGCAATGGCGGTCGTTTCCGGATGCCGAGGCATCCGGCCGCCGTCGGCTAGACGGCGGATCGTTGGCGTACTCAAAAGTGCCCGCCCTGGAATGGGGCGAGCGATTCACAAGAGTGCCAACCGGTAGAGCCTGTGAAAACTCCACCAGCGTTGGACCGGGCGATGCCGGTTCCTGCCAGGAACCACCGGGTGAACACCGGCTGCATCGCCTCACACTCTCGAGGGCAATTCTCGACCGCTCGGATTTCAGAGAGCTTCGAGCCCGACCGGCATCCGCTGGCCTTCGTCGAAAACGCCTCCAGCGTTGTCTGGAGGCGGTGGAGATATTACCGCCCCATCGACGGGGGTCAAGCATCCGGCGGCGGTGGGCTCCAGTTTTTTTGGCTAGCCCCGCCAGGCTGCCCGTCCTCGCGCACGCCCTGCCGCATGCCCTCCGCCACTGGCGGGCGTCGCTCGGGCCCGTCCGCCCGGGCGATGACGGCCGCCAGCATGGCCGGCGCCTCGCCCCGCGGGAACGCCGCCGACAGGGCCCGCACGGCCTCGCTCATGGTGGCGCCGGTCGTCAGCACATCGTCAACGACGACGAGCACGCGCAGGCCCGCGAGATCCGACGGCGGCACCGCGAGCGACATCGTGCCCCGCATGTTGCGGTGCCGCGCGACCACCGACAGCCCCGCCTGCGCCGGCACGTGCCTCCGCAGCAGGCCCCGCTGCAGCGGCAGCCCCGCGGCCCGCGCGACCGCGCGCGACAGGATGGCCGAGTGATCGATGCCCCGCGCCATCCGCCTGAGCAGCGTGCTGGGCACCGGGACGATGGCGGCTCGTTCAACGACGTCCGCTTCGCGCTCGCCGGCGTGCGCCGCGACGAGCGCGAGCCGCTCGCGGATGGCGGCGCCCAGGGCACGCCCAAGCCGCTCGCCCATCGTGGGCCAGCGATCGAACTTGAACTCGTGGATGGCGTCGCGGAGCGGACCGCCGTAGGCGCCCAGGCGCACGACGCCGCCGTAGCGCTGGCGCGCACTCCGGCAAGTAGCGCAGCGCTCGCCGTCGAATTCGTGCGGGCCAACGGTCAGGCCGCACCGCGGGCAGTAGTCGTCGGGCGCGTCTGCCGCGAAGCCGCTGGCGTCGAGCCGCTCCTCGGGAGACGGGCCCGCAGCCAAGAAGGCGCGCTCGGCGGATCGCAGGCCATCGCGGATGAGGGTCGCCATGCGGGTCACGGCTAGCCGCTGCCGGCGGGGCCCGGTGCATCCGGATCGCCGGCCTGGTCGGGCTCCGACGCGGGCGGATCGGATGCAGGCGGCTCGTCGCCCGGGCGGATCAGCCCCCGCCGCGGCATCGGTGGGCCGGCGGCGAAGGCGGCGCCGAGCCTCGCCCGCAGCAGCGCTGCGCGGGCCTCGCGGCGCTGCTCCTGGGTGAGCTCCTGCGCGACGGCCAATTGCAGGTGCGATGGCTGGCACGCGATGATCAGCCGGTTGACCAACGCCATGGACACCTGCGGCACGATGCCCACCGCGATGCCCAGCCGCAGCCGACTGAGCAGTTGCATCGCCTCGTCGGCGGCCAGGAGCCTGGCGTGCAGCAGCACGCCGACGGCCCGCCAGGCCTGATCCTCCAGCCCCCGGCGGCCTCCCTTGACGAGCCGCTGGCGGGCGGTGCGCTCGTAGGCGATGACCGAGGGCACGATCTCGGCCTCCAGTTCCTTGAGCAGAACGGCCTCGCTCTTGCCAATCGTGGTCTGGTTGCTGAGCTGGTAGAAATCGCCGCTGGCCTCGCTGCCCTCGCCGTGGGCGCCGCGGACGGTGAGGCCCAGGTCGTCGGCGGCCCGCTTGACCTTCTCGATCTCGCGGGTCATCCGCAGCGCCGGCAGGTGCAGCATGACGCTCAGGCGAGCGCCGGTGCCGATGTTGGTCGGGCACGCAGTCAGGTAGCCGAAGCGCGGGTCGAAGGCGTAGTCGACGCGGGCCTCGATGCGGTCGTCGAGGGCGTCGATCTCCTCAAGGGCGGCCGCCAGGTCGAGCCCGCTGCGCATGACCTGCAGGCGGAGGTGGTCCTCCTCGTTGATCATCACGCTCAGACGCCGCTCGGGCAGCCCGATCGCAACGGCGCGGCCGTGCATGCTCTCGCCGGGCTTGCCCATCGCGTGCTGGCGGCTGATGAGGTGCTCCTCGACGAGGGCGCCGCGGTGCATCGAGCTAGTGGACGAGAGGTCGACCCACTCGACCTGTGGCGCAAAGCCCGCGGACAGCACGACGGGCTTGAGCCGCCCCACCATCGCCGTCCGCTCGGCGGGCGAGGCGCGGTTCGGGAATCGGAAGCCCGCGATGTTGCGCGCGAGGCGCGCGCGGCTCGAGAGCACGACATCGCCGGCCTCGCCCGAGCCCGCGAGCCAGCCGTCGGCGCCATCGCTTGCGCCGGCGTCGGGCCCGCGGCCCGCGCCGGTTCCTCGCCGGGGCTTCATGCGGGCGGCCCTCCGGAATCGACTTCGCGGGGGTCGTCCTCGTCGCTCGTGCCACCATCGAGGCGGCGGAGTTCGTCCCGCAGGGCGGCGGCCCGCTCGTACTGCTCCATCGCGAGCGCCTCATCGAGCTGGCGGCGGAGCTGCGCGGCCCGCTCGGCCCGCTCGGCGGCGCCGCCCAGCACCCGCTCCACCGCGCCCGCGTCCCCCCCCTGGGCGATCGCCAGCAGCCGCCTGGGCGTCTTGCCGATGTGGTGCGTCCCGCCCTGGTGGGCCCGCTCGATGAGCGGGCTCAGCTTGTCGGCGAAGGTGCCGTAGCACGACGAGCAGCCCAAGAGGCCGTGCTGCCGGAAGGCCGCGTAGCTCAGCTCGCACTCGGGGCACCGCAGCCCCTGGGCGGGCTTCTGGACCGAGACGGTCGCCATGGGGCTGGGCCCGGCGGCGGTCGACGAGGTCGTGACGAGCCCCAACTCGTTGGCGTGCCGCTCGCAGAGGTGCTGCTTGATGATCTGGCCGTTGGCGACGGTGGTCTCGTGGACCGTGGCTTCCTCGTCGCAGTGGTCGCACTTCATAGAAGGGAAGGGTAGGGCGTGGCGAGGGGGACTAGGCATCGGGCATCGGGCATCGGGCATCGGGCATCGGGCATCGGGCATCGGGCATCGGGCATCGGGCAATGGGCAATGGGCAATGGGCAATGGGCAATGGGGCGGATTGTCCGAGCCGCGGGCGTGAGCACGCGGGCTCACGCCGGCACCGCGACTGGGCTTGCCCGCCGTGCGCACCAAAAAGGCCGCGTCTCGCGGCCCCATTGCCCATTGCCTAGTCCCCACTGCCCCGGCCGCAGGCCGCTAGCCGCCGGCCTGTTCCTTCTGCTGGCGGGTGTAGCCGTACTTCCGCTTGAGGGGCTTGACCACCAGGCCGCTCTTGATCGCCCGGGTGCTGGCGAGGATCTTCTGCGGGCGGCCGTCGATCACGGCGTTGACCTTCTGGAGGTTGGGCCGGAAGGTGCGGCGGGTGATGCCGGTGGTCTTCAGGCCGAAGCCGCCCTTGGAGATCTTGGCGCCGCCATAGGTCTTCTGCTTGCCGAAGCGGGTCTTCTTGCCGGTGAAATGGCACTCGTAGGGCATGGCGGGGCTCCTGCTGGGCAGCCATGCTAGGCGGCATCATCCGCCGGCAACGCTCCGAGGCTGCCTGTGCCGGGGCCGTCACGAGACTGGGTTGCAGGTATTATCGGATCTCAAGTCTTTTCTGGTCCTTAAGAGGGAGATGAAGATGCAGCATGGACTCACTCGGATGATTGCGGCGGCCGCGGGCCTCTCGATGGCGGGCACCGCTCTGGCCCAGTTCGGCGGCTTCGGCGAGTTGTTGGCCCAGCGCGTCTCGATCCGCGAGATCGTCCGCGACCTGGAGGGCGGCGACGTCGACGGCGATGGGCTGCCCGACATCGTGTTCATCGACAACACGGCCCGCGTGTCGTTCTTCTCGGGCTTCAGCGATGGCGTGTTCGATGGACCGCGCAGGGAAATCGTTGAGCCCGATGCCGCGGGCCGCGCCATCGAACTGGCCGACTACGACCGCGACGGCGACCTCGACCTGCTCCGCGTAGCCGACGTCAACACCGGCGATTTCCGTGCGTACCGCAACGACGGCTCGGGCAACTTCGAGTTCGACTTCGCCGTCACCGGATTCGGTAGCGTGCCCGCCTTCTCGTCGCTGTCCTTCGGGGATTTCGAGGGCGACGGCGACGAGGACCTGTACGCACTCATCAGCGACGGCATCGTCGTCTTCGAGAATACCGGCTCGACCTTCTCGCGCACGCCCATCGTCCAGCAACTGCCAGCCTTTACGGGCCTGCGGCTCGCCACGGGCGACATCGACGGCGATGGCCGCGACGACGCGGTGGCAACCAGTTCGTCCAACGACAGCGTGTACGTTCTCCGCAGCGAGGGCACGAGATTCACCGAGACCGATCGTTTCAGCCCGGGCCTCTCGCTCATCGACATCAAGCTCGTCGATATCGATCTCGATGGCGCCCTGGACATCATCACGACCAATACCGGCGGCGATCCCGATCGCGTCAGCGTGTATCGCAACGACGGCTCGGGCGACTTCGACTTCGACTATGCCTTGTCGCTCGAGAATCCCTTCGAGGTCGAGGTCGCCGACATTGATTCCGATGGCGACCAGGACGTGATCGTCGCTCGCGAGGCCGGATTCGATCCGCAGCGCATCGTGGTCTACCTCAACGACGGCAGCGGCGCCTTCGATCTCCAGGCGGAGGAATGGGACGTCTGCGATGGCGACATCGACTTCTTTGAGCTCATCGACGTCGATGGCTCGGGCGGCCCCGACCTAGTCAGCGCCGTCGGCTTCTTCAGCCAGTGCTTCACCGTCCGGTTCAACCAAACGCCCTTCTCGGCCCCGGGCGGCTTTGCCCTCGTCAGCCCGCCGGACGGCGCCGCCGGCCTCGCCCCGCCCGCCCAGGTGTCGGCCTGGGGCGGCGAGGTCCGCCCGCAATTCCAGTGGGAGCGGGCCACGGGATTCGACGTCCGCTACGACGTGCTCGTGGCGCTGTCGCCCGACCTGGGCGACCCGGTATTCGAGGCCGTGGGCATCGACGGCCGCTTCGCCGACGCGGGCGGCGCGGCGCTGCAGCCCGGCACGACCTACTTCTGGGGAGTGACCGCCCGCAACGCCGCGGGTGAGACCCTCGCCGGCCCGTTCACGTTCACCACGGCCGCGAGCGGCAGCGACTGCCCGGCGGACTTCGACGGCGACGGCGAGCTGACGCTCTTCGACTTCCTGGCGTTCAGCAACGCCTTCGACGCGGGCTGCCCGTAGGTCGTTCGGGCCCCCCGCCACGGACGAGTCGTCCGCGTGCCGAACCGTCGTGCTCTGGTTGGGTCTCCGTGGACCGACGCCCGCACGGAGCCGCGGACGGCTGCGCGGAGGGCTCGCGGGATTGGGTTGTTTCTTGGCGCTCGCTTCGCGGCCTAACGGCCGGGCCGCGAGGGACCGCTCGCGTCCGATCAATGCGCAGCGGACGCGAGGAGGCGTTGCTTTGCTCCGCCCCCAGTGCCTAGTGCCCAATCCCCAGTGCCCACGCCGCCTCAGCCGCGAGAGAGGTTCTCCCGCTTCATCATCAGGCTCAGCGTCTGCGCGATCAGGTCTATGTCGCGGCTGGTGAGCTGGCTGTGGAAGGGCAGCGCGATCGTCCGGTCGGCCACCGACTCGGCGATCGGGAAGCTGCCCGCGTCGTAGCCGCAGCCGTCGGGGCCGCACCGCGCGTAGTGCGGCATCAGGTGGATGCACGGGAAGTAGGGGGCACACCCGATGTCGTGGTTCCGCAGCCCGCGGACGATGCGGTCGCGCTCCTCGGCGGTGTATCCTCGCTCGAGGCGGATGGTGAACACGAACCAGCTCATGCTGGTGCCGCTCTCGATGGTGGGCAGGATGATGCCCGGCACGTCCATGAGGCGGTCGAGGTACTCGGTGGCGACGAGTCGCCGGGCTTCGATCAACTCCTCGAGGCGGCCCATCTGGGCAACGCCCAGGGCGCAGCTGAGCTCGTCGAGACGGTAGTTGTACCCCAGCCGCTCGTGGCTCAGCCAGCTGCCGGTGGTCGCGTGCTCGTAGCCGGGCTCGTCGTCGAGGTCGAGGCCCTCGACGGGCCGGCCGTGGTTGCGCAGCGAGCGGCAGAGATCGGCGAGTTGGGCGTCGTCGGTCACGATCATGCCACCCTCGCCCGTGGTGATCTGCTTGTTGGGGTAGAAGCCGAAGACGCCCGCGCGGCCGAAGCTGCCGCACTTCGTCCTGCCGAGGCGCGTGCCGAGCGCCTCGCAGCAGTCCTCGATGAGCGGGATCTCGTGCTTGTTGGCGATGGCCACGTACCGGTCCATGTGCGCGGGGTTGCCGAAGGCCTCGACGGCGAGAATGGCGCGGGTGCGCTCGGTGACGGCAGCCTCGACCCTATCGGGGTCCATGTTGAGGCTGCGCGGGCAGATGTCCACGAAGACGGGCTTCGCACCGGCATAGAGGATCGAGTTGGCGCTCGCAACGAACGAGAACGGCGTGGTGATCACTTCGTCGCCCGGCCGGATGCCCAGCGCCAGCAGCGTCAGGTGCAGCCCGGCGGTGCCCGAGGACACCGCGACGCCGTGGGTGCAGCCGGCGGCCTCGGCCACGAGCGACTCGAAGGCCTCCTGCATCGGCCCGATGCTCAGCCGCCCGCTCCGCAGCGTGCGGACGACCGCGTCGACCTCGGCCTGCGTGATGTCGGGCCGGCTCAGCGGGATTTCGCTCGTCTGTCGTGGGTCCAAGGAGAGGCCGATCCCGCAAGAGTCTGCGTTGCGTGTGCCGATGGTCAGCCGGATCTCGACCGCAACGACCGGGCGATGCGGGCCGACAGCTCCTCGATCGGTTCACCGTCGAGGGGGCAGCCTACGCCGACGATCTCGCAGTCCTGGATCTGCTTCTCGATCCGCCGCACGGCCGTGATCACCGAGGAGTGGTTGGGCCGGCCCATCGCCGTAGCGATCTCGGGATAGCTCGAGGCCGTCAGTTCCCGGGAGAGCCGGGCGACGAGGGCCCGTGCGAGGACCACCCGGCGATGCCGTCCCCGGCCGGCGAACTCGGCCGATCCCACGCCGAGCACCTCGCAGACGCGGGTGATGACCTCCTCGACGCGGACCGGGGCATCGGCCACGATCGGGCGGCGGCGGCCCAGCGCCTGGGTGACCGTCGACATCGCAACGACTCCCGCGTCGGCCCGCCGGTCCGCGCGAGCGCCCGCGGCGCCGGCGTCCCGGGTGAGCAGATTGTGGAACGCCTCGACGCGGGCCAGGGCGCCCTCGAGGTCGCGGAACGAGCCGACTCGTGCGGCGTCGCCGTGCGAGACCGCGTGGGAGATCTGCTGGGCGACCTCGGCGGGCAGCGTCAGGCCGCGACGCCGCGCCAGGCGGTGGACCATTGCCAGCCGAAGCTCGTCGTCGGGCGGCGACAGCTCCACGATGAGCCCGCTCGAGAGCCGCGAGCACAGCTGCTTGCCGAGCCCGGTGACCTCTCGTGGGTGCTCATCGGAGGCCAGCACGAGCCGGGCGCCATCGTGGAGGATCTGGTCGAGCGTGTGCAGCAGTTCGGCCTTTGTCGCGTCCTTGGTGGCCAGGAAGTGGACGTCATCGAGGCACAGCAGCGACACGCCGCGGTATTGCTCTCGGAAGGCATCGGTGGCCTTGGTGCGCAGGGCCGCGAGGAAGCCGTTGGTGAACGACTCGGCGGTGACGTAGCGGGCGCGGCCGACGCCGCCGGCGTCTCCGAAGGCGCGGGCGATGCCCCGCAGCAGATGGGTCTTGCCCAGCCCGCACCCGCCGTGGAGCACCAGCAGGTTGCCGCCGGGAGGCTCGGCGGTCGGGTCACCCGCGGCGCACGCGGCGGCGTACGCCAAGCGGTTGCCCCCGCCGACGACGAAGTCCGCAAGCCGCGGAGCGCGATCGGCGGGCTTCGATGCCCGGCGGGACGGGGCTTCGGCCGGTGCCGGCGAACGCGGCGGCATCGCCTCGGCCGGCGGATCGGCTTCGGCCGGGAACGCCGATGCGTCCTCGGTGAATCGAACCGCCGCGCCGCCCGCCAGCTCTTCCAGCTGCGGACGGAAGCGTTGCTCGAAGATGTTGATCAGGAAGGCCGACACCACGCGGACGTGCAGCCCTCGCTCGTCGAGTTCGAGCCGTGCGCCGCGGGAGAAGTACCGCTCGTAGGCGGCGGGCCCGATGAGCCCGGCGAGCCGGGCGACTAGCTGGTCGCCATCCGATGCACTCGTTGCAACCGCGCTCGATCCGCCAGTGCTCGCCGGCGGCTGCCCGGCACGAGATGGGGCACCACCACCGAGGGGTCGCGCCGGACGCCCAGGGGCAACCCGCCGATGCCGCGCGGCGGTGCCAATCGCCTCGCGGCCCGGAATGCGGAGGCCGGCCGCAGCGGCGTCGCCCGTGAGCCCGTCGGCGGCATCACCGATCACCTCCCCCTGATCCGGCGTGGCGGGCCACGCGGCTTGCTCCAATTCCACACCGTCCGTGCGCATCGCTGCCAATTCCGGACCCGCTTTCTGGCCTGCATCGAGCCAAAGCAACAGCCCCCCGCGCTCGCCACGCGGCTGCGACAACATCCCCGAGTCCATTCATCCTGCGGCAGCGAGCGCACGGGCCTCGTGCGATCCTCGCATTCGGCTAGACCACCCCCACGAGCCGGCTCGCATGCCCCCAATGATCGGGGAGATGGGTGCGAGCCGCTCCGCGTCGTCCGCTGCCTGTCGCCGGTCCGTCGGCGTTGCCAGAATGTATCGAAGTCACCCCGGCAACGCTACCGGTAATCCGCATCTCCCACGCATCTCGAATCGGTTGCCCGTGCGTGCGCAGGCGTTTACGAAGACAAAGAAAACTTTAATCACAAATACACACACGCGCATGTGCGATTGGGGATAGATCGTGCACTGCGGCGCGAAACGACGCCCGGTATCGCCGCAATCAGCCGGTAGGCCCGCGTTGCATCAATCCGCACCGCGCGCCTCGAGCGGCATCACGCAGGCAACGCGGTAGTCGAAGGCGCGGAAGCCGAGCCGCTGGTACAGCCGCGTCGCCGGCAGATTCGCGACGTCCACCGCGCAGCGGAGCGACCACCGCCGGGCCGCCGCCGGGCCGAGCCTATTGGCCAGCGTGCCCAGCGCCCGCCGCAGCAGCGCCGACCCCAGGCCCCGCTGCCGCAGCGCGGGCGACACGCCCACGTACACGAGCTCGTAGCACCGCTGGTCGGCGAGGCCGGCGAGCAGCATCGCCCCCTCGGGCCGGCCCCCGGCGGCAACGACCCGCCAGATCGCCAGCGCCGGATCGCCGATCGCGGCGTGCGACGCCAGGATGTCGGCGGTGCTCCGCAGCCCGCACAGCCCCGGGCAGTCCATCGTGTCCTCGTAGCTGCGCTCCAGGCCCTCCAGGACCCGACGCAGCTCGTCGTCCGTGGCGTCGGTCGCGCGGACGGGCTCCAATTCGACGCCCCGGGGCAGCTCGGCACCCGCGGCGCCAGATTCCTCCAGGAAGTCGGGCAGCACGATGGGCCGGCGGAGGTAGGCAAGCTCGCCCACGACCTGCCAGCCGGCGGCTTCCAGGGACTGCACCGCCCAGATTTCCTCGGTCGCCGGGAGCGACTGCACGATGCCCACGGGCTGGCCCGGCAGCCCCGCCAGGTGCTCGCAGGTCGCCCGAATGCAGGCCGCACGCTCGTCGATCCGCTCGTCGTCCGCCGACACCGGGCGGCTGGCGACCAGCACGGCGCTGCGGCCGGGCGTCAGGAAGGCCACGGCGACCTCGCGGACGGTCCGGCCGGCGGGCCCCACGGTCGCCCAGGCGAGATCGGGTGCGGCCGCCGGTGCGGCCAGCGAGGCGGCGATCTGCCGCGCCTGGGATCGAGCCGACGGGCCCGAGTCCTCGACCAGCCGCTCGGCAGCGGAGAAGCGGAGAGCGGCCGGCAGCGGTCGTGGCGCGAAACCACCGGCGTCCGCGGGCGTATCCGTGGTGGTGCCGATGCGCGTGATGTCGATGCTTGCCACGGGACCCGCCCTCGCCGACGGCCCGGCGTGCGAACGGGCGGCATCGCGGCCCGCGGTGGCTCCACCGGTCGGTCGAATATAGTCTTGCGGCTCGGGACGCCCGCCGGCGTGCCCCAACCGGTTTCTGCGTCACCGCCGGGGACCCCTCTCCGGCCAGTCCCTCGGCACTCCCCGGGCACCCCCTGGGCACCCCTGGCACATGAGTCCTCGGAGATCGAGATGCCCCGCTTGACCGTTCCTGGACGTATTGCCTCCACGCTGGCCCTGGCGCTCGCGGTGGTGCTCGTGGCCGCCGCCCGCCCGCCGCAGCCCAGCCCCGTCCCGATCCGCTGGCAGCTCGACCTCGACGTGGGCCCGCTGCGGCTGGCCAGCGTCGACACGCCCGGACAGGGGCCGCAGCTGTACCTGTACATGACCTACCTGGTCACGAACAACACGGGCGAGCCCGTCCTGTTCGCGCCCAGCTTCGAGCTGAGCACGGACTCGGGACACACCGACGTCGCCGGCCAGGGCGTGCCCGCCGCGGTCACGCGGGAACTGCTCGAGCGGCTGAACAACCCGCTGCTCACCGACCAGGTCAACATGATCGGCCGGCTGCGGCGGGGCCCGGCGCAGGCCCGCGAGGGGCTGGTCGTCTGGCCCGTGCGGGACATCGACGCCGACGAGCTTCGGGTCTACATGGCCGGCTTCAGCGGCGAGACGGCCCGGATCAACCTGGTCGATCGGCACACCGGCACGCCGCGGGACGTCGTCCTCCGCAAGACGCTGATGGCCACCCACCGCCTGCCGGGCAACCTCGACGGCCGGGGCAGCGCCCCCATCGACCGCACCGAGACCCGCTGGATCATGCGGTAGGGCTCCGCTACCATCTCTGCCCGTTTGAAACGGTGTACGAATAGCCGCAGATCGACCGCCGGAGGGTTGCCGCGATGGCACACAAGAAGGGCCAGGGTTCGTCGAAGAACGGCCGCGACAGCAACCCGCAGTACCGTGGCGTGAAGCTCTACGGCGGCGAGGTCGCCCAGCCGGGCAACATCATCGTGCGGCAGTGCGGCACGAAGCACAAGCCGGGCTTCGGCGTCCGCCGGGGCAATGACGACACCCTCTTCGCCGTGCAGGCCGGCCGCGTGGTCTTCCAGGGCCGCCGGGTGCACGTCGACCCCTTCGACCACGACGCCCCGCGCCCCCGCTGGCTCGCGGCATACCACGCCGAGCACTACAAGAACAACTAGGGCGACCGGACGAAGTGGCGAAGCAAGTTCTTTCGGACAGCGCTGCCTAGCCCCAGCTCGTCAGCAACTCCCGCAATCGCGCAATCTCCCGCACCACCGCGACGGCGACGTCGAGAGGCAACTGCGTGGCCGCGTCGCTGGCGGCCTTGGCGGGGTTGGGGTGCGCCTCCAGGAACAGCGCGTGCACGCCGGCGGCGACCGCGGCCCTAGCCAGCATGGGCGCCCGCTCCGGGCGGCCGCCAGTCTGCTCGCCCGAGCCGGGCAGCTGGGTGCTGTGGGTGGCGTCGAAGCACACGGGCGGCGGACCGTCCTCGCTGAAGCCCGAGCAATCGAGCTCCATGAGGTCGCCCAATCCGATAAAGTCGGTCACCAGCCTGTGGTAGCCGAAGAAGGTGCCCCGCTCGGTGAGCATCGCGTTGCCGCAGCCGGCCTCGTGCAGCTTGCGGAGCGGGCCGAGCATCTCCCGCGGGCTGAGGAACTGGCCCTTCTTGACGTTGACGGCGCCGTCGCGTGCCGCCGCGGCCTCGCCCGCCGCGACGAGCAAATCGGTCTGGCGGCACAAGAACGCGGGGATCTGGATCAGGCCCGCGACTTCCGCCACGGGCGGGGCCTGGCCCGGCAGGTGGATGTCGGTGGTCACCGGGCAACGCAGGCCGTCGCGGATGCGGGCGAGCCACTCCAGCCCATCGCTCATGCCCGGGCCGCGCGACGAGGCGATGCTGCTGCGGTTGGCCTTGTCGAAGCTGGCCTTGAAGATGAACGGCAGGCCGCTCTCGGCGCAGGCCGCCGCCAGCGTCTGCCCCACCTCGAGACCCAGTGCGAGCGATTCGAGGGTGCAGGGGCCGCCGATGATGGCCAGCGGATGGCCCTGACCGATGCTGACTTCCCCCATGGGCCCGCCGACCGTGCACGTTCGTTGCCGCATACCCCATGATACTGGCGTGCATCCCGTACAGTCTCCCATGCTCCTGCTCGACGGTGTGCACAAGAGCTTCGGTCCGGCCCGGGCCCGCGTGGCGGCGCTCGATGGCCTGGATCTGCACGTGCGGCGGGGCGAGATTCTGGGCCTGCTGGGCCCAAATGGAGCCGGCAAGACCACGACCATCGGCATCGCCGTCGGCCTGCTGCACCCCGATCGCGGCCGCGTCACACTGGGCGAGGCGGGCACGCCGGCGGACGCGGCGATCCGCCGGACGGTCGGCATCGCTCCCCAGGAGATCGCCCTCTACGACGCGATGACCGCCCGCGAGAACCTGGAGTTCTTCGGCCGCCTGCACGGGCTGCGGCGCAGCGACGCACGGCACCGGGCCAACACGCTACTGGAGCGGGTCGGGCTCGACGGCCGCGCCGACACGGGCGTCGGCGGCTTTTCCGGCGGCATGAAGCGGCGGCTGAACCTCGCGGCCGCGCTCGTCGCGTCGCCGAAGCTGGTCCTGCTGGACGAACCCACCGCCGGCGTCGATCCGCAGTCCCGCAACGCCATCTTCGAGATCATCGCCGAGCTCCGCGACGAGGGCGTCACCGTGCTCTTCAGCACGCACTACATGGAAGAAGCCAGCCGGTTGTGCGATCGCGTGGCGATCATCGACAACGGCCGCATCCTCGCCCTCGGCACCGTCGACGAACTGGTAGCCGAGCACGGCGGACCGAGCGTGGTCGTCGTGCAGCACGCCGGCGAGGCCCGCGAGCGCCGCGTGGAGACCACGACCCCTCTGGACGAGGTCGCCCGCGTGCTCACCCTTCAGCCCGCCGGGGGCGAGGAACTGGGCGACCCATCGGCCGGCGCGACGCCGGGCCGCGTGGAGGCCCTCCGCATCGAGCCACCCGATCTCGAGTCGGTCTTCCTGGCCCTGACCGGGCGGGGGCACCGAGATTGAGCGACCGCACCCACGCAGGCCGCCTGGGCGTGCTCGCCGCGCTGGTCGCCAAGGACCTGCGGCTGCTGTCGCGCGACCGCATCGCACTGTTCTTCGCGCTCGTGTTCCCGCTGCTCTTCGGCGTGCTCTTCGGTGCGGTGTTTAGCGGCACCAGCGACGCCGAGGGTCCGCCACGCATCGCCGTCGTGCTGGTCGACCTGGACCAGACGGAGGACTCGGCGGCGCTGATCGGCCTTCTGCGGCAGCGCGAGCGGATCGAGTTCCACG
Organism: Planctomycetota bacterium; assembly: GCA_039819165.1. Classification (NCBI taxonomy): domain Bacteria; kingdom Pseudomonadati; phylum Planctomycetota; species Planctomycetota bacterium. The sequence continues at coordinate 1,217,874 of JBCBSM010000001.1, forward strand.
ACGCCGAGACGGCCGAGCACGCCCACGAACTCGTCAACGATGGCGCCGCCGACGCCTACGTGCTAATCGCGCCGGGCTTCGGCGAGCGGGCCCGGATGCCCTTCGCGGGCGAGCCCATGCGCGTCGAGGTCGGCTCGGGGCCGACCGGTCGACCGGCGCGGGGCATCCTGGGCGGCGTGGTGACCGAGGCCGCCTTCCGATTGCTCGGCGAGAACCTGGCCGACCCCGAGCGTGCGAGCGGCATGATCGAGTCGGGCCGTCGGCAGATCGAGGCGGCCGAGGGCATGGACGCGGGCCAGAAGCTGGCGTTCCGCGCGCTCATGAACGCGGCCGACGCGGCGGTGCGCTCGCAGGGCGGCGGCGAGACCGACGCGGACGGCGGCATCGCGTTCCAGCCGGTCGAGATCGCGCAGAACGAGATCATCGGGGGCAAGGGCGACGGCGAGATCAGCGCCTTCGCGATCAGCTTCCCGCAGGCCGTGCTCTGGGGCGTGATGGGCTGCACCGCGGGCTTCGGGCTGTCGCTCGTCAGCGAGCGGACGCGGGGCACGATGACCCGCCTCCGCGTCGCGCCCATCGGCCGGTGGCACATCGTGCTGGGCAAGGCGGTCGCGTGCCTGATGGCGACCATCGCCGTCAGCGTGGCGCTGCTCGTGGTAGCGGCGGTGGTCTTCGGCGTGCGGCCGCACGCGCCGGCGACGCTCGCCATCGCCGTGGTGTCGGTCGCACTGTGCTTCGTGGGCGTGATGATGCTCCTGGCGGCGCTGGGCACGAGCGAGGCCAGCGGCAGCGCGCTGAGCTGGGGCGTGCTGCTCACCATGGCCATGATCGGGGGCGGCGCCATCCCGTTGACCTTCATGCCCGGCTGGCTCCGCGAGATCGGCCACGTCAGCCCGGTGAAGTGGGGCATCCTGGCCATCGAGGGTGGCCTGTGGCGGGACTTCTCACCGGCCGCCATGGCCCTGCCGATAGGCATGCTGCTGGGCATCGGGGCGCTGTGCTTCGCCGCGGGCGCCGCGATCTTCGCCCGCCGCGAGGCCCACTAGCGCCGCTTCCTCGGCGGCCGCCGACCCGCCGGAGCCGCCGCCGCCCGGTTTTCCCGGTTGTGCGGGGCGACCCCCGCGCGGTACGCTGTGGACATGCCCACGGAGCCCGACGCCATGCCCCGACGCCTCCGCCGACTCCGCCGCCTGGTGATGATGTTCGCCTTCGCCACGATCGCGCTGGGCCAGCCCGCGGGCGACGAGGGCCTCGCGCTCGTCCGCCAGTCCGACCAGGCGTTGCGTGCGCTGCCCGCCATCGCCGCGACGATCGAACGCGAGGGCGTGGGCGCGCAGGCGACCCGCGAGCCGTTCGCGAGCGCCCGCGTCGTGCTCGCCCGACGGACCGACCTGCCGGCCGAGTACCAGCGGGCCGGGTTGCTCGGCGGCGACGGCGCGATGCAGTGGCGGGTGGCGGCGTTCGGCACGGCGGCCGTCGGCGGCAAGGGCCGCGGCATGCCCTTCGCCTACGTCAGCGACGGCGAGCTCGCCCGCGCGATGCACATGGAATCCGCGGACCTGGTCGAGGCGCCGGGCGAGTTCGCCCACGCACTCCTGCTCGACAGCGGCGTGCAGCTCGCACTCGAGTGGCTGATCCGCTGGGAGGAGCTCGTCGCCTCGCCCCTCGTCGACCGCGACCCCAGGATCCGCCCCACGCTCGACGGCGCCACCGTCATCAACGGCGAGGAGTGCGAGGCGATCTACGTCGATCTCGGCGATTTCGGGGGCATCGCCGAGTTCGGCGCATGGTGGTACATCAGCCTCGGCGATCGCCTACCCCGGCGGCTCGAGCTGGTCTACTACGACGTCCGCACCGCCGAGGGCACGTCGGTGGGCGACGGCATCACCCGCATCACGCTTCGGGACATCGAGATCCTGCGGAGCCCCGGCGACATCGCCCCCGCCGTGCGCAACGCGGCGGCCATCCTCGACGACTACCCGCTGAATCCCGATGCGACGCGCTACGTCATCACCGTGGCCGACGACAACCCGTTCCGGATGCTCGCGCCCGGCGGCATGGAGCTGCGGCAATTCGAGCCGCCCCAGGCCGAGCAGCGCCGCGCCATGGCGCGGCCCGAGCCGCCCTCCAACCTGCCCGCGCCCGAGTTCACGCTCGTCGACGCCGACGGCACCGAGCGCACGCTGTCGGACTACCGGGGCCAGGTCGTGGTGCTCGACTTCTGGGCGACCTGGTGCGGTCCGTGCCGCCAGATCATGCCCCAGCTGCAGGCCGTCCACGAGAAGTACGACGGCGAGGGTGCGGTCATCTTCGGCGTCAACGCCTTCGAGAACGGCGACCCCAAGGCCTTCGTCGAGGAGAACGGCTTTACATACCCCCAGCTGCTCGAGGGCGACCAGGTCGCGGCCGAGTACGGCGTGAGCGCCCTGCCCACGCTGTTCATCATCGGCCCGGACGGCAAGATCAAGCTGCGGAAGGTGGGCGCGTCGGGCGACCTCGAAGAGGTGCTGACCGAGGCGATCGAGGCGGCGCGGGGGGCGAACTAGCGGCAACCGGTCACCGTCCTATCCACCGTGACCAGCATCGCGTCTACGACGAACCTCACGCCCTGCTGGGGATGCGGCCACCCGGTGCCCCTGCAGGGCACGCCACGCTGCCCGGAGTGCGGCCGGGAGCACGACTCGCTGCCGTGCACGCGATGCAAATTCCCGGTACCGTTCGGTGAGAGACGCGTCTGCCCCGAGTGCGGCCAGCACCATCCGTGCAACACGCTGGCCCAAATACTTGCGGTTCGTCAGGCCGTCGTGGACGCCGCATCGTGGAACTCGGGACGCCACTGTGCGGGCTGGCTCGGCGTTCTGGCCGTCTACGCCCTGGGCGCCGTGGTGGTCACGCAGGATCCCGTCATGGGGCTCGTCGCGGGTGTCTGCACAGCGACGGCTCTCGGCGGCAGCATGCTGTTGATCGCGTTCGCGACCACGATCCACGCGGCCGAGAACCGCGCTGCCCGGGCCTTGTGGGTACGGCACTTCTGGCTGCTCCACACGCCGTGGCTGGTGGCGCCGATGATGGCGGCGGTCGCGATCGCCACAGCGGTCCTGTGGCCGGGCCCGAATGCGGCCAACTACGCGTTCGCCGCGCTTGCCGTGGGTGCATCGTTCTGGCTGATTGGCTGCGCGGTTGCGTTCGCGGCATGGCAGCGGAGGATGGCTGCCGACGCGGCACGGCTCCGCCTTGGCCGGGGCATCCGGCATCGGGTGTACGTCGCCGGAGCGGCCTGCATGCTCGGCGCGATGCTCCTGGGATTCCTGGCGGGTGGCGCGTCCGCCATCGGGGCCATCGTGTGGGCACCGGCGGACGAGGCCACCCGGGTCGCCACCTCCATCTGAGCAACCCCGCTACCCTTGGCCCCCTTCCGAGACGCCACCCAAGGAGCCCCGCCATGGAGACCACGCTGATCATCCTCAAGCCCGACGCCGTGCAGCGGGGGCTCGTCGGCCGAGTCATCGCACGCCTTGAGGACAAGGGCCTGCAGATCGTCGGCTGCAAGCTGATGCAGATCAGCCAGGAGCTGGCCGCCACCCACTACGGCGAGCACAAGGGCAAGCCGTTCTACGACGGCCTCGTCCGCTTCATGACCGGGGCGCCCGTGCTGGTTCTGGCCGTCCGTGGGCTGGGAGCCATCGCCATCTGCCGCAAGCTCATGGGCGCGACCTTCGGCAGCAAGGCCGAGCCCGGGACCATCCGCGGCGACTTCGGTGTCTCCAACAGCTTCAACCTGATCCACGGCTCGGACAGCCCCGAGGCCGCCGAGCGCGAACTCAAGCTGTTCTTCGGAGAGGGCGAGGTGCTCGACTACGAGCGGGCGATCAACCAGTGGGTGTACGACCTCTCCAGCGGCTCGCCGGAGTAGGCCGCGCAGCCCGCGGGCGGGGCGACGTTCGATGGTTCAGGCGGTCGAGGCGACGCGACGCGGTGTTTCCACCGCTCGGGTTTCGACCACGCGGGTCTCGACCACCGGCGCCTCGCCGGCGGATCGGCCGGGCGGAGCGTCCTCCTGCGCGATCTGGTCGGCCACCTCGCGGCGGTGGACGTCGATCGTCCGCGGGAAGTCGAACGCGAGACGGATGCGATCGCCCTTGATGGACGCGATCCGCACGACGCCGATCGGGTTGCGCGGGTCGCCCACCACGACCTCTTCGCCCTCTCTCCGTGTGATCACCAGCATGGCATGCCCCCGGGCGGCCCCACCATGGCCGCTCCACCTGGGCTGAGTGTAACCGACAGGCCCACCGAACGCGCGTCAAAAAACCCCGGCCCCTGGGGGGACGCCCCGATAACCCACAAATGGCGCACGATCCTGGGGTTATGCGATGATTCGAGGAGCGGGGCGAACACGTTATCCACAGGATGTGCAGGGTCAGTCGACACCTGTCGTGGGGTCGCGTGCGGCGCTTCCGAGGGCGGTGCGCCGACGGGTCCTCTCGCGCTAGTCCTCGTCCAGCGCTTCCACGGCGGTCACCTCGGGCACGTGCTGCTGGAGGTTCCGCTCGATGCCGCTCTGCAGGGTCAGGGTGCTGGACGGGCACCCGACGCAGGCCCCGTGCAGGCGGATGCGGACCAGGCCCTCGGCGGTGACCTCCACGAGCTCGACGTCGCCGCCGTCGGCCTGGATGGCCGGCCGGATCTGCTCGATCACCCGCTCGACGCGCTCGCGGACGGTCCCGGTGAGCCGCAGCGTGGGCGTCTCGACCGCGTTGGATTCGGCTTGTGGAAGGCTCTGGTTCTTGGCCACGGTGTGCGGTCCTCGGCGATGAACGCCAGCTTTCGCTCCGCTGATACTATGAACCCATGCTGCCATACGCACGGAATGCGGCGACGATACCCGCCCTGACCCTGGTTCTTGGCCTTTGCCTGGCACTCTGCGGGCTATCGGCCCTCGGCTGCGCATCGGCGGGGGAACGCCCGACCGGCGATGCGCTGACCGACCTGCAGAACCCGGAGTTGCGGGTGCCCCAGCGGATCGAGGCGATCGATCAAGCCTGGGAGGACCCGTCGATCTTCCGCGGCGACATCCGCGAGGCGCTGCGGGGGCTGGTCTGGGCCGAGCAGGCGCCCGCGGACCTGCGGCTCGCGGCGCTCGACAAGCTGATGGGCGACGCATCTCCCGAGGGGCTGGCCGAATCGCGGACCTTCATCCGCCTCCGCGTGCCCCGCGTGGGCAACTACGAGATGGTGCGGCGGATGGGCGTGCTGGCGGTGGCGCGGGGGTGGCGGGACCTGACGCCGGCCTTCGTCCGCAGCTACGCGCAGGTGGACGAGGTCATCCCCGACGAGGAGCGCATCGAGCGAGACATCTTGGAGGCGCTCAACCCCGAGGAGTCGCTCGAGCGGATCGTCATCCGCGTGTTCCTCGACCCCAACCAGCCGCCGATCGCCGGCGAGGACGTCAACGACCGCGTCCGGGCGGAGGCGTGGGATCTGCTTGCGCGGCTGGATCCCTCGGGCGACGCGCGGCGGGACATCCTCGCCGGCGAGCAGCTGCCCGCCGACGCCGAGGGCACCCGCGTGCTCGGGGCCATGCGCCGAGGCCTCACCGAGCTGCGGGTCGTGCCGCGAACGGGCGACGAGCTCCGCTGGTTGCTCTCGCTGGCCGATAGCGGCCGCTCCAGCAACGCCGCCTGGTGGAACGAGGTGGCGACCATCGTGCGGCGGCTGGATAGCGACCAGGCCGCGGGGCTGCGGCTGCGGCACCTCGAGGTGCTCCGCTGGGCGTCGGTCTACCGCGAGCCCTGGCTCAGGCAGAGCCGCCAGGAGATGCTCTCGCGATTGGCGCAGCGGCTGGCCGAGCGCGAGTTCACGCCGCGGCGTGCCGACGAGCGCGAGCTCCGCGACATCCCGCAGGAATTCGTCGACGCAAGGCCGGCCCTGAGCTGGGGCGACGCCGTCTCGCTGCTGGCCCTCGACGTAGCGCTGCACGACCCCGACGTGCTCGCGGACCTCTTCCGGCAGGTCGCCCTCGACCGAGACGATGAGACGACCGAGTACGGCGGGCTGGTCTTCGCCGGAGACGACGGCCGATTCCTGGTGCGGCTGTATCCGCCGCGGCCCCAGCATCGCCGGGGGGACGACATCTTCGTGGCGTCGTCCGACATGGTCGACCAGGGCGACCAGGCGATCGCGTGGTACCACTTCCATGCCACGCGGGAGCGCAACTCCCGCTTCGCCGGGCCGAGCCTCGAGGACTTCGAGCAGGCGCGATCCTCGGGCCGGCTGGCGCTCGTGCTGACCTCGGTGCGGGAGGGCGAGCTGAACGCCGACGCGTACGCCGGGGAGCCCTTCGCCGTCGACCTGGGTGAGGTCGTCGGCCCGCCCTCGAACTAGCCGGCGTGCCGAGCATCCACGTCCTGGTCGCGCTCGTCGCGCTGCTGCTCGGGCGCGAGATAGGCCTGCTTGCGCCGCTGCCGGTGTCGTGGGCGGTCATCGCGTCCCTGGCGGCGGCCGCGTTGCCGCTCGGCACGGCGCTGCTCGTCGCCGCCGCGATGCCCCTGTTCCGGCGGCAGGCCGATCGCGCAGGATCGGTCGGAGCCCTCCGCGAGGGCCTGCGCTTCGCGGCGCTGGCGCGGTGGCTGGTCGTGCTGCCCTACGCGATCTGGTCGATCGCGGGCGACGCGGCGGGCCAGGTCGCAGCGGCCATCGGCGACTTCGTGGGCCTCGACGAGGCGTTGGCCGCCGCCCCGCCCCTGGCCGCACTGCTCGTGGTGGCCTGGGCCGAGCATCCGCTGCACGCCCGCATCCGCGAGGCGATGCTCGTCCGCCAGCTCGACGAGGGCGGCCTTGACGATCGGCCGCCGACGCGGGCCGAGTGGACAGCGACGGCGCTGCGGTCGATGCTCGCGATGCCGCTGATGCCCGTGTTCCTGATCGTCTGCTGGCACGAGATCGTGGGCCGCCTGGCCGGCTGGCTTCCCGAATCGGCGCCCGAGTGGTCGCTGATCGCGGCGGACATCGCCGGCACGGTGGCCATCGTCGCGTGCGCGCCGGCGCTCATCGTCCGCGTGCTCGGCACGCGGCCGCTCGGGCCCGGTGAACTCAGGAGCCGCATCGATGCGCTGCAGCGACGGATGCACGCCCGGGTGCGGGCCGTGCGGATCTGGCGCACGCCCGCGACCAACGCCGCGGTGCTCGGCCTGCTGCCGGGCGTGCGGTACATGCTGCTGACCGACGCGCTGGTGCGGTCGATGCCCCGCGGCGAACTGGACGCGGTGATCGCCCACGAGCTGGCGCACGTGCGGCACCAGCACGTGCTCTGGATCGTGCTCTCCATCGCCGCCGCCGCGGTCGTGCTCGGCACGGCGGCCGGGCTGATCGCGCTCGGGCTGTCTCAGGCCGGCGTACCGCTGGGCCTGGCGGATGCGCTGCTCGGCATCGCGTCGATCGCCGGCACGATCCTCGTCTTTGGGTTCGTGAGCCGCCGCGTCGAGAGGCAGGCGGACGCGACGGCCGCCGTGGCGCTCGATCGGTTGCACGCCGAAGCCGACGAAGGTGTACCGGTCAATGCACAGGATCCCATCGTCGGGACCGGCCCGGCGCTGATGTCGGCGGCGCTGGGTCGGGTGTGCGCGCTCAGCGGCGTGCCGCCCGCCCGCTGGGGCTTCCGGCACGGATCCGTCCGGCAGCGGCAGCGGAACCTCGCCAGGCTCGTTGGAGCCCGGCCCGATCGGCTGCCGATCGATCGGACCATGCGATGGATCCGGGTCGCCACCCTTGTCGCAATCGGGCTCGGGGCCATCGGCGGCGCGCTGGGCGTCGTACACATCGCGTAGCGATCGGGGGCGCCGCATGCAATTCACCAAGATGCACGGCCTGGGCAACGACTACGTGATCGTGGATGCGTTGCCGCGGCCCGAACTGGAAGCCACCCGCGACTGGTCCGCGCTCGCCGGGGCGATCAGCGATCGGCACGAGGGCGTCGGCTCCGATGGGCTGATCCTCGTGTGTCCCCCCGCGGCCGGCGGGCACGCCCGGATGCGGATCTTCAACGCCGACGGCGGCGAGGCCGAGATGTGCGGCAACGGCATCCGCTGCGTGGCGGCCTTGCTGCGCGGCCGGCCGGAGTTCGGCAGCGAAGCCCTCGACATCGAGACCGCCGCCGGCGTCCGCCGCTGCCGGGTGGGGCAAGGCGGCGCGGTGCTCGTCGAGATGGGCGAGCCCCGAGTGGGCCCCGAGGTGTGCGGCGTGGTGGCGACGCACTTGGCCTGCGAGGATCCGTGCGTCGTTCGCAGCGGGGATCGCGACATTGCCTTCGAGCTGGTCTCAGTGGGCAACCCGCACGCGGTGGTGTTCGCGGATCGCCACGCATGGATAGGAGAGGATCTGAGCCGCGTCGTGCGGACGATCGGACCGCAGATGGAGACGCACGCTGCCTTCGCCGAGGGCGTGAACGTGCAGCTGCTGCGGATCGATCGTCGCGATCGCGCCACGCTGCACACCTGGGAACGGGGCAGCGGGGTAACCCGTGCCTGCGGCACCGGGGCGTGCGCGGCGATGGCTGCGGCCGTCCTCGCCGGCGCGCTGGATCGCGTGGCGACGATCACCCTTCCCGGCGGCGACCTGCGGCTCTCGTGGACGCCCATCGACGACGGCGGCGACGGCGTGGTGCGGATGGAGGGGCCCGCCGTCCGGAGCTTCACCGGCACGCTCGCGGAGGACCTCGCGGATCTGGAGGTTCGCGGGCGGGCGATGCGGACGGCGATGGTCCAATCCGCGGACCGCTATCCTGCATCGTGAGCCACGCAACGAGGCCCGAATCCGGATCGGCACCCGCGGTCGAGCTGAGCGACGCCGAGCGGCGGCTGTGCGGCATCATCGCGGGCAAGTCGGCCTTCCTGCTCGAGGACCTGCGGCGGCACATCGAGACGCCGACGGGCCCCGGCGGACTCGCGGGCATCGACGAGAGCCGGGGCGTCTTCGCCGAGCGGATGCACACGCTCGGCGCGAGCATCGATGTCGTGCCCGGGGAGCCACGGCCCGAGTGGCTGCCGGGGCCCGCGGGCGACGCGATCCCCCCCACCGCCGTCATGCGGCGCGAGAAGCCGGGGCTGAAGAACGTCCTCGTGGCCGGCCACCTCGACACCGTGCACCCCGCCGACGGGCCCTTCCAGCGGCTGGACGTGCGCGACGACGGCGGCACGGCCGTCGGGCCGGGCTGCGTGGACATGAAGGGCGGGCTGGTGATCGCGGCCTGCGCCCTTGAGTCGCTCGAGGAGGCCGGCCTTGGCGCGAGCTGGACCTTCACGCTCAACGCCGACGAGGAGACCGGCACCTACCACAGCGAGCGGGTGCTCCGCGACGAGGCCGCACGGCACGACTTCGGGCTGGCGCTCGAGCCCGCGCTGCCGGGCGGCGAGCTCGCCGTCGAGCGGATGGGCAGCGGGCAGTTCATGGTCGAGGCCTTCGGCCGCGCGGCCCACGTGGGCCGGGCGTTCCGCGACGGCGTCAGCGCGGTGACCGCGCTCGGGCACGCCATCGCGGCGATCGGCGACATGGTCGACCCCGCCGACCCGGACACCTGGATCATCAACGTCGGGCCGATCGAGGGCGGAGCGGCGACCAACGCGGTGCCCGACCACGCGGCGGCGTGGGGCAACGTCCGCTACCCGACGCCCGAAGTCGGTGGCACGATCGGCGCCGCCCTGGACGCGCTCGCGACGCCGCACGAGGCCTTCGATGGTGAACACGCCGCGGTCGTCGTGCGGCGGTCGTTCAACCGGCCCGCCAAGCCGCTGCTGCCGGAGACCGAATCGCTCGCGCTGCGCGCGCGGGCCGTGGCCGAGGCGCTCGGCCAGCGGCTGCCGTTCGCGAGCACGGGCGGCGTGTGCGACGGCAACATCCTGCAGGACGCCGGGCTGCCGACGATCGACACGCTGGGCGTGCGCGGCGGCGGACTGCACACGCCCGACGAGTGGATCGAGCTGGCCAGCCTCGTCGAGCGGTGCCAGCTGCTGGCGGTGCTCATCCACCGCCTGAGTGCATCGGGCTAATACGACGGCCCGGGTGCACCGGGTCGCACGAGTCGGACTGGCCCGGCAGGAGACGCCAATGCGCTTCCGCGTGCGGGGCATCGACATGGATAGCGGCGAGCCGATCGAACGGATCGTCGAGGCGCCGAGCAAGGCCGAAGCGCTCGGCGGCCTAGCCGAAGCGCGGATCGCCGTCGAGGATCTGCGGGAGGACGGACCACCGGCACCCCGTCCGGCCCAGCAGCATGCATCGGCCTTTCCGGCTCCGCCCGCGTCGCCGCCAGCCGCGCCCGCGGACGAGCGAATCCTCGTCCGCCTCGAATCGCTGGACCGGCAACTGGTCGACCTCGACCGGCGGCTCGAGTCCATCGAAGGATCCACCGCCGGCACGCACAAGCGGCTGGGGCTGTGGCGCTGGGTGTGGATCCTGACCCTGGGCATCGGACTGGGCATGTCGATCGCGATGGTCGTCGGGCTCATCGTCACGATCGCGACCATGGCGATCGCCGGCAGCTACCTGGGCGATCTGCTCGGCGGCGGGAGCGTCGGAGGCGGCGCCGGCCAGCCGTCCAGCTCGGACCTCGGCGTGCTCCTCCAGCAGATCGAGCAACTCCGCGGCGAGACCGAGCGGGCCATCAACGATCCGCTCGGCGGCGGGTAGTCGTCGCCCGCGGGCTACGGGCAGCCGGCGTCGAAGGCGGTCTGGAACGCCAGGAAGTCGAAGAGCGTCAGCTCGCCGTCCTCGTCGAAGTCGGCGCTGATCTCGCCGGCGTCGAATGCCGTCTGGAAGGCCAGGAAATCGAAGAGCGTCAGCTCGCCGTCGGCGTCGATGTCCGCCGGGCAACTGGGCCGGAAGAACGAGAGGCCGTTGGAGTGCTGTGCGCGGTCGAACAGACCATCGCCCGTGCTCACGTCGGTTTCGTACGAGCCAAAGGTCTCAAACGTGTAGCGGCCGGGCGCGAGCCGGATGATCCAGGTCCAGGAGCTCAGCCCCGGCTCGGGCGGCCCGCTCACGATCACGCCATCGGGTCCGGTAAGGAGCGCCGGCTCGAATCCGTCGAAACCGATGTCGTCGAAGGGCGATATGCGGGCGGAGAGATGGAGGTCGATGCGCCGGTCCACTTCGAACACCAGGTGCGTCGCCCAGGATCCGCTGGCGCTCCTCAGCGGCGGTGGTCCGAGGGATCCGGCGCCTTCGAGATCGATCAGCAGATCAACGTCGAACGAGAAGTTGTTGCTTGATACCAGCGTGCCGTCGTTGGTGGCGATGCTGATCGCACGGGGATCCTGCCCGTCCGGATGCACCTCCGCCTCCGCTTCCGCATCGGGGAACGGCAGGCTGGTGTCGAGATCCGAGTCGAAGTCCTCGAGCGGGCCCCTGATCAGGTCCACGCGGACGCCGGCCTCGGATTCCACGCGGACCTCGACGACGCGGGCGCTTTGCAGACCGAGGGCCGAGCACGCCAGCGAGAGCACGACGGCTGTGGCGAGTCCTGCTGCTAGCTTGTTCATTCCTGGGACTCCCCTTGTGGCATGATCGGAAGATTGCATACCCACGGGGAGCCCACGGGTTGCAGCGGGCTAGGGACAGCCGTCGGCGAAGGCGTTCTGGAACGCCAGGAAGTCGAAGATCGTCAGCTCGCCGTCGCCGTCGAAGTCCGCAGCGGGATCTCCGAGGTCGAAGGCGTTCTGGAACGCCAGGAAGTCGAAGATCGTCAGCTCGCCGTCGCCGTCGAAGTCCGCGGGGCAGCCGAGGGCGCCGCCCGCGGCGATCACGGCCTCGAGCGCGTCCACGCGGCCATACCCGTAGGTCTCGTCGAATCCCGCCGGGCCGAGATCGACGGCGGTGTCCCGCAAGATCGTGCGGACCTGGTCGCGGCTGAGATCGGGATTCACGCTCAGCATGAGGCCAACGACGCCCGCAACGTGCGGGCAGGCCATCGAGGTGCCGCTCTGGTAGGCGTACCCGTTCTCGGGGCCGAAGAGCGGAATGGGCGTATCCCACGTGGACCAGACGTCCTGGCCCGGTGCGACGACGTCCATCTCGGGACCGGTCGTCGTGAAGTCGGCGATGACATCTTGGTTGTTGGTCGCGCCCACGGCGATGACCGCGTCGTAGCGGGCCGGGGCGAAGATGTCGGCCCCGGGCGTGTTGCCCGTGGCGGCGAGGATGACCACGCCCTGGCTCGCGGCGTAGTCGACCGTGGCCTCGAGCACGCTGCCGAAGTCCGGCGAGCCCAGGCTCATGGAGATGACGTCGGCACCGTTGTCGGCCGCCCAGATAACGCCGGCGGCGATGTCGGCCTCGGTGCCCGTGCCCAGGAAGCCCAGCGTCTTGACGGGCAGGATGGAGCAGTTGTAGCCAACGCCCGCGATGCCGACGCCGTTGTTGGTGTCGGCGCTCGCGATGCCGGCGCAGTGCGTGCCGTGGCTGATGAACGTGTCGTCGTCCCACGTGCCGCCGACGGCGCTGTAGCCCGGCAGCACGTTGGCCTGCAGGTCCGGATGGCTCAGGCTGACGCCGGTATCGACGATGGCGATGACCGTATCGGAGCTGCCCGTGGTGAGCACCCAGGCCTCGGTCGCGTTCACGTCCGCGCCCGGAGTGCCGGGCACGCCCAGGACGGTCTGCCCGGTGTTCAGCAGGCCGTACTGCAGGCCGAAGTCGGTGTCGTCGGGGATCTCGGCGAGGATGCCGCCGATGCCGATGAGCTCGGCCGAGAGCACGCCGTCGACCGCCGCGAGGTCGCGCACCGCGAGGCGGGCATCGGCTACTTGGGCCGCGTAGAGCCGGGTCAGACCGAGCGTCTCGGCGAGCGCGGCGTCGGCGGGCTGGCTGGCGAAGGCCGGCGCTAGATCCGTGACGCCGGCGGCGGCCATGGCCGGGCCGACCTCGACGGGCGCGCCCGCGGCGAGGCGGATCAGCACGGCGTCGCCCCGATAGCCGCCGACGACGTCGGCGGCGTCGACCCGGCCGGTGAAGGGTGCGAAGGCACCGCCGAGGTCCTCCTGCGAGAACGCGGGGCTCGGGGCAGCGGCACAGATCGCGAGCACGGGGGCAGCGAGACGGATCGTCGGCGTGGGCATGGCGTCCTCCGGTTGGTCGCGGCGGCGTGCCGCGCTGGGTCTCCCACGGAGGATACGGGATGAGCCCAGCGGGCGTGACCGATCCGGGCGATGCCGACGGCGGCGGGGCTCGCCGCTGGCTGATCAAGAAACGCCGCGAGCAGACCCACCTCCCCAGACGGGTCTATCTCGCGGCGCTGTGCTTGCAGGCCGGGCGGATTATGGCGCGAGCACCCCGATCCGTTACGAACCTCCGCCTAGGGCTAACGATGCAGGCCCCGCCACTATTGCCTAGGGAGCTCCCGATGACGCACGCCGCCCGGACCGACGCCCAGATCAGCAGCCAGACGGGCACGCACGCCGACGCTCCGATCCGGGCCTTCATGCAGAGGCACTTCCGGCACTTCAACGCCCGGACCGTGGTGGAGGCCGCCGAGGCCTACGAGGCGTGCCTGGAGGCGGGCTCGCCGATGTTCCTGACGCTGGCGGGGGCGATGAGCACGGCCGAGCTGGGCCGATCGCTGGCGGAGATGATCCGGCGCGGCAAGGTGCACGCGATCAGCTGCACCGGAGCGAACCTCGAGGAGGACGTGTTCAACCTCGTCGCGCACGACCACTACCGCCGCATCGCCGATTGGCGGGCCCTCTCGGAGGCGGAGGAGGCGGCCCTGGACGAAGCGGGCATGCCCCGGGTGACCGACATCTGCATCCCCGAGGACGAGGCGATGCGGGTCATCGAGGGGCACGTCATCGAGCGGTGGAAGACGGCCGGCGCCGCGGGCGAACGGCGCCTGCCCCACCGCTACCTGTACGAGGTGCTCCGCTCGGGCGAGCTCGCGGACCGCTACCAGATCGATCCGGCGGATAGCTGGCTGCTGGCGGCGGCCGAAGCCAACCTGCCGCTGTTCGTACCCGGATGGGAGGACAGCACGCTGGGCAACATGTTCGTAGCGAGCGCCGCGCAGGAGGGCTTCTCGCTGGACGTCGTCCTGGGCGGACCGAGCTACATGCAGTCGCTGATCGAGTGGTACGCCGGCGCAACGCGTGGGCGGGATCGCGGGCCGGGCTTCTTCCAGATCGGCGGGGGCATCGCGGGCGACTTCCCGATCTGCGTAGTGCCGACGATCAACCTGGACCTGTACCGCGACGAGGCCCACGCCGACAAGCGGGTGCCCCGCTGGAGCTACTTCTGCCAGGTGAGCGATGCGACGACGAGCTACGGCGGCTACAGCGGCGCAGTGCCCAATGAGAAGATCACCTGGGGCAAGCTGGCGTCGGGCACGCCCAAGTTCATGATCGAGAGCGACGCGACCATCGTGGCGCCGCTGATCTTCGCGTGGGTGCTCGGCATGTAGCGTGCTCGCCGCGACGTCGCGGGGCCTTGGACGCCGCACGCGTGCCCGCTAGAGATCCGAGGCTTGCACCAGCTCGTCGAGCCGCGTGCGTACCGCGGCGGGCAGCCGCTCGTCGTGCCGGCGTTCCGTGGCGTTGAGGAATCGCAGCGCGTTGTTTAGGAAGAAGTTGCGGTAGTACGTGTTGCGGACGCGATCGTCGAGCAACGCCTCCTCGTAGGCGTCGAAGTAATTGACGAGCGTCAGGCCGGATGGCATGAACCAGTCGGTGCCGTACATGATCTTCGTATGGAAGGGAAACGGTCGCTTCTCGCCATCTGGCGAGGATCCCGGCCGCCCATGCGAGTCCTCGTACAGCTCGGCGAGCTTCTCGATGAAGTGCTCGCGGTCGTCCTCGTGCCCGATCTGGCCGTGCACGCCGATCTCGCAGTAGACGTTGGGGTAGGTGGTGCACAGCTCGTAGACGAGCCGGCCCCACCGCCGCTGCTCGGCGGCCTTGCCGTCGCTATCGCCGAACCAGAAGGATGATCCGCCGGCATGCCCGAGGCAGAGGCGCAGCTCGGACCTCCGCCCGAGCACCTTCGTGCGCTGCTCGAGATAGGCCTTCCAGAAATCCGGATCGGAGTGGTGGACGCCGTAGCCCTTGCGGGCCTCGAACTCGCCCGTGTTGCAGTGGGCGAATACCGGGATGTCGTTGTCCTCGCAGTACTCCAGCAATGCGGCGACCCGTGCGTCGAGTTGCTCGTTGGTCACCGGCTGGAGGATGGTGCCGCCATCGGCATCCGATGCCGGCTGCGTGTAGCGGGCGTCCCACTGTCGGCGGGGGAACGGCGTGAACAGGGCGATCGGCGGACTGGGCGCGTCGTTGCCGATGGGCCGGTATCCCGATGGCGGATAGAACTTCACGCCCATGGCGCCGTGGTCGGAGATTGCCTCGCGCACGATCTCCAGGGCGTCGCCCGGTTCTTCGTGCGGCCAGTGATCGCGGAACGGGTTGTAGCCCACGAAGTACACCATGGATCCACCCATCGCCTCCTGCTGGGCCCGGGCGACCTCGATCTGCTCGGTCGGGTAGTCCAGCAGCAGCCGGGACGGACGCTGGTTGTGGACGGGCGCCAGATCCCCGGTATGGCTCACCAGCAGGCCGAGGCGGTGCCGCTCGTGCAGCGTGGGGTGGCCGGCGAGCGCATCGAGATAGGCCTGCGGCACCGTCGAACGCGGCGTCAGCAGCACCTCGACGAATTCGGAGAAGCCGCGCTCGACCTCGATCGTCATCAGCGGCTGCAGGATGTCGCGCAGCGCGGCCGCCGCCTTCTCGTGCCGCTTGCAAAGCTCGGCCGAACTGCTCGGCGTACCGAACTTCTCGAGGAAGATGCACCGCACGGCCCGCAGCACCGGGTTCGCCTCGAGCGTCTGCACGCTCCAGCCTTCTTGCTCCGACGTCTGCGCCAGGGCCCACCTGTCCGCCCGCTCGGCGTCGCGGGTCTGCTCGAACCAATAGACGAGCGACGAGCAGTACGTCGCGAAGCATCGCGCGTTGCGATCGTCGACGAGCTGCAGGAACCAGAGCGCATCCCGCTTGCCCAGCGCGATGCCCATGAGCGGCACCATGCTCGCGTTGTAGGTGTGCGCGTGCACGTCGATCACGGGCGTGGAGCGCAGCTCCGCGTGCGCGTCCGGCGGCACCAGCAGCGGCGTCTCCCGCAGCCGGGCATCGCCTCCCGATGCGCAGCCCGGGAGCGCGAGCCCGGCGGCGAGTAGGGCGACGACCGGCAGCATGAGCTGGGCAGGCCGCAGGAACTCGATGTACCGTCGGGCTGCGAGGTGCGCCATGGCCTGGTCCTTTCTGTGGCTCGCCGGATCGTGCATCCCCTCTGGCAAGCGAGTCATAGCCGCGCCCGCCCCGCGGCGGCTCCCGCCGGGAGGGTTTCGTGCGCGCCGCGATGACGGCGGGCACGATCGGACTCGATGCGTGGGCGGCTCCGAGTGAACACCCCCGCCAAGAGGGGGGCCGGAACGCCGCTACCGCGCGATCTCGACGGCGCGGGTCTCGCGGAGCACCGTCACGCGGATCTCGCCGGGGAAGGTCATCTCCTCGCTCACCTTGCCGGCGATCTTGGTGGCGATGAAATGGGCCTCGTCGTCGCTGACGGTCTTGGCGTTGACCATGACGCGGACCTCGCGGCCGGCCTGCACCGCGAAGGCCTCCTCGACGCCCGTGTGGCTGAGCGCGATGTCCTGCAGATCGGTCAGCCGCTGGATGTAGCGCTCCATCGACTCGCGGCGGGCGCCGGGGCGGGCGCCGCTGAGGGCGTCGGCGGCCATCACGATGGGCGTGTAGAAGCTGGTCGCCGGGATGTCGCCGTGGTGCCCGCCGATGGCGTTGAGCACCGGCTCCTTCTCGCCGTAGCGCTTGGCGAAGTCCATGCCGATCTTGGGGTGGCCGCCCTCCATCTCGTGGTCCATGGCCTTGCCGATGTCGTGCAGGAAGCCGCAGCGGCGGGCGAGCTTGCCGTTGAGGCCGAGCTGTTCGGCGATGATCTTGGAGAACTGCGCGACCTCGATGGAGTGGCGGAGCACGTTCTGGCCGTAGCTGGTGCGGTAGTGCAGCTTGCCCATCGCCTCGAGCACCTTGGCGTGCACGTTGCCGATCTTGACCTCGAGCTGGGCGTCCTTGCCGTGCTTGCGGACCCGCTCGTCGAACTCGGCCTGCACCTTCTCGACGGTCTCCTCGATGCGGGTCGGGTGCATGCGGCCATCGGCGACCAACCGCTCGAGCGCCTCGACGGCGACCGCCTGGCGGACCTTGTCGAAGCACGAGACGGTGATCACACCCGGCGTGTCGTCCACGATGATGTCCACGCCGGTGACCTTCTCGATGGCCCGGATGTTGCGGCCTTCGCGGCCGATGATGCGGCCCTTCATCGCGTCGCTCGGTATGGCCACCGAGCGGACGAGGTGCTCGCCGGCGATGTCGCCCGCGTACCGCTGGGCGGCCTGCAGGATGATCTCGGTGGCCCGCTCGCGGGCCCCACTCTCGGCGTCGTCGGTGATCTTACGGGCCACGCGGGCGGCCTCGTCGCGGGTCGATTCGGCGACGCGCTCGATGAAGGCCTCGCGAGCCTGCTCGCGGGTCAGGCCCGCGGCCTCGCCCAGGGCCTTGGTCTGGGCCTGGATCAGCTTGGACAGCTCGGCGTCGCGCTCATCGAGCGCGGCGGCGCGGCGGTCGAGCCCCTTGGCGTGCTTGTCGGCCTGCTGCTCGCGATCGGCGAGCTTGGCCTCGGCCCGGTCGACCGCGGACTCGCGCTTGGAGAGGTCCTTGTCCTCCCGGCGCAGCTTCTTGCGTTCGGCCTCGAGTTCCTCGTCGGCGACCTGCCGCCGCTCGCGGGCGAGCTTCTCGGCGTCGGCCTCGCCGCGGCTGCGGATCGCGTCGGCCTCCGTCTGGGCCCGTTCGGCGATGGTGGCCGCCTCGGCCCGGGCCTGCGCCAGGGTCCGCGTCGACAGCAGGCGGTACCCGGCGATGCCCAGCAGCAGGCCCGCCGCAAGCCCTCCGGCCGCGAGCAGCACGTCGGCGATGGCGCCCTCGAACATCACTCGGCTCCGCGCCCCGATGCACGTCCAGCGCGCGGCGACGCGACCTCGTGATACCCCCCGGCGCGGACCGGACCAGCCGCCAAGCGGCCGATGTCTCGGCATGTTCCGTCGAATCCCGGCGGGCGGGCGACGATGGAAACGGATCCAGGGATCCGGGTAGCAGGCGGCATCGGGTCGGACGGGCCAACCGCGCGAACCATGGCCGAGGGGGACACCCCGGCCGGGCCACTATAACACGTTCCTTAGTCCGCGTCTCATATTCCGGCGGGGATTCGTCCGGGGGTGTCCATCGGGGGGACTTTGGCCCGAGGTCGGAGCGACTAGCCGGCCTTGCGACGCGAGCCCATGCCCGTGCTCGTGTTCACGTAGGCGGTGATCTGGCGGACGATGAAGTCGCGGTGCTCGGGATGGGCCGAGAAATCAAAGGCGAAGCCCAGATGCAGGTTCTGGGCGCTATCCAGGTGCTGGTGCACGCAGCGAGCGGTGACCGCGAGCGGGCCGGGGACCCGCTGGCCCAGGTCGACGCGGAGCCAGTAGCGTCCGCGCGAATCGAAGGAGTGCCGCTCGCCCGGGCCGACGAGCAGGCCGGCGCCGCCGCCGCCGATGTTCACCAGCTGGCCCCGGAAGGCGTTGCCGACCTCGGGCAGCAGGGTCATGGGCTCGCCGCTCGCGCTCGCGCCGCCGTCCTCGAATGGGATGCGGCTGGCGACCTCGGCGGCCACGGCCGACTGGGTGTCCAGGAGCGACCAGCCCTCGACCGGCGGCAGGTCGAAGCCCGCCGTCGATGCGCGATAGAAGTCCCGCCGGTGGCACCGCTCGACGGCCTCGGGCACCGACAGGTGCAGCCGCCCCTGCATCTCGCCGGGCGTGGGCTCCATGGAGCGGGTGCGGAACATCCAGCGGTTCTGGCCGATGGACATCGCCACGACGAGATCGACGCCGGGCGGGAGCCGCATGGTCTGGCCCAGCGCCATGGGCTGCTCGACGACGAGCCGCTCGTCGTCGAGCGCCAGGAGGTGGACCCGCCAGACGAGGTTGGTCAGCCCGCGCTGCTCCTCCGCGGAAGTGTCGACGCTGATCTCCAGCGTGCCGCGGCGTTCGCGGATCTGGTGCAGGCACTCGCGCCAGCGCTCGGTGCGTGAGCGATTCGGGTTCATGGCTCCCCCGCGTGCGGTAGGCCCTGCCGCCTCGGGAGTATCGAGCGAAACGGCCCGCGTCTTAAGAGCGAACGGGCTCGTCGGGCTCGGCCCGGGCCGCCTGCCGCAGCCGGCCGCCCGCCTCGGCGATGGACGTGCGCAGGTCGCGGGCCTCGTTCGCGTCGATCTGGCGGCCGCCGAAGTGGGCCTCGTACAGCCGCTCGACGATGCCCACGAGGCTCCGCGGGCCCGGGTAGTCGCCGTCGGCCGGGCTATCGGAGCCGCCGTCGATGCCGCGAGCATGGGCGAGCATGGGCGTCCAGGCGGGCTTGGGATGGCCCGCCCGCTCAAGGGCACGCAGCAGGTCGGCCGCGAGGGTGCCCGCGCCGCCCAGCGCCCGGACCCGGGGCCGGCGGGCGACGCCGACGCCCGTGCGCCGCAGGAAGGCCTGCGCGGCGATGGCCATCCCGATAACCCCGCAGAACGCGATGACGCCCGCGAGCGCCGCCTGCACCACGCCCACCCAGCCCGACCCCCGGACCCGCTGCAGGAAGTCCGAGATCGAGCGCAGCGGGGCAAGCTGCGGCTCCTCGTCGTTGCTCGCGCCCAGCACCCGACGCTGCGACCCACGATCGAAGGACACCACCGAGTCAACCCAGAAGAACTCGATGGCGTCGATCCAGCGGCGGACCATGCCGGCGAGGTCCAGATCGGGCTGGTGGATGCGCTCGAAGTCGTCGGGCGGCGTGGGGTCGTGCGTCCGCCACTGGTGCTGGGCGTGCTCGACCTCGACCCAAGCGTGCGCGTTGCTCTCGCGGACGGTGTACCAGCCCGAGCCCTGGCTGAACTCGACGGCGACGTATCCCGTGACGACGCGGGCGTTGATGCCCACGCTGCGGCACATGGCCGCCATGGCCGAGGCGAAGTACTCGCAATGGCCCTGCTGGCCCTCGAAGAGGAACCACTCGATCGGCTCGCCTTCGGCCCGCTGGATGTCCAGCGTGTAGCTGAAGCCCAGCAGGTGCTGGCGGATGGCGTTGGCCGCGGCGGTAACCTCCGGGATGGTGCGAGGCCGGCGCCCGGTGGGCAGCCCGTCGGCGGCGAGGATCTCGTTTGTCAGCGTCCGCACGCGCTCGGAGGGAAAGTCCACGCCCCGCCACCAGGCGCCGTCGGTCGCGATGCGGTCGGGCCGTCTCGAGCCGAGCAGTCCCGAATCCACGCGGTAGGTCAGCGTGTTGGCGTTCTCGTCGAAGCGCATCGTGTGCCGCGCATTATCCTGCTGCAGGTACAACCGCTCGGAGAATCGCCAGGAGATGGGCTCGAGGATGCTGTAGACCAGGTCGCTCTTGCGGGGCTCGGATCGCAGCTTATATTCCTGCACGACGAGCGCCGCCGGCATGTTCTGCGGCCAGCCCACCTGGTTGTCCGGGCCGGTGGTTTGGACGCGTTGGATCGAGCGCGTCCGCCCCTCGCCCCGGTCGTCGTCGCGGGTCCAGCGGCCGTCCTCATAGGCGTCGAGGACGGCGCCGCGGAGGTGGTACACGCGGTTGGGGCTGCCGAGGTTGCCCTCGCTGCCATCGGTGACCCGCAGGTCCAGCACGATCTCCTGGGATTCCGATATGAGGCCCGCACGGCCCAGCCGGACCTCCTCGGAGAAGCCCGTGCGCCGGCCGCCCGCATCGCCCGCAACATCGAGGAAGCCCGGAGCCAGCCCGCGGGGCACGAGCACGAAGACGGCCGCCGCCACGAGCGAGGCCGACACCGTGAGCCATCCGGTCATCCGCCGCAGGCCGCGAGAGATGCCCGCGCCGCCGCGATCGCGGCGGCGGCGTTCGGCCCCGAGACCGCGCTGGTAGCGCTCGGCGCGCTCCTCGGCGGCGACGACCTGCTGGAGCAGCGCCGTCCACACCAGCAGCGGGCAGAAGACCAGCAGCAGCAGGCCCACGAGCAGTTGGAGGCTGGTGAGGATCGCGCCAAAGGCGAGGAACACCGCCAGCGCGAGCACCTCGGCCGAGTCGCGGGACGAGCGGTTGTCGAACAGCTTGACGACCAGCAGGGCCGTGAGCATCTCGGCCACCCGCTCGACGTTGAACCCCCCGCCGAGGGTCGCGAGCCCAAGCCCCAGTCCCACCGCCAGCAGCAGCACGCCGTTGATGAACATGCGAGGCACCGTGGGCGCCCAGGGCTGGCCCGCGGCCCACCAGCAGCCGAAGGCGGCGGGCAGGGCGGCGATGGCAACCAGCGGCGCCTCGGCGGCCACCGCATAGGCGGCGATCGCGACGAGCGCCGTCCATAGCAGCGCGGTGCGCAGCGTGCGTTGCAGTGTCATGGCCGCTGGCCTGTTCGTGCCGCGGGGGCGGCGGGTTCGGGGGCGGGTTCGGCGGCGTTGTCACCGGGCTCGGGGAAGAGCAGCCTGAGGTGGTCCACGGCTCGGCTATCCGCGGCCAGCCGCAGCAGGTCGCCCGGCCCCAAATGCACCGCATGCTCGCCGCCGCCGGCACCAGACCCGGGGCCCAGCGCGAGCACCACGCTGCCCTGACCGCTGCGGAGGGGCCGGAGGGCGTCGCCCTCGCGATCGGCAAAGCCGTACGAGCCCAGCCGACGCAGCAGCCCGCGGCGGCCGGCGGCGGTCGTCACCGAGCCCGTGGCGATTCCCGCCGCGGGCACCACGAGCCCCACCGCGACCGCGCGGCGGCCAGCCTCGGCGATGATCGACGCCGCGAGGGCGAGCAGCCGCTCCGCGTCGTCCTCCCGGCGGGCCGCGAGTTCTTGAGGCAGATCGAGCTGGATGACCAGCCGTCGCGGCAGCCGCGCGCACCGCTGCTGCACGACCAGGGTGTCGGTCCGGGCCGACAATCGCCACGCGATGTCGCGGACGCGGTCTCCCGCGCGGTACTCGCGGACGCCGTAGAGATCCTCGCCCGCACCGGGCGCGGCGATGAGCTCGGTGCCGTCCTGCGTGGGCGCGATGGCGGCCTCGAGGAAGTCCTGGCGGAGCCGCGCCATCGCCGGCGACGCCAGGCTCGGCTGCGGCAGGTCGAACGTGACCGACTTGCGGGCCACGCCGAACGGAAAGGTCGTCGACACCCGCACGCGGGCCATCTCGAACGGGCCCCGCCGGTGCACGAGCGCCAGCGTCTCTGTCCGCGCCGTCCGCCGCGGCGGGATGCGGCTCAGGCTGGCGACCGGCGCCCCGGCCAGCGGCCAGGAATCGCCGCCGTTCTTCGGCGGCAACTCCTCGATGAGCAGCGCGTACGCGGGGACGAACCGGTTGTGGTTGTGGATGCGGTACCGCAACGCGAAGGGCTGGCCCGCAACGACCTCGCCGACGTCGTCGCGCTCGATGGTCACGCCCATCAGCGACGTGCCGCTGACAAAGCCCGAGGCCATGAGGCCGCCGATGCCCAGCCCCAGTGCCCAGAAGAGCAGGTTGTTCTGGCTGTTGATGGCGCCGACGGCGACGAAGGCGGTCACCAGCACGTAGGCCACGCCCGGCAGGTGGACGTGGTAGCGGCGTGTCGGTCGCGGCGTCAGCGCTCGCCCCCGCCATCCGCACCCCCGCCGCCCGCACCGTCATCGGCCGGATCGCCCTCGGGCGCATCCCCCGAGGCCGGGCCGGCACCGGGCAGCGGCGTCATCGAGATGAGCAGCATCTTCTCGAAGGTCTGCAGCGAGGTCGTCCGGCTGACGCGGGTATAGCCGTCCGCCGTCGCGACCACGCGGACGGCGCCGCGGGCCATCCGCTCGCCGGGCGTGTCGACCGAGAAGCGGCCGAACTCGTCGGTCTCGGTATCGGCGATGAGCTGCCCGCTGCTGGCGAGCGTGACGCGGACCTTGGCGCCGGGGATGCCCGACGTGTCGGTCTTGGGCTCGTCGCGGTTGAGGGCCGCGACGAAGGGCGTGGGTCCGGGGATCACGAGCCCATCGAGCTTCGGCGTGTTGCAGCCGGCCGCGAGCAGCGGCGCGGCGATGCAGACGAACAGCGCGGGCAGCGGGCGGAGCATCCGTGCGATCGGCGAACGAGGAGACGGCATCATGCGTCCTCCGGGGTGGCGTGGCTAGGCGAGAGGCCAGCCGACGGGCCGGCCGACCCGCCGGCCGACTTGGTGGGCAGTTCCTTCAGCGACGCCAGCCCGAACAGATCGAGGAACTGGCGGGTCGTGCCGTACAGCATCGGTCGGCCGAGCTCCTCGGCCCGTCCCTTGATGGCGATCAGCTTGCGATCGAGCAGCGAACGGAGCACCTCGCCGCAGGCCACGCCGCGGATGGCCTCGATCTGGGCCCTCGTGATGGGCTGGCGGTACGCGATGATCGACAGCGTCTCGATGGAGGGCCGGCTGAGCCGCTGGGGCTGGCGTGCACGATCGAAGGCCGCCACCACCCGGGCGTGCCCGGCGGCGACCATCAGCCGGTAGCCGCCGGCGAGCTTCTCGACGCGGGCCGCGCGGCCCTGGACGTCGAGCTCGGCGTTGAGCGCCGCGACCAATTCATCCAACGCCTCGGCGGGCGGGCGACCGGCGGCAAAGGCCTCGGCCCCCTCGTCGATGGAGAGCGCGTCCCAGGCATCCTGCGCGGTCACGGCGCGTCCCGCGGCGAGCAGCACGGCCTCGAGGTTCGCGGCGAGCGCCGACGCGGCGGGGGAAACCGCCGCGGCATTGGCGGCGTCGTGCTCGCTGGTGGCCGGCATCGCCGATGCTAGGCCCCGCCCCCGGGTACACCGCCCCGTCGGCCGCCGCCGCGAGCCGACCGGCTATCGTGGGCGATGGACGAGGGCGCCGCCACGCTCCCATCGCGGCAGCACGCGTACGACGGCCTGCCCGCGCTGGACGAGGCCACGCTGCACCGCCGCCGCGAGGGCGTGTTCCTGGTGCTCGCGGGGCTGTTCCTCGGCACGCTGGCCATGCTCAACATCCTGGGCATCACCCGCTTCATCGTGTTCGCGTCGTGGTCCGAGGGCTCGGGGCTGTCGTGGGGCCGGTGGGGCGAGATCAGCTTCGCCGTCGCCGTCGGCGTGCTGCCCTACCCCATCACGTTCCTGTGCACCGATTTCATCAGCGAGCTCTACGGCCGCCGCCGCGCCAACCTGGTCGTGTGGGTCGGATTGCTGCTGAACCTCTGGGTGCTGCTCGTGCTGTGGGTCGGCGGCGCGCTGCCGATGCAGCCCGACGTCGTGAGCTACGGCACCGACGCGCTCGGCCGCGAGGTGCTAGCGCCGCCGCTGCCCGAGCCGGTGTACGACGAGACCGGGGCCTTCGTCCGCTTCGACGAGGACTGGACGTTCTACCGCGTGCGGATGCTGACCTTCGGCGCGGTCGCCGCATCGATGATCGCCTACCTTGCGGCGCAGCTGGTGGACGTCCACGTCTTCCACTTCTGGAAGAAGCTCACCAATGGCCGGCACCTGTGGCTGCGGAACAACGGCAGCACGCTGGTCAGCCAGCTGGTGGACACGACGGCGGTCATCCTGATCACCCATTTCTACGCCAAGGCCCTGCCGGTGGACGCCGCGGCACCCATCGGCCGGCAGCTGCTGCTGTTCATCGCGACCGGCTACGTGTTCAAGCTGGCGATGGCGCTGCTCGACACGCTGCCCTTCTACGTGGGTTCCCGGATGCTGGCCCGATATCTCCGCCTGCCGCCGCCGCACGCCCTGGCGAGGCACTCACCCGCCGCGGCGGTCGAGGCCGGGGTCGGATGAGCCGATGCTCTCGATGGTCCTTATCGGAGGGTCTACGGTCCCCTCCGCAGGACCACGGAGGAGCCGGATCATGCCGAAGATGCGTTGGATCGTGCCGCTGCTCGTCGCCACCCTCGCGGTGCCCGTGCTGGCCCAGGATCGTGCGACCCAGGATCGGGCGGCTAGGAGCGGTCGGCTCGCCCCGCTGACCGCCGCGGACGTCTCGCACCTGCCCAGCGAGCCGTACGACTACTTCGGCGGCCTGCGCTTCGACCGCGGTGTGCCCACGCCCGAGAGCGTGATCGGCCATCGCATCGGCGAGCGCTTCACCCGGCACCACCAGCGGATCGACTACTGCCGGGCGCTGGCCGACGCCTCGCCCCGCGTGCGATTCCACCAGTACGGCGTGAGCCACCAGCGGCGGCCGCTGGTCTACCTGACGATCTCCAGCCCGGCCAACCTGGAGCGGCTGGACGACATCCTCGCCGCCAACCGCGAGTTGGCCGAGCCCGAGTTGCTGTCGCGCACACGGCGGGACGAGATCATCGCGAACAACCCGGCCATCGTCTGGTACAGCTTCGGCGTGCACGGCAACGAGGCGAGCTGCGGCGAGGCCTCGATCCAGTTCGCCTACACGCTAGCGGCGGCGACCAACCCCGAGATCGACGACATCCTCGACAAGACCATCATCGTCGTCGATCCGCAGCTCAACCCCGATGGCCAGATGCGGTACGCCAACTGGTACCAGAACGCCCGGGGCGTCGACCCCGATGCGACTCGCTTCGCCCACGAGCACAACGAGCCCTGGCCCGGCGGCCGCACCAACCACTACCTCTTCGACCTCAACCGCGACTGGGTCTGGGGCGTGCACCCCGAGAGCAGCTCCCGCGTGCGGGCCTACCGCGAGTACCTGCCGCACCTGCACCTGGACTACCACGAGCAGGGCTACACGAGCCCCTACTTCTTCGGCGAGGGCGACACCCCCTACAACCTCAACATCCCCCAGGACACCAAGGACTGGGTGGCGCTCTACGGCCGCGAGAACGCCCGGGCCTTCGACCGCGAGGGCCTGGTGTACGCGACGCGGGAGCGCTTCGATTACCTGTATACCGGCTACGGCAAGGTGCTGCCGGTGTACCACGGCGCGGTTGGGTTGCTGCTGGAGAAGGCCGGCCACGGCCGCGCGGGCCTCGCCATCGAGGTCAGCGATCAGTACACGCTCACGCTCAGCGAGCGGGTGCGGCACCACTTCATCACCGCGATGAACTACGCCGAGGTCACCGCGGCCAATCGCCAGGGCCAGCTCGAGCGCTTCGCAAAGTTCTGGCGGGACAGCGTCGACGCGGTGCGGCCCGGCCCGATGGCCTTCGTCATCTCGAACGCCAACGATCCCGCGCTGCTCGAGAAGGTCTGGGACTTCTGCGACCTGCACGGCATCCGGATCGATCGGCTTACCCAGACCGTCACCACGGACGCATTCGAGACCTACGACCGCGGCGAGACCGTCGACGACCTGACGCTGCCCGCCGGCTCCTGGGTGATCGACGCCCGCCAGCCCATGGGCAACCTCGTGCGCGCGATGTTCGAGCGCGAGACCGAGATCGAGGACCCCGATACCTACGACATCACCGCGTGGAGCCTGCCGATTAGCTTCGGCGTCGACGCCTGGCACAGCATGCGGGCCTTCGAGGGACCGACCGAGCGACTCGCCGACTGGTCGCCGCCGGAGGCCCGCATCACGGGCGAGGGCGGCGTCGCGCTGGTCATCGACGCCGGCCAGCACCACTTCCCAGCCGCCGTTGGCCGGGCCGTTGCGCACGAGCTGTTCTGCCGTGTGCTAGGCGATGCCGTCGAGGTCGACGGGAAGCGCTTCGCCGCCGGCAGCCTGCTCATCCACCTCATCCGCAATCCCGACCGCGACGTCGACGCCTTCATCGACGAGGTGCTCGCGCTCGGCGTCAACATCCACCGCGCCAGCGAGGGCTTCACCGCCGCCGGCCCGCACCTGGGCAACAACGCCAACCCCATCATGCGGTTGCCGAAGGTGCTGCTGGTGACGGGCGAGGGCACCAGCAGCAACAGCTTCGGCCAGCACTGGCATCTACTGGATATCGAGCAGCCCTTCCCGCACACGCGTGTGACGCGGAGCCAGCTGGCGTCCATCGACCTAGATGACTACACCGTGATCGTCATGCCCTCCATGAGCGCGCCGAGCGAGCGGGCGGCCGAGCGCATCGCCGCGTGGGTGCGCGGCGGCGGCGTGGTGGTCGCCAGCGACGGGGCGGCCCGCTGGGCGATCCAGAACCTCGCCAACGCCCAGAACGAGGACGACGAGGACGACGACGAGCCCGATCCCAACACGAAGACCTGGGCCGAGCGCGAGCAGGACTCGATCGACAATCGCGTCGCCGGCGCAATGGCGCTCACCACCGTGGACACCAGCCACCCGATGGCCGCCGGCGTGCGGCCCTGGATGGGCGTGCTCGTCCGCGGGCTGACCGAGCTTCCGATCCGCGAGACCGCCTATGTCGTCGCCCGCTACGACGACGCGCAGCCGATCATCTCGGGCCCGGTCAGCGAGGCCAACCAGGACCGCATGAAATCGCTGCCCTTCGTGGTGCACCACCGCGTGGGCGGCGGCGCGGTGATCTGCTTCGCCGAGGACGTCACCATCCGCGGCTTCCACCACGCCGGCATGCGTCTGCTGATGAACGCGATCGTGTACGGACCGACGCTAGGGCGGCTCTAGGACGCGGCGGCTACTCGTCGGGCGTCGCCGGCTTCATCGCGAAGACGCGGAAGTCCGTCGGCGACGTCGGCAGGGGCGACAGCAGCACGTAGGGCCGATCGACGCTTGCGGTCCGGCGGGGGATGTAGTCCTCGGCCAGCACCCGGCTCGCGCGGCCGGCGTTCTGGCCCGTGGGCGTCCACAGCACCAGGCCGTCGGGCGTGGCGCAGAGCGCACGACCGCCGCCCGCACCCACCGCCGCCACGCCGTTGGGCGCCAGCGACACCAACGTCCGCCGCGCCGCATTAACCGCAACAACGCGCTTCGTCGCGGGGTGAAAGACCATCGGACCGAGTGCCTCGCCCGCCGACGCGCCCGAGGCCGACGCGGCGACGATCTGCTCGGCGCCCGCGAGCGAGCCCCTGCCCGAGAGATCGAATCGCCGAACGATCCGCCCGAGCGAGCGGTCGCTGGACGCGGACAGGTCGATCAGCACGATCTGGATCGAGTCCGGCCGCACGGCGAGGCACGTCGCGTGCCGGCCGTCGGGCGCCATGAGCGGGTACACGAGATCGGCGCCGGGCAGCCGCAGGGCGCGCTTGGTGCCGTCGCGGTCGCGACGGACGAGCTCGAACCGGCCGTCGCCAACCGGACGCTCGCCGTAGAGCACCGAGCCGGCGGGGCCGAGCACGGCGTGCGCGTGGACGGCGGGTCCGCGCTCGATCCAGGTGATGCCGCCGCCGGTCCAGCTCGCCCGGCCGATCCAGCGGGAGCCGTCCGGCCGCGGCGATTCGACGAGGAAGCCCAGCGTGTCCGCATCGCGTCCCAGCAGGATGGGCGCGTTGGCGTCGAAGACCTCCTGCTGCACGCCGTCGGGGCCGAGCTCGATGATGGCGACCGAGGATGATGCGTCGCCATCGGCGCCGGGAGCCCCGATGCGGAGCGATCGCGGAGCCGCCGGCGGCAGCTGCGTGGCGGCAGAGCGTCCATCGGGCGAGATCAGCGGCAGCGTCACGCCGTCGTAGGGAATGGTGCCCAGGCCGCTGAGCGCCACGACGATCCGCGAGACGTCGGTGCCGCCCAGCACGGGCCGCGCAATGGGCCGATCAAAGATCGGATTGCGCGAGCCCCCCGGGGCGTCCGCCCGCTCGGTCACGCAGCCCGCCAGCGCCATCACCGCCGCAGCGCCGGCGAGCACCGCTGGTGCGCGCACGCTCACGGTTCCTGGCCGTCGTCGGCGGGCGGGCCGAAGCGCTCGGGCTCCTCGATGTCCACGACGCCGTCGAGGCCCAGCGTCTCGCTGAGGCTGTCGAGCCGATCGATGTAGGGCTCGTTGAGCAGCTCGGCCTCCTCGGCGTTCTCGACCACCAGCGGCGTGATGAACACGAGCTGCTCGGTGGTGTTGGTGACGGTCTCGCTCGAGCGGAAGAGCCAGCCCAGGAGCGGGATGTCGCCCAGCACCGGGATCTTGCGCCGCAGCACGCTGTCCTCGTTGCGGAGGATGCCCGAGATCACCAGCGTCTGTCCGCTCTGGATGATGAGCTGCGTCGTGGTCTCGCGGCGATCCACGACGACCTGGCCCGACGCGGCGTCCTGCCCGGGCGCGATCGTGCTCAGCTCGACGTTGACCAGCAGGTCCACGTCGCGGTTGGGCGTCAGCCGCGGCCGCACCCGCAGCTGGATGCCCACCGCGCGATACTCGAAGCCCTGCGTCAGCGAGCCGACGTCGGTGGTCTGCGCCTCGGTGATAAAGGGGATGTCCTGGCCGTCGAAGAACTCGGCCTCTTGATTGTCGCTCGTGAAGATCGTCGGGCGGCTGAGGATGTTGACGTCGGTCTTCTCGCCGAGCGCCTGGAGCACCGCATTGAGGTCCACGCCCACGTTGATCACCGACGTATCGAAGGCGGCGCCGAAGAGATCGCCCTCGCTGGCCTCGGTGGTCGAGGTGAAGGAGATGGCGTTGTCGATCCGGCTGAGCGGGATCGACTCGCTCGACCACCGCAGCCCCACGACCTCCGCATCGTCGCGGCTGACCTCGGCGATGACCGCCTGGATGAGCACCTGGCGGCCCGGACGATCGAGCTGCTCGATCATCTCGACCACGGCGTGGCGGTACTCGGGCGGCGAGAGGATCATCAGCGCGTTCTGCCGCCAGACCGGCACGATGCGGAGCCGTCCGATCAGGTTGGACGAGCCGGCGTTGTCGGTCTGCTCCTGGGAGGTCTGCCACCAGAACGTGATCTCGCCCGGATCTTCTTCCGGCACGTCGCCGTCCTCGTCGGCGTCGCCCGAGAATGGGCTGACGCCCACGCCGCCGGTGTCGGACAGCCCCGTCTCCGAGCGGGGGATGGACGCGAGCGTGCCGTCGAGGGCGAGCAGCGCGTTGAGCTGCTCGGCCAACTCCTCGGCCGACACGTGCTTGAGCGGCACGACGACGGGTAGGCCCACGGTCTTGGGGCGATCCAGCTCGCGGATGATGTCGTCGATGACGGCGAGGTTGTCGGGGCTCTTGGCGACGACGACGAGCTGGCCCGCCGACGGGATCGCCTCGAAGGCGAACTGCCCCGCCAGCCGACCAACGCCCTGCGATTCTCCGGTGCTGGCCCCCGCCTGGCCGCCCCGGCCGCCCTGGCCGCCGGTCGCCGGCGCCGCGGCGGCCTCGGCCTCGCCGAAGAGTCCCTCGAGCAGGTCGCGCACCGCGATGGGATCGCTGTTCTCGAGCGTGTAGATGCGGGGGACGACCGCCTCGTCGGGCAGGGGCAGGTCCCACTCCTGCTCGATCAGGCCGCGGATCTGGTCCAGCACGCCCTGCTCGGCGGCCACGGTCACCGCATTCTGCTGGGTGTTCGACGTCACGCGCAGGTCCGCCGTCGTGGAACCCGAGGAGCCCTCCTCGTCGCCGCCGCCGCGGCGGAAGCCGCCGAAGAAGCGGTTCTGCTGATTGTTCTGGTTGGTGGAGGTGCCGCCCTCCTCGCTGAACAGCTCGGTGATGTTGGCGGCGATCTGCTCGGCGTCGGCGTACCGCAGGCGGAACGTCTGGGTGACAAGCGCCCGCGAGCCCGGGCGGTCCATGCCGTCGATGAGCGCCTCGATGCGCCGGAGCAGCCCGATGTTTCCCAGCACCGCGATGTGGTTGGAGCTCTCATCGACGGTGATCTTGGCGTACTCGGGGAGCGTCTCGCCGATGGCCTCGCCTAGATCGACGGCGACCGAGTTCTCGATGCGGAAGACCTTCTCGGCCATGGCGCCCAGGTCCCGGCGGCCCTCGACCCGTTCGTCCGGGCCGATGACCGGCACGTCCTGGCGGACGACCTCGTTGATATCCCGCAGGATGATGATGTCATCGGTTTCGACAACGGCCACGCCGTCCTGCTGCAGCGCGAGGATGACCAGATCGAGCGCCTGCATCCGCGGGATCGGACGGTCGCTCATGACCGTCACGCGCGCCGGCAGCCGAGCCTCGGGCACGATCACGACCTTGCCGGTCGCCTCGACGATGAACGGAATCAGATCGTCGATCGATGCGTCCTGGAACGTCAGCGTCGCCGGCGGGCCCTCGAGCACGCGGCGGCCGTTGGCCTCGGGCTGCTGCGGGACAGCGGGCTGGGCCTCGTCCTGCGCGCGCACGAGCGACGCGGCGAGGCCCGCGTGCGCCACGAGGCTCGCGACCAGGACGGCCAGGGGCGTACGGGGCGTGATCCGGGATCGCGGCATGGGGCTTCCTTGGAACGTCTTCACGGCGAGCGGCCCTCGTCTGTTGGCAGCACCACCGCATCGCGGGAGAGCAGCGGGATGTCGAACTCCACGTCCTTCCACACGACCCGCAGCGACCATGGCGCGGCCGACGCGAGCACCCGCAGGTCTCCGTCTGCCTCGCCGCCGACGACCAACTGGCGGTCGTCGTCGAACCACACCGAGCCGTTCACCACCGCGACGACCTTGGGCCCGCCGTAGGCGCTCGGCGGCGGTGGAGGCGCCGGCGGGGCCGCCGGCGGAGGCGGCGGGGCGGGGGGCGCGGGCGGAGGCGCCGGCGGCGGTGGAGGCGGCGGGGCCGAGGGCACGAAGAAAGCCGACCGCCCGTCGAAGGCCGACCGATAGCCCGCGGTCACGTCGCCGCTCGCCATGCGGCCGGCGGCCGAAGCCCCATCTTCCGGCACGTCGACCAACACGGACCGGACGGCGGCGGCGGCGCTCCACGCGAGCGCCACGCCCGCGGCCGCGCCGCACAGGCCCACGAGCATCCACGTGCGCGGCGTCGCCCTCATGGCCGGCTCCGGCTGCGTGCGCCGCCGCGTTGCTCGCCCTCGGCGAGCGCCCAGGCGACGACCGTCATCGTCGCGTTCACCGAGCGAGTGCCATCGCCGGCGTTGCGGACCACCAGCCGAGTCAGCCCCGCGATGGCCGGATCGCCCTCGAGCGTGCCCACCGCGTGCGCCAGTTGCTCGGGCGAGGACACGAATTGCACCGTGCTCTCGAGCTGCACAAGCGATCCCCGGTCGCCGTAGGCCCGCGTCGCCGGCCCGTCGGGCAGGACCCGCGTCGAGGTGTCGGTGCGAGCGTCCCGCACGCCGGCGTCGCGCAACGCCGCATCGACCGCACGGTTGAGCGCGATGGCCCGTTCGCTCCGCGGCTCGGGCGCGTGGATCGGGCCGTGCAGCCGCGAACCGAACGCGATGGTGCGTGCATCGGCCTCGGCCCGCTCGCCCATCTCGGCGACGGCTCGGATCCTGGCCTCGGCCTGCTGGGCGTCTCGAGAAGCCCCTACGACCGCATCGACGATCGGTTCCGCGACGGCGAAGTAGGCCGCGAAGCCACCGACCGCCCACAGCGACCATCGCATCGCGCGGGGCAGCCGCCGGTAGGCCGCCACGAGCCCCCCCGCCGGTGCCGTCGATGGATCCGACACGCCGGTCATCCGCCGCTCCCCATCGATCGGAACCGCTCGCGGAGGGTGCTGGCCTCCTGAGCCAGCCGGGCGCGGGTCTCCTCGTCGTTGGATTCGTCGCGCGACGCCCGCAGCCGCTTCTGCCACTCCCGCATCAGCTCGCCGCGGTCCATCGAGTCCAGCTGGACGTCGGTCAGCGGCGTGGGCACGCCATCGACCGATGGCGGGCTCTCGCCCGACGGACGTCGATCGGTGTTCGCGGCGCGGGCGACCTCGGCCCCGCCGGCGCTATCAGCCGCGCGGTCCGCATCCGAGTCGCCCGCGGGCGGGCGGGCCGGCCGCCGGGTGGCGGCGGAGGACGAGGCGGTGCGACGCGGGCCGGCGTCGGCGTCGCGGGTGCGCAGCGGCGCAGTGTCGTTGCGTCCGCGCTCGCCGTAGAGCACGACGGCCAGCGGCGTGGCGGCATAGTCCGTCCCCAGCGTGGCCCGTGCCGATGCGTCGCGGATCGCGCAGCTCAGCTGGAAGGTCACGGTGCCGTCGGTGGTCTCCCGGCGATCGATGGTCACGCCCGAGAGCGTGCCGAGCGCGTTGAGTGCCGCCTCGTACTCGGTGACCAGCCCCTCGGGCGGACCATCGAGCGGCGGCGCATCGGGCGCCACGAACACGTAGCCCTCGATCTCGATGCCCGACCGCGCGTCCGCGCGGACGCTCTCGAGCACCACGTGCACCGGCGCCGCCGCGGTGACCTCGGCGAGCATCTTGGACATCGGCAGCACCGTCGCATCGAGCTGGCGGTAGAGCGCCGCCTGGCGGGCGGTCTCCTCGTGGGCCTCTCGCGCGGCCTCGGCGCGATCGAGCCGGGCCGACAGCACGCCCTGCCGCGCCATCGCGCCCATCAGCGGCGCGAGCAGCACGATCGCGATGCACGCGGCGCAGATGGCGGCCACCCGCCTGGGTGACGACAGCAGTTCGTCCGCACGCTCGGCCAGCGTCGGTCGGGCCTCGGGCGGCGAGCACCGCATGCCGACGAGTGCCCGCGTGTGCGGGTCCGCCTCCAGCGCCAGCAGGCCCGCAACCGCCGGCAGCAGCATGGCCGACCGGTGATCCGCGGAGGACCATCCCGCCAGGCGTACGCCGATGATCGCGTCGAGGTCGTCGCTGGCGGCGATCCTGCGATCGTCGCGCTGCGCGGCCAGCCGCTCGGCGACGGCGGACCCGGCCGAGGCGGGGATGCCCGCCGCCGCGCACGCCTCGTCCAGCCTTCGGGCCGCCGACGCGATGGGGTCGCCCGTCGCGGCGTCCTCGTGCAGCGTGCGGATGACCAGGCCCTCGGGCCCGCTGGCGGCGACGGCGAGCACGCCCGAGGCCGCGTCCTGCGCGGCCACGCATCCGCCGGCCAGCGTCGCGGCGTAGCCGAGCGCCGCGCCCGCCGAGACGAACCGGCATCCCGGATGCCGCGGGTCGTCGTCGTGGGGCATCCACGCGGTGAGCACGGCGGTGCGGCCCGACCCGCCCCCGGCGTCCGCCGGCAGCGCGCCGCAGGCCCGCCGCCACGCGGGCACCCGCTCGGGCAGCTCGCCCTCGGCGAGCACCGCGAGCGCCCCGCCCAGGGCATCGCTGGCCATGGGCTCGAGCGGCCGCGTCCGCACGAGCCCGCCGCTCCACGGCGCAACGGCGACGAGCCGGCCGCTCTCGATCTCCGCGGGCGGATCGTCGGCGAATTGCGACGACACCAGCCGCGGACGGCCGCCGCTCGCGTCGATCTCGACGATGGCATACCGATCGCCCACGCGGTCGAACGCCACGACCCGCTCGAGGGCACGCCCCTTCGCGGCGCGGCCCCGCCTGGGACCCGGGGCATCTGGTCTGGCGTTTCGTTCGGCCAACGCGGCTCCTTATCGAACGATCAGATCCTGGATCGTGACCGGCAGCCGCGAGCGATCCACCACGGCGATGACCTCGACC
Source organism: Planctomycetota bacterium (assembly GCA_039819165.1). Lineage (NCBI taxonomy): Bacteria > Pseudomonadati > Planctomycetota > Planctomycetota bacterium. Next base: position 1,252,299 of record JBCBSM010000001.1, read on the forward strand.
TCCACGCCCGAGGCCCGGTCCCGGCCCACGCTCCGCACCACGAAGGTCGAGCTGCGGAAGCAGAACTGGGACAGCAGCTGCTGCACCCGGCCCCGCGTGAGATCGGGGATCTCGAGCAGGTCGGCCGCCGTCCGGAATCCCAGCGGTCGCCCGTTGCGCTCGGCGATGAGCGCATCGGCGATCGAGGTCGTCACCCCCGGCGCATAGCCCAGCACGTCTTCGTGCACGGTGTTGATGTTGATCCGCCCCGGCAGCCTTGGGCCCGCGGCGTCGAGCCACTCGCCGTCGATGGCCGCCTCCTCGAGCAGCAGCCCGAGCTGCTCGTCGGTCAGGTCGGGCACGTCGGCGTTGATGATCTGGTTGCCGATGCCCCGCAGCGACGATAGATCGGTCGTGACAAGCGCCTCGAGCGAGGACGTCGGCAGGGCGGCATACTCGCCCAGCACCTCGGCCTGCTCGCCGGACATCCCCGTCCGCGCGACGAGGTCGCCCGTCCCCAGGCCCAGACCCAGGCGGACCTTGGGCTCGCCGCTCAGCCCGAGCGTGGTCTCGCTGGGCAGCACCGTGATGATGCCCGACCAGCCGGCGTCCAGCTCGCCGTCGGCGTCGTCGGGCGGCCAGGTGTCACCGCCGTCGTTCTCGTTGGGGTCGAGCACGCCGTTGAGGTTCCAGTCCTCCTCGCGCACGTCCGTGGGAAGGATGCCCGAGATCAGCTCCAGCTCCTCGATCGTCTGCGGCACGCCGTTGCGGGGCTCGTAGGGGTACGGCTGCGAGAGGTACACGCCCAGCTCGGCGCCCAGTGGCGAGGTGTCGTCGTCCTCGTCGGCCCAGTCGATGATCCGCGAGATCAGGTCCTCGGTCATCGATGGCAGCCAGAACAGGTCCTCGGCGGTCATGCGGGACACGTGGATGCGCCCGTGCGCGTCGGACGGGCCGGCGAGGCGATCCTCGCGGTCCCAGGTCTCGATGTCGAACGAGGCCCGGTCGCCAACGTCCATCGCGGCGTCCTGCGCGAGCCGCTCGTAGACGTGGAACGCATCCGAGGGGTGCGGATCGCGGGCGTCGTCGGCCAGGATCGCGATCGCCTGCTCGACGCCGGAGATCGCCGCCCAGCGGGCGTGCACCTCGGCCACGCTGTCGCGGGCGCCGAAGGCCTGCCCCAGCCCGGCGGACTGCACGCCCATGACGAGCACGGCCGCCAGGCCGATGACCCACAGCACCACGACCGTGGCGAAGGAGCGCCGCGTCTGGCCGCCGGCATTCACGGGGCACCCCCGCCGAGCGTCTCGGCCAGCGTCGCCTGCGCGTGCACCCGGGGCAGCGAGGCCACCCGCCGCGCCGTCGCGGTCGCCCGCCCGTCGGCCGACCGCGCGACCACCTCGATGACCACCATGTGGGGCAGGCCCAGCGCATCGGAGTCCCACTCGGCGTAGTAGCCCTCGGCGTCGGCGGCGAGGATGGACAGCGACGCGATGCCCGCCGCGACCTCGGTCGCCACGCCGCCGGCGTCCTGGAACTCGTCGAAGGCCATGTCCCGCCGCCGCCACAGCGCCGGGCCGTCGGCACCGTCGACCACTCGGTAGCCGATCTCGAACTCGCCGCCATCGCTTCGCAGCGACAGTTGATCGACCGGCCGCACGGGCTCGAGGCCGCGCGCGAGCACGGCGATGGAGTCCCGCGCGTCGCCGCGGCCGCCGTCGCGGATCAGCAGCCGCGTCTGCGCGAGATCGAATCGCCGCAGCGTCTGCAGCACGGACCGCTGGACCATCTGCGCGGCACGGTCGGCGTTGGTCCACGCGTCGGCGCGCGCACGCGATGCCGCACGGGAGCGGCCGAGCTGGTCCAGCGTCGACACGAGCAGCCCCGCGATGAGCGCAAGCACGGCCGCCGCGGCGAGCGTCTCGACCAGCGTGAACGCGGCACGGCGTGTGCGTCTGCGGGGCATCAGCGGTCGATGGGCTCCGGAGGCTGGCGGTTGGGGTCGGGATCGTCGCCCAGGCGAGGGGCGATCAGGGCCCGCAGCTCGAAAGAACGCGGCCGGCCACCGCTGGATTGCCACGAGACCCGCACCAGAACCTCGTCGGCGTCGCCGGCGCTGCCCTCGTCGACGTCCACGCGGTAGCCGTAGCGGGCGAAGGGCGGCGACGCCGTGCCGCGGGCGGCGATCACCGTCCGATAGTCCTCCGTGCCGTACGCGTGCACGATCGACATGATCTCGTCGGCGACCATGGCCGCCTGGCGGAGCTCGCCGGCCTGCCGCTGCACCGAGATGGCCCGCACCGACACCGACAGGATCGCCGCCAGCGTGATGCCGAGCAGCACCGTCCCGACGATGACGTCGACCAGCAGGAAGCCGCGCCCCGAGCGCCGGCGGGCTACCACGGCGCACTCTCCAGGCCCGAGGCGTCGAGATCGATGCGGCCGGGCGGCCGAAGGTCCCCACCCTCTGCGACGACGGCCCGCAGCGCGCCGGGGAATAGCGTCACGAAGACCTCGTCGCCGCCGCGGCTGAGGCCGAGATCGAGCCCCACGCCCCCGCCTACGGACGACAGCTCGACGACGTAGGGCTCGCCGCGCACGGCCACGCCGTTGGCGAACACCCGCGAGACCCGCCCGCCGTCGAGCGTCACCGGCGGCAGCAGCGGATCGCTCCGCCACGCCCACGCCTCCCGGCCCCGGCGGTCCCGCTCGAGCACCCGCCGCTCGACGCGGACCGCATTGGCGTCGGCCCGCACCCGCAGCGGCTGGGATGACACCGCCTGGCGGCCCGCGGCCCTCGACAGCAGGTCGGCCACGTCCGCCGCCTCGGCATGGAGCGTGCGACTTCCGAGGCTCAGGGTGCGCGGCACGGCGACGGCCATCACGATCCCCACGACCAGCAGCGTGATCAGCAGCTCGAACAGCGTGAAGGCGCGGTGCATCGGCGGTCCATCACGGCGCGGCGACGTCGGCGTCCTCGCCATCGCCGCCCGGTTCGCCGTCCTTGCCGTAGCTCACCACGTCGTAGTCGAAGTTCTTCTCGCCCGGCGCACGGAGGACGTACGGATTGCCCCACGGATCGATCAGGTCGTCGACGCTGTTGAGGTAGGGCCCCTGCCACTTGTCGGCGCCGGCCGAGGGCGGCTCGATCAGGAAGTCGAGCGAATCGCCATCAGGCAGGCCCTCCATGTCGATGCGGTAGAGCTCGACGGCCTGCGCGATGTTGTTGGCGCTCGACTTGGCCGCGCCCTGGCGGCCCTGCCCGATGCGGCCGAACAGCCGGGGCACCACCACCGCCGCGATGATGCCCAGGATCGTGATGATCACGATCACCTCGATGATGGTGAAGCCGCGGCGGCGGCGTCCGCTGCGTTGTGCGCGTATCGGCATGGCGGGCGTTCCTCGTGTCATCCCAGGGCGCTCCCGGCGGCGTCCTGGAGTTCGAGCATGGGCAACAGGATGGCCAGTACGATGAAGCCGACCACCGAGGCCATCGCGATCACCAGCACCGGGGGCAGCACCGTCGTCACCAGCTTGAGGGTGACCTCGGTGCGCTCCTCCATGGCGCGGGCGGCGTGGCCCAGCAATTCCTCGAGCCGGCCCGACCGCTCGCCCATCGCGACGATCTGGACCAGCATGGGCGGAAAGTACCCGCTCCGCTCCATCGGGGTTGCCAGCGTCTTGCCGTGCGTCACCTGGTCGATCACGTCGTCGATCACGCCCTCGAGCGCCCGGTTGCCCAGCGTGCCCTTGGTGATCTTCAGGGCCTGCAGCAGGTTGATGCCCGAGCCGGTCAGCGTGCCGAGCGTGCGGGTGAAGCGCGACACCGCGACGTCCCGCGCCAGCGTGCCGATGAGCGGCAGGGCCAGCAGCGCCCGGTCGGTCTGCAGCCGGCCCTCGGGCGAGCGGCGCACCAGCACGAAGCCCACCACGGCAACCGCCAGCAGCCCGAGCACGAGCCACCACCAGCCCAGGATCAGGTCCGCGAAGGCCTGCACGACCTGCGTGGGCCAGGGCAGCGTGTCGATGGCGCCCGCAGCCTCGGCCAGGATCTTGGGCGCAATCACGGTCGCCACCAGGATGATCGACGCAACGCACAGCACCACGAGCAGCGCCGGATAGATCGTCGCACCCATCACGGCGCGGCGCAGCCGCAGGTCGCGCTCCAGCAGGTCCGCCAAGTGCGTGAGCACCTCGCTCAGCCGGCCCGAGGCCTCGCCCGCGCGGACCATGCTGACCGCCAGATCACTCGCCACGCCGGGCTCGGTGGCCATGGCGTCGCCCAATCCGCGGCCGTGCTCGACCTGGTCGATGATGCGGTCCATCAGCGCCCGCTGGCCGCCCGAGCGCCGCTGCCGCGCGATCAGCCGCAGCGCCTGCACGAGCGGCAGGCCCGCATCGAGGCCGGTCGCCAGCTCGCGGACCATCGAGGCCCGCTGCGCACCGCTGAATCGGCCGCCGAGCGAGAAGCTCGCGGCCTGGCCCGGCGACGCCATCGCCTCGGCGCTCGAACCGGGCGCGCTCGTGCCTTCGAGCGACTCGACGGCCAGCGGCGTCAGGCCCCGGCGGCTGATCTCCCGGATCGCCGCCGCCCGCGAGGGCGCATCGACGACCGAGGCATCGCCCCCGCCGGCGGTCTGCACGCGGAAGCTGGGCATCAGCGGGCCCCATCCGCGGCCGGACCATCGCCGGCGGACTCCGAGACGGCGTCCTGCGTGGCGCGGAGCACCTCGCCGACGGTGGTCAGGCCCCGCGCCGCCTTGCGGAGGCCGTCCTGCCGCATCGTGATGTGGTCGGCCGATGCGGTCCGGAGCAACTGCTGGGCGTTCATCCGCTCGGTGATGGCCGCCCGCATCGCCCGCGTGACGGTGAGCACCTCGTAGAAGCCGATGCGGCCCTGGAACAGGTCGGGGCCGGCGTCGTGCGAATCGATCGGCTGGCCCGTTGCATCCGCGAAGAGCGCCCGCTCGTCGGGCGTCAGCCGCTGCCACTCGCTCTCGAGCGGCTCGTGGGGAAGCGCGTACTTGGGCGCCAGGCGCCGGCCGAGCCGCTGGGCGATCGCCGCCTCCAGCACGCTGGCGAGCAGGAAGGGCTCGATGCCCATGTCCAGCATCCGCCCCACCGCGCTCGCGGCATCGTTGGTGTGCAGCGTCGAGAGGATCAGGTGGCCGGTCATCGCCGCCCGCACCGAGATCTCGGCGGTCTCGCCGTCGCGGATCTCGCCGACCATGATCACGTCGGGGTCCTGCCGCAGGATCGACCGCAGTCCCGACGCGAAGCTCAGCCCACGCTTGGGATTCACCGGGATCTGGTTGACGCCCTCCAGCTCGTACTCGACGGGATCCTCGATCGTGATGATCTTCTTGCGGGGGTCGTACAGCTTGCTGAGCGCGGCATAGAGCGTCGTGGTCTTGCCCGAACCAGTCGGCCCGGTGACCAGCACCATGCCGTGCGGGATGGCGATCAGCCGATCGACCTCGCCGCGGTCCTCCTCGCGCATGCCGAGCGTCTCGAGGTCGAGACGCAGGCTCTGCTTGTCGAGCACGCGCATGACGATCGACTCGCCGTAGATCGTCGGCGCCGTCGACACGCGGATGTCGATCTTGCGGCCGTCGAACCGCAGCGTGATGTGGCCGTCCTGCGGCGCGTACCGCTCGGCGATGTTCATGCCGGCCATGATCTTCACGCGGCTCGTGATAGCCGGCTGCAAACGCTTGGGCGGCGAGTCCTGCTCGACGAGTACCCCGTCGATGCGGTACTTGACCTTGAGGTCCCGCTCGAAGGGCTCGACGTGCACGTCGCTGGCCCGCAGCCGGATGGCCTCGAGGATGACCAGATTGACCAGGTTGATCAGCGACGGCTGCTCGGCCATCCGGTGCAGGTCTTCGGCCTCGATGGACTCGAGGTTGGCCAGCATCTCGTCGTCGTCGCCCGCCTGCCCGAGGTTGGCCGCCATCGCGGCGGCGGTCGTGCCGTACTCCCGCTGCACGAGTGCGCGGAAGGCCGGCTCGGCGATCGCCACGGGCGCGACGGGCCTGCCGGCGAGCATCGAGGCCTCGTCGGCCGACGCCCAGTCGCTCGGGTCGAGCATTGCCAGCACGAGGCGGCCCTGCCGCTCGCCCACCGGTGCCGCGTGCAGCCGCGCGACGTCGTCGCCCGATAGCAACCGCGCAATCGACGGCTCGACCGATGGTGGCTCGGTGAGCATCGCGGGCGGATCCGGGGGCGCACCGGCCGCGCCGTTCGCGACGGGCGATCCACTCGCGCCCGACGCGGCGTCACCGCGCGCCGGCGGCTGGCCGTTGGCCGGCGCCGCGGCGCGCGTCTCCCCTGCCACCGCCGATGGCTCCAACTGGGTCAACCTCCCCCGCCGAACTGGCGGATCACCGCGTCGGCGTCGAAACCCGACGAGGCGGACTTGGGCAGCCGCTCGGCCTGCTCGGGCGTGAGCAGGTCGCGGAGTCGCTGCTCGAATCGCTCGTCGATGGACTTGCGGTCGGCCGCGGCCTCGGTCGTCTTCGTGTCGTCGCCGCCCCAGCCGAACCAGGTGTCCTCGCCGGACTGCTGCTCGTCGATGGCCTCGGACCACCGCTGGTTGACGGGCGCCGCCTCGCGGGCGTATGCCTGCCGCAGGGCCTCGAGGCCCTCCCGCTGGGCGGTGTCTAGGTCGTCGAACTTCCCCGCGGCGTCCATCAATCGCTCCGCGCTGCTCTCGCGGTAGACCTGCGGCCAGGTCCGCCGCTTGACCTCCAGGTCCCAGATCGGCTGCTGTTCGGGCGGCAGCGCCAGCTTGACCTGCCGGGCAAAACGCTCGTTGATGCCCTTGGCTTGCAGGCCAAGCTCCCGCATCGTGGCCATCTGCTCCTGCCAGGTCTCCATCATGGCCCCGCCCCACAGGTCCTCGTCGGGGTCGGCCATCTTCTCGAGTTGGGTGCGGCTGGTGCCGAGCATAAGGTCGATGAACCGCTTGTTGACGCCGTCGATCTCGGTCTCGTAGCTCTGCAGCGCCGCGGAAACGGCCTCGTTGTCATCGACCTCGGACTGCTTGCGGATCGCGTACAGGTCGATGCCCGCGCCGCTGATGGTGCCCATCTGGGAGGCCACCTCCCGCCGCCGCGCCCGCTCGACGCGGACGAATGCCTCTTCCTGCGCAGGCTCGAAGGCCAGCATCTTCAGGTCGGCCATGAAGTCGCTCTCGAGCGTGTCGGCCCGGTCCATGAACGCGAGCATGATCTTGCCGATCGCGGGCATGGACGCCTCCCAGTCCCGCGTTTCTTGCATCTCGTCCTGGATCTGCCGCATCGCCTCGCTGATGGTGTCGACCATCTGCTTGTACTCGTCGAGATAGCCCTCGTGGAGCATCATCATGGTGCTCCGCTGGTCGCCGTCGAAGCGCATCAACTCGCCGTAGCCGCTGGCGGCATCCCGCGAGATGGCGTAGTCCATGAACTCGCTGGCGTCGCCGCCCATGCCCATGCCGAACTGGGCTCGGGCCGGGCTCGCCGCGGCCAAGACCAGCCCGACCGCCAGGGCGGCCAGCCCCAGCATGAAACCACACGACGACCGCCGGCACGCGAGGCCACGATCGCGCCACGTCTTCTGCAATTGAATTCTCATATATCCCCCGATGCCGCGGCCGGCGAATGCTGGGCCGCACGGGTGCGTATTCCGCTCCGGCGGCATCCCGTTGCACGTCCGCGATCGGGCGTGCGTTCGGTAACCCGTCCCAGTCTAACAGCTTACCCGCCGATCCGGACGCCCCTCGACCCCGAAATCTGCGGCACGAATACCCCCGGAGCGGGCTCGTTGTCGGCAGCCGGCAGCCCCTCGAGCTGCGCGGCGGACAGGATCGCCGCGAGCCGATCCTCGATCCGCCGATCGAGGCCGGCCAGCGAATCCCCCGCGCGACTCCGGGCGGTCTCCTCCTCGCCTTCGCCCACGAAGTGGATCTGAACGCCGGGCGGCATGGTGCTCTCCGCCTCCTCCTCCCGCTCGCCGGCGACCCAGGTGGCCCGGATGGCGTCGGCCTCGTGCACGTGCCGATCGCGGAGCGCGACCAGGTCGGACCGCTGGGCGTCGTCGAGGTCCTCGATCGCCAGGGCGGCCTCCAGCCGGCGCTCCGCGGAGGTCGGCCGGTACACCCGCGGGAAGCCGCGCTCCAGCCAGGCGGTCCGCAGCGCGGCGGCGGGCTCGTCGCCCAGCACGCCCGCCAGGGCCCGCAGCGTGGACTCGCCCGACGCCTCGATGCGGGCATCGATCGCCCGGAGCTGCGCGAAGGGATCGTCGGCCCCGTCGTCGACGGCCAGCATGATCAGCATGTCGCCCTCGGGCTCCTCGATGGCCTCCGCGCGGCGGGCTCGCTCCTGCAAGGCGGCATCGACCCGCAACTCCCATTGGCGGAGGATCTCGGCCGCGTCGGAGTCGCCCGCAGCATCAGGGTGCACCTCGTGCAGCAGGTCCTCGATGTCCACGCGGGCGAGCGCACGCGACGCCTCGCCCAGCGACTTGTCCCGCCGGTAGCGGCGCTCGACGCGGGGCCAGCGTTCGTCCTGCTCGGGCGTGAGCATCGCCCGCAGATCGCCCAGGAGCATGGACTCGAGTTCGTTGATGGCGCTCGCCCGCGCGTCGCTCACCTCGGCCATGCGTCCCAGCAGGTGTTCGATCTGGCCCTCGTCCATGTCCTCGCGGACGCGCTCGATGGCCGCACGGAAGGCGTCGTCGGCCGCGACGCGGCCCGAGCGGAAATCCTCGAAGAGCGTGCGGGCGATGTCGCGCTGGGTCTCGTCCAGCTCGAGGTAGCCCGCGTATCGCTCGACGGACTCCAGCGAGAGCCGCGAGGGGCCCGCGCCCCCCATGCTTACGCCGCGGGTCATGACCACCGAGCGTTCCTGGGCCAAAGCCAGGGGTGGGAGCAGCGTGCAGGCGAGTGCGACGATGGCGGCGGCGCGCAGCATGGTCGGTCTCCGGGATGGCCGCCCGCGGATGGCGACAATCCCGAAGATGCGCCCGGTCCGAGCGGTCGTCCCGGCGGGCGCGAAAAACCCTCTTTGCTGCAAATCGGGCCTCAGAATCGCCTGCGGGCGTCGCCCCCGCGGCCCCGCCGTCCGCGATCGCCCCGGCCGCCGCGCTCCCGGGCCTCGGGCCCCGCGGCCTCCTCCACGGCGGCGATCTGGGTCTCGTCGAGGATGGAGCGGAGCTGCTCGATGGCCCGCTCGCCGATGTCGCGGCGCTCGACGAATAGCTCGCGAGTGGCGTCGTCCCCGCCGCGATCGCCGCCGCGGGCGCGGCCGATGAAATCGCGGAGGGTCATGCTCTCCTCGGCGGACTGGATGGCCCGGGCGAGCCGGCCGTTGACCTCCGACATACGCCGGGTGGTCACGTCGGCGACGGCCTGGACCTGCTCGCGCTGATCGGGCGTGAGCCCCTCGAGGGCTGCGGCCGCCTCGATTGCGCGGGACGCCCGCGTGGGGCGGTACACCGTCGGGAAGCTGGCGCGCTCCACGGCGGCGGTGAAGGCATCGGCCTGCTCGGGGGCCAGGAAGCCCTCGATCCGCCGGGCGAAGGACCGGTGCGTGTCGCGGACACGCTCGCTGTCGCCGCGGGCGTCCTCCACGAAGCTCTGCAGCTCGTCGAAGCGCCGCTCGCGGAACAGCTCGGCGCCCTGCTCGTAGGCCGCGTTGCGCTGCACGAGCGCGCGATCGAGGGCCAGCTCGTATTCGGCCAGCACCGCGTCGACGTCGCTCGCGGCCCCCTCGGACAGGTCCATATCGCGAACGATGGCGAACAGGTCCACCCGCTCGCCCGACATCAGCCCGCGGGGCAGCGTCGTCGCGCGGCGATGGGCCCGCTCGACGCGGGGCCAGGCGGCCTCCTGTTCGGGCGTGAGCACGGCCTGCATGTCGGCCATGAACTGCTCCTCTGAGACGCGGACGCGCTCGGTCGTCGACTCGCGGAGCTCGCGAACGCCCTCCCAGGCCGATCGGTCGCGGGTCTCCTCGAATTCGTCGCGGGCCCGCTGCATCGCCTCGCGCATGCCGTCGACGGCCGACTGCACGCCATCGATGTACTCCTCGTGGAGCACGCCCAGGATCTCGCGCTGGTCGGCGTCGAGTCCCAGCAGGTCGCCGTACTGGGCGAGCCGCTCGCGGGTAACCTGCGGGCCCTGGTCGCCGCCGCCGAAGAACTGGGCGTGAGCGGTCCCGGGCGCCAAGAGCAGCACGGCGATTGCGATGCCGGCCGGACCGATCAGGGTGCGAATCGCGGAGCGCCTCAGCATGGGTCAGTCCCCCTTGGGGTGTCGTGGCATGGACTCCACCCGCGGCCCCGGCCGCCGGTCGCCTGCAGCGGGTCAACGCTGGGCCCAGCACACTATTGCCGACCCAGGGCCGCGGCGTCACTACGCTTGCGGCTTCCCATGCTCCGCAAGGTCCTGCACAGCAAGATCCACCTGGCGACCGTGACAGCGGCGCGGCCGGACTACGTGGGCTCGCTGACCATCGATCGCCGGCTCTTGCGGGCCGTCGGGATGCGGGCCAGCGACGCCATCGAGGTGGCCAACACCGCCAACGGCGAGCGATTCGAGACCTACGTCTTCCTGGGCGGGCCCGGGCAGATCGAGGTCAACGGGGCGGCGGCGGCCCTGGTGACGCCCGGCGACCGCCTCATCATCATGCACTACGCGCTCATGGACGACGGCGAATACCGCCGGCACCGCCCGCGGGTGGCCGTCGCCGGCGAGGGCAACACCGTGGACCGCCTGCTCCGCTACGAGCCCGGGCCCTAGCCCGCCGCCGACGAGGCAGCACTGGCGACGGCGGGCCGCAGCAGCCCCTCGTGGCTGGCCCAGAAGCGATCGAAGCTGGCGGCGATCGAGAACTGCTGCGACCACGGCGTCGCAGCCGCACCCATCGCCCGTCGGCGGTCGTGGTCGATGCACAGCCGCGCGATCGCCTCGATCCAGGCCCCGGGATCGCCCGCGGGCAGCACCAGGCCCGTGCGGCCGTCGTCGACCACCTCCTTCGGACCGCCCTCATCCCCCACGACCACCGGGATGCCGGCGGACTGGCTCTCGAGCACGACCTGGCCCAGCGTGTCGGTGCGGGAGGGGAACACGAACAGGTCGGCCGACGCGTAGAGCGTCGCAAGCTCCCGGCCTCGCTTCTCGCCCAGGAACACCGCGCCGTGGGGCGCAAGCTCGTCCTCCATCTCGCCGGCGTACGGGCCGAGGCCCACGACCACGAGGCGGGCATCGACGCCGCCCCGCTCGGCGCGCTCCCGGATCGCGGGCCACGCATCGACGAGCATCGGCAGGTTCTTCTCCTTGCTGATGCGGCCGACGTAGAGCACGCGAACCGAGCCGGGCGGCAGGCCGTGCGCGTCCCAGGTGCTCGGGTCGCGGAGCGAGGCATCGAAGTCCTCCAGCGCAATGCCGGGCGCGAGCTTCTCCATGACGCGGCATTCGAGGCCCAGGGCCTCGAGCGAACGCATGTACTCCTCGCTCCGAGAGAGGATCAGCCCGAAGGGCCTGTAGAACCACGCCATGAACCGAGCCGCGAGCCCGCGAGCGGCGCGGCCGCCGGCGAGCGTCTCGACGTAGGCGGGAAAGTCGGTGTGGTAGACCCCCGCGAGCGGCAGCCCGCGCCGCAGCGCGTAGCGGCGGCCCAGCAGCCCGACGGGGCCGGGCGTCGAGACGTGGACCACGTCGGGGGCGAACTCGTCGGCCCGAGCCAGCATGGCCCGCTTCGGCGGGCGGACCAGGTCGAGCTGCGGGTAGCGGGGCATCCGCATGGCCCACGCCGGCGGCGGATTGAAGAAGCACGCCTCCGGCGGCACCTCGAAGCGCGTCGAGGTCGCAACGAGCATGTCGCGCCCGGAGCGGAGCGACTCGTGGCCGATGTTCTGGATGAAGCGGCTGACGCCGTTGGTATCGCCCAGCGTGTCGGTGAAGAGCATCAGACGCATCGGGACCTCCGGTGGGCGAGCGGTGGGCGGGGCAGCATCCTTTGCCTCCTCTCGTCGGCGGGCTATGACATTCCACCAGGACGCACCGCCGCGGAATGACTACGCCCGAGACCGGAGCCACCATGCCGACCATCGAATCCGACTCCCAGGCCCCGCCGCCCGTCGCCGACGACGCGGCCGCCCGGGCGCTCTCCGACGCGATCGACCGCGTCGATGTTGAGGCGATCCAGGAGGCCGTCGACAGGCTGCCGGCCGAGGATCGGCCCCGGATCCTGGATCAACTCGGCAAGGAGCGGCTCGATCGGCTCGTGACCTGCATCGAGCCGGGCGACGCGGCCCACCTGCTCGAGACGCTGCCCGACGCGGCCATCGCCGCCACGCTCGAGCGGATCGACCCGGGGGCCGCCGCCCAGTTGCTCGAGCGGCTGCCCAGCGCCGAGCGGGCCGACCTGGTCCAGGAACTCTCCGAGGACCAGGCCGAGAGCGTGCTGGACGCCCTGCCCGAGGCCATCGCCAACGAGGCTCGGGCGCTGTCGGGGTACGACCCCGAGACCGCCGGCGGCCTGCTGGTAACCGAGGTGCTGTCCTACGCCGACGACCGCAGCGTGGGCGATGTCGTCGAGGACATGCGGGCCAACGCCGAGCGGTACCGCGCGTACGACGTGCAGTACGCCTTCGTCACCGACGCGGCGGGCCGCCTCCGCGGCGTGCTGCGGCTCCGCGACCTGCTGCTCGCACCCTGGAGCCGCCGCATCGCCGAGATCATGATCCCCGACCCCATCCGCGTGTCGGTCGACGAGACGCTGGACGACCTGGAATCGCTCTTCGACGACCACGGCTTCTTCGGCGTGCCCGCCGTCGACACCGACGACCGGCTGGTGGGCGTGGTGCAGCGCAGCCGCGTCGAGGAGGCGCTGGCCGAGAGGAGCGAGAGCGACTACCGCAAGAGCCAGGGCATCATCGGCGGCGAGGAACTCCGCAGCATGCCGACGCTGCTGCGGGCCCGGCGTCGCTTTGCCTGGCTGAGCATCAATATCGTGCTCAACAGCTTCGCGGCGGCGGTGATCGCGCTCAACGAGGCCACCCTCGAGGCCGTCATCGCGCTGGCGGTCTTCATGCCCATCATCAGCGACATGAGCGGCTGCTCGGGCAACCAGGCCGTCGCGGTGAGCATGCGGGAGCTGACGCTGGGCCTCATCAAGCCCCGCGACGCCCTCCGCGTGTGGCGCAAGGAGCTCTCGGTCGGCGTCATCAACGGCCTGGGACTGGGGCTGCTGCTGATGATCGGCGGGAGCATCTACGCCGGCAACATCTGGTTCGGCGCGGTCGTGGGCTCGGCGTTGACGCTCAACACGCTCATCGCGCTGAGCGTCGGCGGGCTGGTGCCCATCCTGCTCAAGGCCATCAAGAAGGACCCCGCCCTGGCCTCGGGGCCCATCCTCACCACCGTGACCGACATGTGCGGCTTCCTGCTGGTGCTCACGCTGGCGAGCCTGATGATGGACAAGCTGCTCTAGCGGCCCACGCGCGGCGTGGTCACCCCGTCGACTGCATCGCCGCGGCGATGCCGTTGATCGCCGCCTGGAGCGGCCGGCGGAGCGCATCCTGCTGCCCGTTGCCGGCGCTCTTCCAGCGGCGGAGCAGCTCGATCTGGATGAGATTGAGCACGTCCGTCCACGGGTTGCGGTCGTCGATCGAGGCGCCGACCACGCGGGCGTGCGCCATGAGATCGTCGCGGCCCAGGAGGTCCAGCACCGCCCGCGTGCTGCGATCGTGCTCGGCCTGCACGCGCTCGAAAATGTCCTCCCCGCCCTCGGCCTGTTGGGCGTAGCGGTCGAAGATCGCCATGCGGGCGCGGGCGAGCTCCTGGGCGGCGTTCTCGAGCACCGTCGCGAGGAAGGGCCGCCGGCCGAGCAGATCGCGGATGCGGCCGCGCTCGTCCTGGCCCGCGGACTCGAAGGCGGCGCCCAGCCCGTACCACCCGGGCGCGAGCGCCCGCATCTGGATCCACGAGAAGCCCCACGGAATGGCGCGGATCCGCTGGAACGTGAGGGCCTTGCCGCTGGCCCGCGACACGGGCCTGGACGCGATGGGCAGGTCGCCGATGTGCTCGACCGGGCTCGCCGCCACGAACCACGGCCAGAACGCCTCGTCGTCGATGAGGCTCCGATAGGCCTCCCGTGATTGCATTGCGAGGCGGACGAGCAGCGCCTCGGTCTCGCGGGGCGCGTCTCCGCCGCTCGGCTGCGCCTCGTCGCTCGCCTCGGCCAGCAGGGCGGCGTGCACGATCTGCTCGAGGTGCCGCCGCGCCATGCCGGGCATCGTGTAGCGGAAGGTGATGACCTCGCCCTGCTCGGTAAATCGCAGCCGTCCGCTGCGGGCCGAGGGGGGCGCCGCGAGCATCGCGCGCCCGGCGCGTCCGCCGCCGCGGCCGATGGTGCCGCCCCGCCCGTGGAAGTACCGAAGCCCCACGCCGTGCTCCGCGAACACCTCGGCGATCTTGCGCTGCGCAACGTGCAACGCCACGTTGGCCATCAGGAAGCCGCCGTCCTTGTTGGAATCCGAGTAGCCCAGCATGACCTCCTGCTCGGGCGGGCCGCCCGCGGCGAGGGCGTCGAGATGCCGGCGGTACGCAGCGTTGCCGAGCAGCTCACCCATGAGCACCGGCGCGCGTTCGAGGTCGTCGACGGTCTCGAACAACGGCACGGGCTGGATCTCGGTCAGGCCCGCCTCTTTCATGAGCAGCAGCAGGCCCAGAACGTCGCTGACGCGGGAGGTCATCGAGATGATCCAGCAGCGCACGGCGTGGGGATCACGCTCGACCTCGTCCCGCACGACGGCCATGGTCGCCAGCAGCTCCCCGGACGCGTCCGACAGCGCGACGTCCCTGGGCAGCAGCGGACGAGCGGTGGACAGCTCCCGCTCGAGCAGCTCGAGACGAGCGGCCTCGTCGAGGCTCGCGTAGCCATCGGCGACTCCCGCGAGAGCCAGGATCTCGGCCAGCGCGGCCTCGTGCACGCCCGCGTGCTGGCGGACGTCGAGCGTGGCCAGGTGCAGGCCGAAGACGCGGGCCCGCACGATGGCATCGGCGAGCGGGCCCGCGTTGGCCGCATCGCCCAAGCCGGCATGCCGCATCGCGTCGCGGAGCCCCGAGAGGTCGGCGAGCAGGTCCTCGCCCCGGTAGCCGTCGTCGCGACGTACGCGCTCGCGGATCTGCAGCACCCGGCCCCGCAGCGGCTCGTGCGTCCGCTGCGCGGGGTCGTCGTCCGTGGGATTCCACCGTGCATCGGCCTCGAGCGCACGCCGCAGGTCATCGCCGAAATCCACGCGGCGGGACGAGGCCGACAGCGCGGAATGCAGGCCGTCCAGCTCGGCATCCCACCGCTCGCGCGCCGCGGCACGGAGCTGGGCGATCGCGTCCCGCGTAACCCCGGCCGTGACGCTCGGGTTGCCGTCGCGGTCCCCTCCGATCCACGTGCGGTAGCGGAGCATGGCGGGCAGCTCGGATGCAGCCGCGCCGCCGCCCAGCACGCGATCGGCCGACCACGATGCGTCGCGGAACAGCTCGGGCACGGTGCTCCAGATGGTGTGCGCCAGGAAGTAGATGCCGTTGCGGACCTCATCGGCTACACCGAGCCGCTGCGATCGCACGTTGTCGGTGACCAGCAGCGTGGCGATGGCGGCGTCGAGGGCGGCGCGGTCGCGATCCAGTTCCAGCGGCGAGGCGTCCGGGCGGTCCAGCTCGATGGTGAGGCGAGCGATCTCGGTCTGCGTATCCAGGATGGTCCGCCGCCGAGCCTCGGTCGGGTGCGCCGTCAGCGTGGGCTGGATGTCCAGCCGACCGAAGAGCCCCGCCACTCCCGTGGCGTCCAGCCCGCGATCGCGCAACGCCGCGATCGCGGACTCGATCGATTCGGGCCTGGGGCTCGCGGGGTTTGCTGCTCGGGCTCGCTCGCGGTTGACGCGGATGATGTTGAGCTGCTCGGCCTTATTGAGCAGGTGGAAGCGAGCCGTGACGACGCGGAGGATCGCGGCGAGCTCGTCCAGGGGCATGGACTCGATGGTGCGGGACACACCGTCCCACGCCGGATCGCCCACCCGGCCGCCGGCCTCGCGGCAGGCGTCGGCGAGCCCGCCGGCCCGCTCGAGCGCCGGGCCGAGCCCGGTGGCGTCGGCGGCGCGGCGGAGTGCGGCCTCGAGCGTCTCGCGGTCGGTCGTGGTCATGCGACATCGTTGACGCGCCGTCGGCGGGGCACGCCGCGGGCTGGATGGCCCGGTGGAACGCGCGACTCCTGCGACCCAAGAATGCACCGATCGCGAGGGCGATCAGCCGGAGGCCAACCCATGACGCGGATCGGGATGCTGTGCGTTGCGGCGTTCGCGGCGGCGACCGCGGCGCAGGATCGGCCCATCGACGTGCTCCGCGGGCCGGATGTCGACGCGCCGCCGACCATCGTGCAGCGGGGCATGGACGGCGGGCTCGAGCGCGTTGAGGGCCGCCCGGAGATCGCCGCGGCGCTGGCGCTGGACCTCGACGAGGCGAGCCGCGCCCGCGTACGCGAGGTCGTGGCCGAGCGGTCCGCGCGCATGGTCACGCTGCTCGTCGACGAGCTCGACGCGGTGCGGGCCATCACCGATCTGATCGCCGCCGGCGAGAGCGACGCCGCCCGGCTGGAGCTCGCGGCGATATGGGACCGCTTCGAGGCCGGTCGCCCGCATACGCCGCTGCTCGACGAGCTGCGGGCCGTCCTGCCCGGGAACCGCGGCGTACAGCTCGAGCGCGTCGTCAGCGAATACTGGCAGGTGCTCCTGGCCGAGCGGCTGGGGCCCGAGCGCGCCGGCGATGCCGAACTCCGCGAGCGCGTCCGCGGGCAGATGGCCTTCGAGCTCTTCCAGCGTGAGATACGCGAGGCCTACGACGCCTCGCTGCGCCGCTACCGCGAGCTGCTCGAGGGCATCTACGAGGCCGTCGAGCCGACCGCCGAGCAGCGGGCCGAGATCCGCGGCATCGTGCTGGACCACATCGAGCGTACGCGGCTGCGGGCCACGCCTGCCGAACGCCGCGGGACCATGCTCGAGATCTACCGCGCCCTCGACGGCGACCAGCGCGAGCGGCTCTACGGCATGCTGCTGCGGCAGATCGTGCCGGACTAGCCTCGGCGGCGCTGCCGCGCCGGAGGCCGCCCCGCACATGGACCACGCCATCCTCGATCGACCCGCCCTGGTGACCGGCGCGACGGGCTACGTCGCCGGCTGGATCGTGCGGCGCCTGCTCGAGCGCGGCGCGACCGTGCACGCCGCGGTCCGAGACCCCGCAAACGCGGACAAGCGGGCCCACCTGGACGCCATGGCACGCGAACTGCCCGGCTCCATCCGCTACTTCGCCGCCGACCTGCTCGAGCCGGGCAGCTACGCCGACGCGATGGCGGGCTGCGGCGTCGTGTTCCATGCCGCGTCGCCGTTCTTCCTGGGCGTCGACGATCCCAAGCGGGACCTCGTCGATCCCGCGGTCGAGGGCACCCGCAGCGTGCTCGCCCAGGCCGATGCCACGCCGACCGTCGATCGGATCGTGCTGACGAGCAGCTGCGCCGCGATCTACGGCGACAACATCGACCTGCGGGACGCCGCCGGCGGCGTGTTCACCGAGGACGACTGGAACACGACCTCGTCGCTCGACCACCAGCCGTACTCGTACTCCAAGACGCTGGCCGAGCGAGAGGCCTGGCGGATCGCCGGCGAGCAGGACCGCTGGCGGCTGGTCGCGATCAACCCGTCCTTCGTGCTCGGGCCGGCCACGAATCCGCACGCGGGAGCCGAGTCGATCGCCTTCCTGACGCACATGGGCGACGGCACGCTGCGGATCGGCGTGCCCGACATGGGCATGGGCGTAGTCGACGTGCGGGACGTGGCCGACGCGCACCTGGCCGCCGCGACGAGGCCCGATGCCCGCGGCCGGCACATCGTCAGCGGGCACGACTCGGGACTGCGGCAGATCGCCGACATCCTCCGCGCGCACTTCGGCAGCGACCATCCGATCCCATCGCGGTCGCTGCCGCGCTGGCTGGTGTGGCTCGTGGGCCCCGTAGCCGATGGACGCCTGACCCGCCGCGCGATCGCCCGGAACGTGGGCTACCCATGGCGGGGCGAAAACGCTAAGAGCCGGCGGGAACTAGGCATCGAGTATCGTCCGCTCGAGGACACGCTCACCGAGATGTTCGAGCAGCTCGTCGACGCGGGCGTGCTGTAACCAGCTTCAACTCTCGGACGATTCGCGGAGCCTCGCCAGCACGCCGTAGTCCTCGAGCGTCGAGGTGTCCTGGCTGATCTGCTCGACGCCGGCGGCGATGTCCCGCAGCAGCCGCCGCATGATCTTGCCGCTGCGGGTCTTGGGCAGCGCCTCGGCGAAGCGGATCTGGTCGGGCCTGGCGATCGGGCCGATGACCTCGGCCACGTGCGCGCGAAGGGCAGCCTGCAGCTCGTCGCCGGGCTTGCAGCCGCCGCCCAGCGTCACGAACGCGGCGATGCCGGTGCCCTTGATCTCGTGGGGTACGCCGACGACCGCCGCCTCGACGACCGCGTCGTGCGCCACCAGCGCGCTCTCGACCTCCATGGTGCCCAGGCGGTGCCCGCTCACGTTGATGACATCGTCGATGCGGCCCATGATCCAGAAGTAGCCGTCCTCGTCCCGCCGGGCGCCGTCGCCCGCGGTGTAGTAGGGCACGCCATCGCGAACGACCGTCGAGAAGTAGGTCTCAAGGAAACGGTCACGGTCGCCGAAGACGCCGCGGAGCATGCCGGGCCAGGGCCTGCGGATGACCATGAGCCCGCCGGCGTTCGCGCGGCACTCGCCGCCATCGGGCTGCACCACCGCCGCGTCGATGCCGAAGGCTGGCAGCGTGCACGAGCCGGGCTTGGTGGGCGTGACGCCGGGCAGCGGCGTGATCACGTGCCCGCCCGTCTCGGTCTGCCAGTACGTATCCACGATGACGCACTGCCCCCGGCCGATCCGCGTGTGGTACCACATCCACGCCTCGGGATTGATGGGCTCGCCCACGGTGCCGAGGATCTTGAGAGAGGACAGGTCGTGCTTCGCGGGGTGCTCGTCGCCCCACTTCATGAATGCGCGGATGGCCGTCGGCGCCGTGTAGAACTGCGTGACCTTGTGGCGATCGACCATCGCCCAGAAGCGATCCTCGGCCGGGTAGTTGGGCCCGCCCTCGTACATCAGCGTGGGCACGCGGTTGGGCAGGATGCCGTAGACGATGTAGCTGTGGCCCGTGATCCAGCCGCAGTCGGCGGTGCACCAGAACACCTGGCCGGCCCCGGGCACGAGGTTGAAGGTCAGCCTGGCGGTGTGCGCCGCGTAGAGCAGGTAGCCCGCGGTCGAATGCACGATGCCCTTGGGCTTGCCCGTCGAGCCGCTGGTGTACAGCAAGAACAGCATGTCCTCGGCGTCCATGGGCTCGCAGGGGCAGTCGTCGGAGGCCGCCGAGACCAGTTCCGCCCAGTCGTGGTCGCGGCCGTCCTGCATCGCTACGTCGTTGCCGCACCGGCGGAGCACGACGACCGAGCGGTCGGCCTCCGGCAGCATCGCCATCGCCTGGTCCACGTTGTCCTTGAGCGGCACCACGCTGCCCCGCCGCCAGGCGCCGTCGCAGGTGACGACGACCTTCGAATTCGCGTCGGCCACGCGATCCGCGATGGCCTGGCTGCTGAATCCGCCGAAGATCACCGAGTGCGGGCAGCCGATGCGGGCGCACGCGAGCATGGCGATCGCCAGCTCGGGCACCATGCCCATGTAGATCGTGACCACGTCACCCTTGGTCGCGCCCAGCTTCTTGAGCGCGTTTGCGAAGCGCGCGGTCTCGCGCTGCAGATCGCGATACGTCAGCCGGCGGACCTCGGGCCGGCCGTCGCCCGCAATCGGCTCACCCTCCCAGAGGATGGCCACCTCGTCGCCGTGGCCGTCGTCGACGAATCGATCCACGCAGTTGTCGCAGGCGTTCAGCCGGCCGCCGGCGAACCACGTCGGCTCGGGGAAATGCCCCTCGAGCACCGCCGGGAACGGCCGCATCCACCGCAGCCGCTCGGCCACGCCGCCCCAGTAGCCGTCCGGGTCGCGGATCGAGCGATCGTGCTCGGTGCGGTAGGCCTCGAGGCCCTCGACGTGCCAGTGCGGCATGCCGATCGCATCGGCCGCCGGCGGCTGGAACACCCGCGTCTCCTGAAGGGCGCTCTCGATGTCCTGGCTTGCGTCGGGCGTGCTGTCGCGTGTAGCCATGGGCCAGCATATGGCGTCGCGGAATGGCACGGAGACGCGGAGGTGCTGCTGGCACACGTCCGCCTCGTGCCCGAATCCACCAGTGCCTGCTCGCCCCCGCGTACACACGGGGCGGCGTCACTAGGAGTCGGCCCCCGGGAGAAGGTCCGGGTTACTCGCAAAGAGGATGCCGAAGACGATCAGCTGGGCGACGACGGAAGCCCAGTAGTTCAGCTTCCGAATCCCGCGGTGGCTTCCGATGGTGCAGTAGTACAACACGAACGCCAGCACGCAGAACTGTCCGGCGATCGGCACCCAGAACAGCACGCCGAGAATGCCCCAGAACCCGTCGCCGTCGCGGAACGCCGCCCCGACCATGTAGACATATGCAATGAGGCCCCAGAGGACGGTGATGAGGGCGGCGATTATCGCTCCCTCTCGCGATGTCAACGCCAACCCCGGGAGCAAGACGAGCATCCCCACGACGAACGCCACAAAGACCGTCCCGCTCGACATCCGGGGCGCGCTGCGCACCTTCTTCGCCTTCTCCTTGATCACCTTCGTGCTGATCGATCGGCCGGTGGCCGAATCGAACCCGCAGTGCATGCACACGACGGCGTTGGCCGCCCGCGACGTGCCGCACTTGGGGCAGGGATTCGGATCGGCGGGCGTGATGTCGCCGAGGAACTGGTCCATGCCCAAGCCGCCGTCATCACCGGCGGCCGGGGCGTCGTCCTGGGCGATTGCGATCTCGGCCGCAGGCGCCGCGGGCCTGGCCGCCTTCCGGGGGCGCTTCCGGGCCTGCACGCAGGCCTGGCACGCGTACTGGCCCTTGGAGTTCTTCATGCGCGGACGGCCGGCGCAGTCGGCCCCGCAGACGACGCAGATCTTCGCCTCTGTCACGACTCCGGCTCCCCCTGATTGCAGCGTGGGCATCCCGATGGGCGGCCTGACCATAGCGAACCGGGCCCGTCCGGCCTCCCATGGGCCCCACTGCGAACCCCCCACCTATCATGCCGCTCGTTGCTGATTCGCACCGGCCGCAGGCGGCACCGAGCCCCGGCGCCACCTTCTTTCGTGAGGGGTTCACGCTATGGCCATCCGCCTTGGCATCAATGGGTTTGGACGCATCGGGCGGCTGGTATACCGCATCGCCAGCGAGCACCCGGGCGTCACCGTCGCCGCCATCAACGACCTGGTGCCGCCGGAGAACCTGGCCTACCTGCTGCAGCACGACACCATGCACGGCCGCTTCCGCCACAAGGGCGAGCCCGTGGACGTGCGGCACGAGGGCACGACCATCACCGCCGCCGGCGCCGCGGGCACGACGACCACGCACGTCTTCGAGGAGCGCGACCCCGCGGCCATCCAGTGGGGCGACCACGGCGTGGACGTCGTCATCGAGTCCACGGGCCTATTCACCACGGGTGGGGACGCCGCCAAGCACCTGCGGGGCGGCGCCAAGCGGGTGCTCATCAGCGCGCCCACCAAGACGCCCGACGAGGTACCCACGCTCTGCTACAAGGTGAACCACGAGCGGTACGACCCGACGCAGCACACCGTCGTCAGCAACGCCAGCTGCACGACCAACTGCCTGGCGCCCATCGCCAAGGTCATCGACGATGCCTTCGGCCTCGAAGAAGGCCTGATGGCGACCATCCACGCCGTCACCGCCACCCAGCCCACGCAGGACGGCCCCTCCAAGAAGGACCTCCGCGGCGGCCGCAACGGCTACATGAACATCATCCCCGCGAGCACCGGCGCCGCCAAGGCCGTCGGCCTGTGCCTGCCGCAGCTCAAGGGCAAGCTCACGGGCCTGGCCTACCGGGTCCCCACCGCCGACGTGAGCTGCGTGGACCTGACCTTCCGCCCCGCCAAAGCCACGAGCCTCGCGGAGATCAACGCCGCCATGAAGGCCGCCGCCGAGGGCCCGATGGAAGGCGTGCTGGCCTACACCGAGGCCCCGGTCGTCTCGAGCGACTTCATCGGCGACCACCACAGCAGCATCTACGACGCCACGGCGGGCATCGAGCTGAGCGACCGCTTCTTCAAGGTGCTCAGCTGGTACGACAACGAGGCCGGCTACGCGGCACGCTGCGTGGACATGGTGGAGTTCATGGCGGGGTGAGGGCCGCTGAGCCCGTTGTGCGGCGGGCACTGTGTTGCAGCTCGCGTTGTGCGGCGGGCCGCCTCGGTAGACCGAGACGCTGGCGGATTTTGGGGGTTGTGCTTGTCGCCGCCGGGGGCGTCGAGGGCATCGACTCCAATGCGCGAGAGCTCCCCGAAGTATGTTGTCTTGTGGCGCTCGCTTGACGGGCTAACGCCCGGGACGCGAGTATCGCCGCGCCAACAAGGCGTGTCGATCTGCGGACAGATCGCCGCGGCTCGCTCTCGTTCGGCCAACCCGCTGCGATCGCTTGCGCATCAACGAGTCCGCAACGTCGCTCCCGCGTTGAATGCACGCGAGTGGATCCGCCGGGACGTCAATCTACAAAGCACGCGGGACGCACGAACCGCACCGCCCGTCCCGGAACGCACGCCGGCGGTCACAACAGGGTGATCGGATCTCATGTCCGGCCGGCCCCTCGGGGCGTCCGTTCACGCGGGCACGCCCGCCCATCCACATCGCGATTGCAGCGAAGGGCATGCTCTGTTATCCTGCTCGCGAGAGGAGTCGACAATGCCGAAGACTTGCCCCGCCGTGGCCGCGCTGGCCCTCACCCTGCCGCTCGCCGTACCCACCGGGGCCGCGCTGGCCCAGGACTGCGACCCCAGCGACATCTTCGCGCCACCAGTGTCCTACGACGCGGACAACGACCCCCGGAACATCGCGATCGGCGATCTGGACGGCGACGGTGTCAACGACGTGGTCGCGTCGAACCGGGCCAGCGACAACGTCAGCGTGCTGATCAACAACGGGGACGGCACCTTCGCGCCGCCGGTGTCCATTGGCGTGGGCGACGAGCCCATCGTCGTTGCGATCGGCGACCTGGACGGCGACGGTGCCAACGACGTGGTCACCGCGAATCGGACCAGCGAGAACCTCAGCGTGCTGCTCAACAACGGGGATGGCACGTTCGCGCCCGATGTGCTCTACGCCATGCCCGGCTCGACCGAAGCCGTGGCGATCGGCGACCTCGATGGCGATGGCGACAACGACCTGGCCGCGTCGAATGTCGTGCTGCTGAACAACGGCGACGGAACCTTCGCGCCCCCGGTGGTGTTCGGCACCGGCTTTGGTGTTGCGCGGATCGCGATCGGCGACCTGGACGGCGACGGCGACCTCGACCTGGCCGCGGTGAACAACGCCGTCACCGTCCTGCTCAACAACGGGGATGGCACGTTCGGACCCGATGTGAGCTACGCCGCGGGCTCCAATCCCGAATCCGTGGTCATCGGCGACCTGGACGGTGATGGCGACAACGACCTAGTCACGGGAAACCTGTTCAGCGGCGACGTGAGCGTGCTGCTGAACAACGGGGATGGCACCTTCGCGGCGCAAGTGCGATACGAAGTCGGCATTTTCCCCCGGGACGTGGCCATCGGCGACCTGGATAGCGACGGCGATATCGACCTCGCCGCGGCAAACTTCTCGGGGATGTCTGACCCCGAGGGCGACGGCATCAGCGTGCTGCTGAACAACGGCGATGGCACGTTTGGGAGCGAGGTGGTCTATCCCGCCGATCGCGACCCCGCGGCCGTGGTGATCGGCGACCTGGACGGCGACGGCGACAACGATCTGGTCGTCGGGAACAGCTTCAGCGATAACGTGAGCGTGCTGCTGGCCACGTGCTTCACGTCGCCCTCCTTCCCAACGCAGCCGACGCCCGTTGTGCTGCTGCCCGCCGGCGGGGGCGTGGCCGAGTTCAGCGTCGTCGCGAGCGGCACCCCGCCGCTCAGCTACCAGTGGCGGCGCGACGGCGTGGACCTCGTCGACGGCGGCGGCGTCTCGGGCGCAAACACGCCCACGCTCACCATCGACGCCACCGTCGAGGACGTCGCGAGCTACGACGTAGTCGTCACCAACCCCTTCCGCAGCGCCGCGAGCGAGGCGGCGGTGATCGCGGTGCGTGTGCCCTGCCAGGCCGACTTCGACGGCGATGGAAGCCTGACGCTGTTCGATTTCCTGGGGTTCAGCAACGCCTTCGACGCCGGCTGCCCGTAGCGCGCACCTACTCCGGCGACCGGTCCCGCAACACCAGCCTGACGTAGCTCAGCTGGAATCCCAGCCGCGCCGCGTTCCGCTCCGTCGGGATGCCCGGCTTGCTCTCGATGATCGCGACCTCGCAGCCCCGCTCGCGGCCGATCCGTAGCCGCTCGGCAATCAGAGCCTGCTGGACGCCCCGCCGCCGCGCGTCCTCGAGCACGGTCGTGCCCCAGAGCGCGACGACGCCCGCGGGCCGCTGGCCGGGGGTGGCTGCTGTTGAGGGATCGAGCGTCACCACCTCCATGCCCGACGCGCCGACGAGCCCGCCGTCCAGCGTGGCGGCGAGCGGCGTGGAACGCGGGTGCGTGAAGCTGTCGGTGGCGGACGTGATCATCGCCTCGGACGGCATCGCCCCGGGCTCGCTGCCGGGTGCCGGGAAGCCCGACAGCATCACGATTGCCAGCGCCCGCATCGCGGCGGCATCGGCCTTGTCGGCGATCTCGATCGAGATGCCTCCGAGACCGCTCGCCAGACGCCCGGGCGGCGACCAGTTCTCCAGCGGGCACGCCATCACGTGCTCGACCTCGGCGAGCACCAGCCCCGCCTCCGCGGCGCGGGCCAGCGTGTCCTCGTGGCTGTACGCCGTCAGCTCCAGGCACGGCGGCGTCCCGCGCTCCCGGTAGAACGCAACGATCTCCCGCAAGTCGTCCTTGGTGAGCGGCTCGTCCAGATCGCACGCCACCGCCTTGCACATCCAGGGCACGCCCCGCGTGTGCAGCAGCACGCCGGTCTTGAGCGGGCGGACCTCTTCGGCCATGTCGCCGATGGCCTTCGCCTGGCGGAGTTCGTCCAGCCGCATGCAGCGGACCGGGTCCACGGCGAACGGTGGCGCGTTGGCCCCCGCGGCATCGCTCGGGCTAGCCTGCGGCATGCCCCAGCATACGCCCGGCGAGATCCCGCACATGACCTACCGCTGCACGCTGCTGCGGGCCGGCCGGCTGCTGCTGGACGCCGGCGGCATGTTCGGCATCATCCCCCGGGTGCTGTGGGAGAAGAACGTGCCCGTCGACGATCGCCACCGCGTCGAGCTGCAGCACAACTGCCTCTGGCTGGTGGGCACCGCGGACGATCCTGCCCTGGGCCGCCCGAGGCAGATCGTCGTCGAGGCCGGCACGGGCGACAAGCTCGACCACAAGATGAGCGAGATCTTCGGGCTCGACGGCCGCACCGTGGAGACGGCGCTCACCGAGGCTGGTGGCGATCCCGACCAGATCGACGACGTCGTCGTCAGCCACCTGCACTTCGATCACGCCGGCGGCCTGACCCGCCGCGTCCGCCCGGGCGAGGAGCCCCACTGGTCCGCCGAGGACGGCCGGATCGTCTCGGGCGACGCCCTCCGCGTGCGGCGGACCTTCCCCAACGCCAAGATCCACGTGCAGGCCCGCGAGTGGCGGACGGCGATCGATAACGACGCCGTGATGACCCGCACCTACTACCGCGATCACCTGCTTCCCATCGAGGGCCAGGTCGTCCGCCACGACTCGCCGAGGCCATTCGAGCCGGGCCGCGTCCCCCACAAGGACGAGCGGCCCGCGCTGCCCTGGGAGCGTCGCACGACCCGGATCGCCCCCGGTCTGCGCGTCTTCCTGGTGCCCGGGCACACGTGGGGACAGCAGGCGGTCGCCTTCGAGGACGACGCCGGCCGCACCATCGTGTTCGCCAGCGACCTGGTGCCCACAGCCTGGCACGTCGGCAAGGCGTACAGCCTCGCCTACGACGTCGAGCCCTACACCAGCATGGTGACCAAGGGCTGGTTCCTCCGCGAGGCCGTCGAGCGCGGGTGGACGCTGCTGCTCGACCACGAGCCGGGCGACCCCTGGAAGACCGCCGCTGAGGATGGCAGGGGCTGGTTCCGCCTCGATCCGGCGGGCGGCTGACTTCCCGCCCCCGCTGCTACCATCGAACATGCCCCGCACGGCGGACAGCCCAGCAGTCGCGACGCAGGACGCGCCCCACGCGCCGGCGAGTCCTCCGCAGGCCCCCGATGCGCCGCCGAGGCCCGAGCCGTCCCGGACGCGTGAGGCCCGCGGCGGCCGCACCCGCAAGAAGAAGCGGTCGCTGTGGGTCCGCTTCGAGGCCTTCGTCAGCCGCCTGAGCGCCCGCAACAACTTCTGGCGGCGGGTGTGCTCGCTGATCTGGCTGCCCTACGCCTTCCACAGCGGCATCCGCATGAAGATGGTCGATTCGACGACCTTCCAGGCGGTGCTGCCCTTCCGCCGCTTCAACCGCAACTGGTACAACGCCATGGCCGGCGCCGCGCTGCTGGGCAACGCCGAGATCGCCGGCGGCTCGTACATCTTCGGCGTCTGCGGCGCCGACTACACCGTCGTCTGCAAGCACCTGGAGTACAAGTTCCTCCGCCCGTGCCTCGGGCCGGCGGTCTACCGCATCGAGCCCGAGGAGGACATCGAGGCCCTGGTCGCCGGCGGCAAGGAATTCAACATCACCATCAAGATGAACGTGGTGCAGCAGATCCGCCGCCCCACCGACAAGGAGAAGCGCGTCGGCGTCGCGTCGGCGACCTTCCACGTCACCCCCAAGGCCCACCAGCGCACCAAGGGACGCCTCAAGTAGCGAAGCCGCACGGATGCCCAACGCCACGCCGAACGCACGGACGCGATCGTCGCCGCTCGGCCGATGGATCGGCCCGCTCGGCTGGGGCTTCTATCTCGCCGTCTCGTGGACCTGGGTCATCGGCATGGTGCTGCCGGCCTTCATGCTGCTGGACTACGGCTGGTGGGCGCTGCTCGTCTTCTTCGTGCCCAACGCCGCCGGCGCAGCCGCCATGGGCTTCGTGCTGCGGGACACCCGCGCCGCCGATCGGCTCCGCGAGCGGCACTCGGCCATGGTCCGCGTGTTCTCGATCGTCACGATCGCCTTCCACCTCTTCGTGCTGCTCACCCTGCTGACGCCCCGGACCTCGCTCCAATGGTCGATCCTGGCGGCGGTGCCCCTGGGCACGGCAGCCTGCGTCATCGCACGAACGGGACGGGTCCTGACGACGCTCGCGGCGCTCGTCTGGCTCGCGAGCGTCGCGCTCCTGGCCGGCTTCGTGATCGAGGGCGGCGAGCCGTCCTGGAGCCAGCCGGCGTTCGACTTCTTCGGCGAGGACCTGCTCTTCGTCGCCCCGGCGTGCGCGCTGGGCTTCGCATGCTGCCCCTACCTCGACGCCACCTTCCTGCGCGCCCGCAGCGAGACAACCGTCGCAGGCGGCCGCGTCGCGTTCGCCTTCGGATTCTTCGGGCCGTTCGCGGCGATGATCGCCGGCACCGTGCTCTACGCGAGCGGGCTGGTGACCGGTGCGCTGGCCGCGGGCACCTACGTGCTTGCCCACCTCGCGGTGCAGTCGGCCTTTACGATGGGCGTGCACACCCGCGAGGCCGCGGTGCACGCCAGCGGGCTCATCGTCGCCATGCTGCTAGCCGGCGCCGCCTTCGTGGCGATGTCCCTGCTGCCCGAGTCGCCGACGTGGGCCGCCGGCATGTCGCCCGGGCGGATCCTCTACTACGTCTTCCTTTCGGCCTACGGGCTGCTATTCCCCGCCTATGTGCTGCTATCGATGCTGCCGACCGCGCTGCGGCTGCCCCCGCTGCCCGCGAAGGCCTGGCTCGTGATCGTCCCCGCGCTCGCGGGGGCGGCCGCCGCCTTCGCCGCGGGCTTCATCGCCAAGGAAGAGCAGTGGCTGCCGCTGGGCATCGGGGTGCTGCTGGCGGCCGCCTTCGCCACCTACGCCCTCCGCAGACGCGCTGGGGCAGCCCGTGGCTGAGGCGACGCTGCTGGCCGTCGGCGACCTGCACCTGGGCAAGCCCATCGCGAGCCTGCCCGAGGCCCTCCGAGATCGGTCCCGCCGGCTCGGGCCCTTCGGCGCGCTCGAGAGCATCGTCCGCCTCGCGAGAGAGGAGCGCGTCGACGCAGTGCTGCTCGCCGGCGACGTGGTCGACGACGACACCGCCTACTTCGAGGTGCTCGGGCCGCTGTCCGCCGCCGCGGACACGCTCGCGGGCATCCCCATGATTGCCGTCGCGGGCAACCACGACGCGCACGTGCTCCCCCGGCTCGCGGACGCCATCCCGGGATTGCACCTGCTCGGCCGCAACGGCGCGTGGGAGCGCCGGGAGGTCGGCCGGGGCGTCGAGATTCTCGGCTGGAGCTTTCCCGACACGCACGTCAATCACTCGCCGATGGCCGGCGTCCCACCCCGGGGCAACGTCCTGCGCATCGGCCTGCTGCACGCCGACGTTGGCGGCCACGCCAGCCGCTACGCGCCGGTGCCGCCGGCCGAGCTCGACGCCGCACCCGCCGACGCGTGGCTGCTGGGCCACATCCACCAGCCCGATCTCGACGGGCTCGCCCGCGCACGGCCCGTCGGCTACCTGGGCGGCGCCTGCGGCCTGGATCCCAGCGAACACGGCCCGCTCGGCGCGTGGACTCTCCGATGCGGCGCGCGCGTCGCCGCGGAGCACGCCCCCATCGCGCCGCTCGCGTGGTTGCACCGCTCGCTCGATTGCACCGAGCTCGACCCCGACGATCTGTCTCGTGCCATCCACCAGGACGCCGCCGACGCCGTCGCCGTGGTGCCGAACGCCGAAGCCGTCGGCCTGCGCATCACGCTCGTTGGACGCAGTGCCTGGTGGCGGGCGTTCGCGGACGCGGCGGGTGCGCAGTCCCTGGGCGAGCCCTGGCGCGCGGGCTCCGCGGAGGTGTTCCTCGATCGCGTCCGCTGCCGCGTGCGGCCCGCCGTCGACGTCGAGGCGCTCGCGGGCGAGCCGTCCGTGGCCGGCGGCCTCGCGTCGCTGCTCGGCGACATCCGGAGCGGCGCCGCAGCCGACCTCGAGCGGTCCGCCGCCGATGCGCTCGCGGCCCTCCACCAACGCATCGCCCCCGACGCGCCGAGGCCCGAAGCCCGCGCTGCGCTCGAGGCCGCCGCCGAGGATCTCCTCGCAGAACTCGTTGGCCAGCACGATGGACCTCACGGCCATGCGGATTGAGCGCGTCGACATCGACGCGAGCCCCGGCATCGATCGGCCGTTCTCCGTCGAGGGCCTCAGCCCCGCACTCACGGTCGTGCTGGGCCGCAACGGGGCGGGCAAGTCCACGCTCGCGCGCGCCATCCGGCTGCTGATGTGGCCCGAGCGGCACGCAGCCGTCGCGGCGCGTCTGGTGCTCGCGCAGGACGATACCACGTTCACCTCCTCGATCTCGCCCGTCGCCGCCGGCTG
This sequence comes from Planctomycetota bacterium, assembly GCA_039819165.1. Lineage (NCBI taxonomy): Bacteria > Pseudomonadati > Planctomycetota > Planctomycetota bacterium. Next base: position 1,281,925 of record JBCBSM010000001.1, read on the forward strand.
GCGGCCCGCCACCCCGCGGATGCCAAGGGCCAACGTCGGCCGCAGCATCGCCATCGGCATCGATGCGCTGTGGACCGACGGCGACACCGACGCCTCCATCCGCGCCGCGATGGCCCGCGAGCTGCGCGGCGGCTACGACCTCGCGCCGCTGCGAAACGCAGCGGCCGAGCGGCCGAAGATCGGCCGCGCCGAGATCGCCGGCCACCGGCGGGCCGCGCAGCACCTCCGCGATGCGCAGCGCGAGGCCCGCGAGCTGATGCACCAGCAGGACCAGCTTGCAACGCTCCGCCGCGATGCCAACGCCGCCCGCAGCAAGGCCGACCGCCGGTCGGCCATCGAGCAGGCGCAGCAGCGGCTCGGCCTGCAGCGACGCCTGGAGGCCGTCGAGGCGCAGCTCGCCGCACTGCCCGCGGGGGCCCTCCGCGTCCGCGGCGACGAGGTTCGCCGGCTCGACGAGCGACGCCAGCGGATCGACGCGAATCGCCGGGCCGCCGCGGACGCCGACGGGCGCGCCACGGCCGCTCGCGAGCGGCTCGAATCCCTCGGCGTGCCCGAGGGCGGCGTGCCGGACGGCCCCATCGCCCTGCTGGGGGAGCACCACAAGGACGCCGTCGCCCTCGAGCAGCAGATCGCCGAGACCCGCCGCCGCATCGCAGAGCGTGAGCCGAATGCAGCTGCGCATGCGTCACCGATGTCGAGCGAACGCCTCGACCAGATCGACGATGCGCTCGTGCGCGTCGACCATGCGCGCCACCGCGTCGCAGCGATCGCCGGGGCCGAATCGCCGCGCACGCAGCGGGTACGACCCGGCGCGTGGCCGGCCGCGAGCGCAGCGTGCCTCGCCCTCGCGACACTGCTCGTGCTCGCGGTGCTCGCAGGAAATGCGATCGCCATGGCCGCCGCCATAGCCGGCCTTGCCGCCATGGCCTGGCTAGCCGCGAACCTCCGCCCCCGCACGGAGCCCGAGACCGGTGCATCGCTCGAGCAGGCCCGCGGCGAACTTGCCGATGCAGAGGCGGAACTGCGGGGACTGGCCGGCGATGATCGCGAGCTTGCATCGACGCTCGCGCTCGTCGTGGCGGCACGCCGCGCGGCGGAGGCCGACCGGGCACACCAAGAACTACTCGCTGCTCGAGCCGCCGACGAGTACCAGTCTGAGCAACTCGGTGGCTTGCTCCAGCGGGCGACCGCAGCGCTCGCGAGCACGCTCGACGCTGCGCCGAACTCCGCCGCCGACATCGCCGCCTCTGTGGCGCAGCTACGGGAGCGGCAGCGCCGCTGGACACGCGAGACCGAGATAATCGCCGAGGCGGAGCATGCCGCCGAAGCCGCGCGCGACGCCGCCGCGCGCGACGAGGAGGCGCTCGCGGCCGAGCTCGACGAACTGGGCCTGACGCCCGACACCCTGCCGCAGCTGCACGAGTGGCTCCGCGAGCGCGATCGGGCCCGCACGCTCGACGGCGAGCGCACGGAACTGGCAACGCGGATCGACGCCGCCGATCGCGCCCTGCGTGAATACCCAGCGTTGCTCGAGGCCGACGACGCGGCGCTCGCCGCCGAGCTACGGGCCGCGGAGGGTGCCGCAGGCGAAGCCGACGAACTCCGGGGCCGCATCGGCGGCATCGAGGAGCGCATCCGCCTCGCGGGGTCGAGCGAGCGGCTCCGCGACGCGCACCTGGCCGTCGACCACGCCGACACCGCGCTCGAGCGGCTCCTGGAGGAAGAGTCCGGCCGCGCCGCGCGGAGGCTGCTGCTCGACGCCGCGCTCTCGGCGCTCGGCCGCGACGATCTGCCCCCCATCGTCGAGCACGCCGATGGACTGCTGCGCCGATGCACCCGCGGGGCGTACGGCCTGCGGGCCGGAGGCGACGGCGAGCCCGCGGTAGTCGACGTCCGCACCGGGCACGCCGTCGCGGACACCGCACTGTCCAGCGGCACGCGGGCGCAGGTGCTGCTCGCCCTCCGCGTCGCGCACGCCATCAACGCCGAGCGAGACGCCGGGTGCCGCCCGCTGCCCCTGGTGCTCGACGAGCCGCTCGCGACCACCGACGACGAGCGCTTCCACGCCGTCGCCGCGCTGCTGGCGGATCTCGCCGGCGCGGGCCGCCAGATCCTCTACCTGACCTGCGAGCCCGCCCACGCCCGGCGTCTGCTGGCCGTCGCCGCCGAGCGGGAACTCGACGCCGCGCAGCTCGACCTCGACGCGGTGCGCACGGACGAGGCCGCACGAGCGCTCCAGCCCGCGATGCTCGCCGAACCCAAGGCCGCCCCGTCGCCCGCGGACCTGCCGGCCGAGGAATACGCCCGGCTCGCCGGCGTCGCGCCGCTCGATCCCTGGGCGCCCGACGCCGCGATCGACCTCTTCTATGTGCTGCGCGACGACCTGCACGCCTACGCCGAACTCGCACGCCGCGGCATCCGCACGGCGGGGGCGCTCGCCGATGCGGCGGTCCGGGGCGAGGCGGGCGGGCACGCCGGCGCCGCGATCGCCGCACGAACGGCCCGGCGGGCCATGTGCGCCTGGCGCCGGGGTCGCGCCCGGCCGCTGACCGTGGCCGACATCGCCGCCGCCCCGGCGATCTCCGAGACGTACGCCCAGGACCTGGCCGACCTGGCCGCCGAACTCGGAGGCTCCGCGGACGCCCTGCTCACCGAGCTGCGGTCGAAGCGGGACGAACGCACCAAGGGCTTCCGCAAGGCCAAGATCGCCGACCTCGAGGCCTACTTCCGCGCCGAGGGCCTGCTGCCCCTCGGGGAACCACTCGATCGCGATGCCGTCCTCCGCGAGGCGCTGCCCCCCGAGCACGCCGATAACGCCCGCCTGGCGGCCAGGATCGGCCATCTCATCGATGTTCTGTTTTCATTCGGACACGCCAAGCCCGAAGCGCTCCGGCCGCAGCCGGCGTAAGCCCTTCGGTTGCCCGGCCCGCTGCTTCAGCTGGCAAACGATGCATCCGGTGGTATCTATGGCTCGGAAGGGGAAGCCTCGGGCCCGGAGCACGGTTGTGCATTCCGCAGAGATCCACCCGCTCCGCCCTGCGTCGGCCGGGCCGATGCGGACGAATACAAGACCTAAAGCCCGAAAACCTCGGGGAGATGCACGGAAATGAATAGGACCCACCACACGCCCCGCCGCATCGCCAGTGCCTGCGGCCTCGCGCTCGCCTGCGCTCCCGCGGCGCTCGCGGCGAGCGACGACCTCGTCGCCGTCCAGTCCCAGGACGCCATCTCGACCCTGACGCTTGATGGCGCCCCCTTCCGCAGCACGCCGGCCGACGTGGTCGATCTGCGCGCCGTAGCGGTGCCCGGGAGCGATGCCGTCCTCGTATCGTGGACCGAGCGGACCGCCTCGGGCACCGTCGGCTATTCGGCGGTTGCGCGCGACGGACGCAGCGTCGACCGCGTCTCGGTAGACGGCGACACCATCCGCCTGCGGTACGCCGAGTTCGACCCCGGTCGAGCGGTGCCCGCCGTGCCCGCGATGCTCGCAGCGGACGAGCAGCACGATGCATACATCGTGCAGTACATCGGCCAGCCCGTCGCCGCCGCGGATGCCGCGCTCGAAGATGCCGGCGCCATCGTCGTCCGCCACCTCGCCGACCACGCCCGCATCGTCCGCATGGACGACGCGGCGCGGGACCGGGTGGCCGACCTCGACATCGTCCGCTGGGTCGGCCCGTTCCACCCGGCGTACAAGCTCGATGAGCCCATCCTCCAGCAGTTCGTGCTGGGCGGCGGCGTCTCGAGCTTCGTTGATCCGCCCGTTCGCTATTCCATCGAGCTATTCGAGGACGGCCCCGAGGCCATGCTGGCTGCGACCCAGGCCGTCGCGCAGGCCGGCGGCGCGGTCGACCTGGAGGTGCCCGAGACCGGCCGCCTCGAGGCCTCGCTCACCCAGGACCAGCTGCTCTCGATCGTCCGCCTGGGCAACGTGCACTTCGTCGACCACTGGGCGGCGCCCGAGACGGACATGAACATCGCCCGCTCCATCGGCGGCGCGGCCTACCTCGATTCGGTCGCCGGCTACACGGGCGCGGGCGTCAGCGGCGAGGTGATGGACAGCGGCATCCTCCGCACCCACCAGGAATTCCAGGACCCGCCACCCGTGCTACACACCGGCACCGGCGTCGATAGCCACGGCACCGCCACCTACAGCATCGTGTTCGCCGATGGCGTGTCGCCCGCCGCCAAGGGCATGCTCCCCGATGGCCGCGGCATCTTCGCCAGCTACTTCGGCCTGGGCAACCGCTACGTGCACACGCGCGAGCTGGTCATCCCCACGGGCACGTTCCGCGCCGTCTTCCAGAGCAACAGCTGGGGCAGCGGCCTGACCACCTCCTACTCGACGACGACATCGGAGATGGACCGCATCATCTTCGACAACGACATCCTGATCACCCAATCGCAGTCCAACCAGGGCAGCCGCCAGTCGAGGCCCCAGGCCTGGGCCAAGAACATCGTGTCCGTCGGCGGCGTCGTCCACCGCAACACGCTGTCCAAGTCCGACGACTGCTGGTGCAGCGGCGCCAGCATCGGCCCTGCCTCCGACGGCCGCATCAAGCCCGACCTGACACATTTCTACGAGTTCACCCGCGCCGCCACGAGCGCGAGCACGGGGGCCTACACCGAGTTCGGCGGCACCAGCGGCGCCACGCCCATCGTCGCCGGCCACTTCGGCCTGTTCTTCCAGATGTGGGCCGATGGCATCTTCGGCAACCCCGTCTCGGGTGGCGACGTCTTCGACGAGCGGGCCCGATTCAGCACCGCCAAGGCGATGATGATCAACACCGCCGACCCCTACGCCTTCAGCAGCCCGAGCTCGGACAAGAGCCGCGTGAAGCAGGGCTGGGGCATGCCCGACCTCCGCGAGATGTACGACGGCCGCGAGTCCTTCTTCGTCGTCGACGAGACCGACATCCTCGAGGAACTCGACACGGCCACCTACCCGCTCGTCGTTCCCGCGGGCGAGGACCAGCTCCGCGTGACCCTGACCTGGTCGGACCCCAACGGCACGACCTCGTCGACCGTCCACCGCATCAACAACCTCGACCTGCGGGTCACCGCGCCCGACGGCAGCGTCTATTGGGGCAACGTCGGCCTCGATACCGGCATCTGGAGCGATCCGGGCGGCTCGGCCAACAACGTGGACACGGTCGAGAACGTCTTCGTGCAGTCGCCCGAGGCCGGCACCTGGACCGTCGAGGTCATCGCCGCCGAGATCAACCGCGACGGCCACCGCGAGACGCCCATTCGCGACGTCGACTTCGCGCTCGTCGCCCAGGGCGTCGACGGCCTCGCCGCCGCCTTCGAGCTGCCCTTCGAGGACCAGGTGCCCGACGCCGACGTCGATCGCGAGAAGTGGATCGAGCTGAGCGGCAGCATCATCGCCACTACCCTGGGCTTCAACCCGCCCAGCGAGCCCTACAGCATCCTGATCGCCAACGAGCCGCTGCTGGCCTCCAACCGCATCAACGTGCCGCTGGACCTCAGCCCCAACGTTGACGTGAGCTTCTGGAGCGAGCACCGCGGCGTCGAGGCCGGTGAGACCCTCGTCGCCGAGTACTTCAGCACCTTCTTCGACGAGTGGCGTGAGCTGACCACCGTCGTCTCCGACGGCAGCGACCAGACCGAGTTCGTGCAGCACACCATCGATCTGCCGCTGGACGGCTACGGCGAGACCTTCCGCCTGCGATTCCGCGCCCCGGGCAGCGACGCCACAGACCAGTGGTACATCGACGACGTATTCGTCGGCGAGCCCGACTCCACCGGCTGCCGAGCCGACTTCGACGGCGACGGCGCGCTGACCATCTTCGACTTCCTGGCCTTCCAGAACGCCTTCGACTCGGGCGATCTCGCCGCCGACTTCGACGGCGACGGCGCGCTGACCATCTTCGACTTCCTGGCCTTCCAGAACGAGTTCGACGCGGGCTGCCCGTAGAACACTCGCCAGCAGCAGCAACGCTAATGCGACACGCGGGGCGGCCCCAGGGGCCGCCCCGCTTTTTTGCAGGTGATCGGCGCTGCGATCAGGTCGGGGCTTCGACGGTCTGCAGCAGCTGCTCGAGGATGGCCTCGGCCTCGCCGCCGTCGGCCTGCTCCATCGCGCCCCGCACGATGATCCGGTGCGCGCACACGTACGGCACGTTCTCGAGCACATCCTCGGGGATCACGTAGTCCCGGCCGGCGATCATCGCAGTCGCCCGCGCCACCTGCGTCAGCGCCAGCGAGCCGCGCGGCGACAGCCCCAGCCGCAGATCCGGCGACGCGCGCGTCGCCCGCGCGATCGCGATGACGTACTCCAGGATCCGATCGTCCACCGTGACCGCGTCCACGCGGGACTGCAGCTCCGAGAGCGTGTCGAGGTCCATGACGGGCTCGAGCGTCGGCAGCGCGTTGCGCGCCGGCCGGCTCTGCAGCACCCGCAGCTCCGTCGCGGGCTCGGGGTAACCCAGCCGCGAGCGCATCAGGAAGCGATCGAGCTGGTTCTCGGGCAGCAGGTACGTGCCCTCGAACTCGTAGGGGTTCTGCGTCGCGATCACCATGAACGGCCGGGGCAGCGCGTAGGACACGCCGTCGACGCTCACGGTCGCCTCGCTCATCGCCTCGAGCAGCGCCGTCTGCGTCCGGGGCGTCGTCCGGTTGATCTCGTCGGCCAGCACGACATTGGCGAAGACCGGCCCCCGCTTGAACACGAACTCGCCCGTGTCCCGCTCGAAGATGCTCACGCCGATGATGTCGCTGGGCAGCAGGTCGGGGGTCATCTGCACGCGGGAGAACTCGCCCTGCACGCTGCGCGCGATGGCGCTGGCCAGCACCGTCTTGCCCACGCCCGGCACGTCCTCGATGAGCAGGTGACCCCGGGCCAGCATCGTGCGGATCACCCGATCCACCGCCGCCGGATTGCCCAGGAAGACCGAGGCGATGTTCTCGCGGAGGGCCGCGATCGGATCGGCCATGCATACCTCCTCGCCGGCGGTCCCCCAGGGCCCCGCAGAGGCGGAGCGTACGCGAGGAGAAGGCTCCGAGAGACTCGCCGCAGGGCACCATGCCCGCTACCCTTACGCCCCTCCGGCCGGCCGGTCGGGGGGAGGGCCCCGTTCGGGCGGAGGGACGCGTGCAGACGGCCGATTCCACCGAGTCCATCGCGCTCTACGGCGTCCGCGCGACGGCCGTGGGCGTCGCGATCTCGGTGGCCGCCGCGGCCGCAGCCGTGCTGATCTACGGATTGGCCAACGGGCTCACCGCGGACGCCAAGGCCCTGTACATGCCCCTGTCCGCGGCAAGCGTCCTCATGGCCCTCAGCTGGCTGTCCGCCGCGGGGGTCGCGGCCCTCACCGGTCCCTACCGACCCGCCCAGGCCGGCTTCTCGTGGCTCGTGCTCTCGGCCGCCCGCAACCTGCTGCTGCTCGTTGCGGCCGCCGCCGCCGCCCTGGCGATGCCGGACGCCGGCATGCCGCTGTGGATCGGCCTGGTCGCCGGCGGCGTCGCCGGCGTCGCGGCCGACTCCGTCCTGGCGGCCCGCGCGATCGCGACCCACCCGACACGCGCCACGAGCGCACTGCCCGGAGGACCGCGTTGATGCCCCTGAGCGCCGAGTTCCTCGCGCCGATGCTCGCCGCCGCCGAGGCCGGCGGCGTGCCGAGCCCCGTCGACCACATCGTGGTCCACCCGTTCCTCAACGTCGGCGGCTGGTGGATCTGGTCGTCGGCAACCGCCAACCTGCTCATCTCGGGCGTGCTCATGCTGCTGCTAGGCATGTTCGTGGCCAAGCGCATCCGCACCGGGCCGAGCACGCAGGGCGAGCAGGCCTACCTCACCAAGGGCAAGTTCGCCTCCATGGTCGAGGTGCTCATCGTCGCGCTGCGGGACCAGTTCATCCGCCCGGTGCTGGGCGAACGGGCCGACCGCTTCCTGCCCTTCCTGCTGTGCGTCTTCTTCTTCATCCTCATCAACAACCTGCTGGGCATGATCCCGCTGCTCGACATCAACATGCTCATCAACTTCTACGCGGTCGAGTCCGGCCTGGCCTCGGGACCGAAGTGGAAGGACCTGCACATCGCCCCCTTCGGCGGCACCGCGACGCAGAGCATCTGGGTCACCGGCGGGCTCGCCCTGGTCGCGGGCCTGGTCATCAACATCGCCGGCGTCATGCGGCTGGGCGTGGGCGAGTACGCCAAGCACCTCACCGCGGGCACCCCGGTCTACCTGTGGCCCATCATGGTTCCGGTCGAGATCATGGGCACGCTGATCAAGCCCATCGCGCTCGCCCTGCGTCTATTCGCGGTCATGACGGCGGGCCACATCCTCCTGGCGGTCATGTTCGTCTTCGTCGAGCTGATCGCCCGCGCCACCAGCCTCGGGATCATCGTGGCCATCCCGTTGTGGATCCCGGTGCTGTTCATGGCCGTCTTCATCTTCGTGCTGGAGGTCTTCGTCAGCTTCCTCCAGGCCCTCATCTTTATGTTCCTCACCGCGGTCTTCATTAGCCTGCTGGACCACCACGGCGACCACGCCCACGAGCACGACACCCACGTACCTTCCGCGGCGCAGCCCGCGTAAACCCCTGAGCACTTCCGGCGGGGCCGGATGAGGATTCGAGAAAGGACGACAGACCCATGACGTTGAAGAGCTTCGCCCTTGCCGTGATCGCGATGGCCCTGTTCCTGCCGGCGATGGCCCTCGCCCAGGAAGCGCCCCTCGAAGTCCAGGTCGCCGAGGCGGCCGCCGTGCCCACCCACTACGGCTTCGCGGCCATCGGTGCCGGCATCGCCCTCATCGGCGGCGGCATCGGACTGGGCCTGGTCGGCAAGGGCGCGGTCGAGTCCATCGCCCGCCAGCCCGAGGCCGGCGGCACCATCGGCCAGAACATGATCATCGTTGCCGGCCTGATCGAGGGTGCCACGCTCGTCGGCGCCCTGGTGGGCCTGCTGGTCGTGCTCATCCGCTAACAGCGTTACCGCCGCGCACGCCGCACTCGGGCGGCGTGCGCCCAGGAGGCCGCCATGCCCCGCCCAGGAACCATGTCGTTGGGAGCCATCCCGTGGGCGTCGGCCGCGGCCGTCGCCGTCCCCCTCGCGCTGCCGGCGATCGCGCTGGCGGCCGAGGACGGCGAGAAGGGCACCGTCATCCCCGGCATCAAGCAGGGCGTGCCGATGATGATCGCCGCCCTCCTAACCTTCGGCGTCGTCTTCTTCCTGCTCTCCAAGTACGCCTGGCCGGCGATTTCCAAGGGCCTCGAGGATCGCGACGCCAAGATCCTCGAGGGCCTGGAGGCCTCCAAGCGGGCCCTGGCCGAGGCCGAGGCCATGCGGGAGCGCTACGAGGGCCAGCTCTCCGAGGCCCGGGCCGAGGCCCAGCGCATCCTCGCCGAGACCAAGGCCCGCCAGCAGGAGTTCGCCGCCGACCTCAAGACCAAGGCCGACGCCGAGCTCAACAGGATGCGCGAGCGGGCCCAACGCGATATCGACGCCGCCCGCCGCGTCGCCGTCAACGAGCTCTACGCCGAGTTCGCCCGGCTGAGCACCATCATGGCCAGCCGCATCCTGGAGCGCGAGGTCAACGAGCAGGACCAGGCCCGCCTCGTCGAGCAGGTCCTCAGCGAGTTCGAGGCCGGTCGCCAGGCCGCCAACAACTAGCCGCGCTCGGCTGCCCCGGAGGCCCACGCATGCCCCTGCTCGAGACACCACCCGACGCGCTGGCCGAGACCTACGCCACCAGCCTCTTCGAATTCTGCAAGGACAAGGGCGGCATCGACGCCGTCGAGGAGACCCTCGACGAGCTGCTCGGCGTGCTCAACACCGCGCGCGACGACGCCCAGTTCAGCGAGTTCCTCGCATCCCGCGTGCTGGCGACTAGCGCCCGCAAGGCCTCGCTCTCGTCCATCCTCGCAGGCCGCATCTCCGAACGCACGCTCCACTTCCTGCTGCTGCTCAACGACAAGGAGCGGCTCTCGCACCTGCCGGCAATCGCCGCCTCCTTCCAGGCCATGGCCCAGCAGGCCCTCGGCCGCCTCGACGTCGACGTCCACACCGCCTCGCCCATCAGCGAGGCCGACCTCGACGCCATCCGCGAGCGGCTCGCCAGCGCCCTGGGCAAGGACGTCGTTGCCCACCACCGGGCCGACCCCGGCATGATCGGCGGGCTCAAGCTCCGCTTCGGCGACCAGCTCGTCGACGGCTCCATCGCCGGCCGCCTCCGCCGCCTCCGAGACCAGCTCGCCGCCGACGGCGCCACCCGCGTCCGCACCCGCGTGGCCGAGATCATCGACGCCGACACCTCCGCCCTCGACGACGCCGCCGGGGACTGACCCATGGCCACCAGCACGATCGCGAGCATTGATCCCGCCGGCATGCGGGCCCTCGTCCGCGTGGACTTCAACGTCCCCATCAAGGACGGCACGATCCGCGACGATCGCCGCATCCGCGCCGCCCTGCCCACCATCCAGAGCATCCTCGACCGCGGCGGGTCGGTCGTGCTCATGAGCCACCTGGGCCGCCCGAAGGGCGAGGGCCTCCAGCCCGATCTCTCCCTCGCCCCGGTCGCCGAGCGATTGGGAGAACTGCTAGACGCCCACGTCGAATTCCCGTCCGATGACTGCATCGACGACGAGGCCGCCGCCGCGGCGCAGACGCTCGAGCCCGGCGGCGTGCTGCTGCTCGAGAACCTCCGCTTCCACACCGCCGAGAAGACCGGCGACGCCGCCTTCGCCGCCACGCTCGCTGGCTACGGCGACTTCTACGTCAACGACGCCTTCGGCACCTGCCACCGCGCCGACGCGTCGATGGTGGCCGTCCCCCGCGCGATGGAGGGCAAGCCCCGCGTCGCGGGCCTCCTGGTCGAGAAGGAACTGCGGTTCCTGCGGGCCGCACTCGACGACCCACCCCGCGCCTTCATCGTCGTGCTCGGCGGCGCCAAGGTCTCCACCAAGATCGCCGCGATCGAGAACCTGCTGCCCAAGTGCGACGCGATGCTCATCGGCGGCGCGATGGCGTACACCTTCCTCCGAGCGCGCGGCGAGCCCGTAGGCAGCAGCCTCGTCGAGGACGAGCACGTCGAGACCGCCCGCCGCGCACTCCAGGCCGCCGAGGACCGGGGCGTGCCGCTCCAGCTGCCGTCGGACCACATCGTGTCGAAGGCCTTCGAGGCCGGGGCCGAGACCTGGACCACCAGCGAGATCCCCGATGGCGCGGTGGGGATCGATATCGGACCCCAGACCGCGGGCGCCTACGCCGCCGAGATCTCGACGGCCCGCACCGTGCTCTGGAACGGCCCGATGGGCGTCTTCGAGTGGCCCGGCGCCGACGGCGGCTCGCGGGCCGTCGCCGAGGCAATGGCATCGGCCACCAAGGCCGGCGCCACCACGATCGCCGGAGGCGGGGATTCGGCCGCCGCGCTCGATGCCTTCGGCCTGGTGACCGATATCACCCATGTGTCCACCGGCGGCGGAGCCTCGGTCGAGATGCTCGAGGGCAAGCGGTTCGAGGCCATCGAACTGCTCGACCAGGCGGGATAGCCCGTGCGGGCGATTCGTGCCCGCGCCGAAGTAGGAATGCGGGAGGCACGCCATGCCCAGCTACGACCTGTGCGTCATCGGGAGCGGACCGGCCGGCCAGCGTGCGGCGATCCAGGCCGCCAAGCTCGGCAAGCGGGTCTGCGTCGTCGAACGCCGCCAGGAGGTCGGCGGCGTCGCCGTCAACACCGGCACCATCCCCTCCAAGGCGCTCCGCGAGGCCATCCTCGGCATGGCCGGCACGCAGTCCGTCGTGCCCCGCGAGAGCGACTTCCTCGCCGCCCGCAGCAAGACGTTCTCCGCCTTGCTCGAGACCGCCAACGTCGTTGTCCGCCACGAGGTCAAGAAGGTCGCGGGCCACTTCGCCTCCAACGGCATCGATGCCATCTATGGCACGGGCCACTTCCAGGACGCCAACACGATCCGCATCGACGGCCACTCCAACATCTCGGAGATCACCGCCGACAACGTCCTCATCGCCGTCGGCGCCAGCCCGGCCCGGCCCGAGGGCATCCCGTTCGACGGCCAGAACGTCATCACCAGCGACCAGCTGCTCTGCCTGGACTACCTCCCCGCCACGATGATGGTCGTGGGCGGCGGCGTCATCGGCACCGAGTACGCCAGCATGCTCACCGCCCTGGGCGTCCGAGTCACGCTCATCGAAGGCCGCGGCGAGCTGCTCGGCTTCGTCGATCGCGAGATCACCGAGGCGCTGCAGTTCCACCTCCGCAAGCGGGGCATGACGCTGCGGCTCAACGAGAAGGCCGTCGGCATCGAGGTCATCGATCCGCCCGACCTCGCCCGCAGCGGCAACAAGAAGATGGCCCAGGTCCAGCTCGAGAGCGGCAAGAAGATCGTCGCCGACTGCCTGCTGTACTGCATCGGCCGCCAGGGCGCCACCGACGGCCTGGACCTCGCCAACGCTGGCCTCGAGGCCGACCACCGCGGACGCCTGGCCGTCAACGAGCACTATCAGACCAGCGTGCCGCACATCTACGCGGCGGGCGACGTCGTGGGCTTCCCGGCCCTGGCAAGCACGTCGATGGAGCAAGGCCGCCACGCCGCCTGCCACATGTTCGGCGCCCCGCTGCCCCAAGCAAGCCACACGCTGCCCTACGGCGTCTACGCCATCCCCGAGATCTCGATGGTCGGCAAGACCGAACAGCAGCTCACCGAGGAGGGCGTGCCCTTCGAGTCGGGCGTCGCCCAGTACGACGAGATCGCCCGCGGCCAGCTGCTCGGCGACGAGCTGGGCATGCTCAAGCTGCTCATCCACCAGGAGACCGAGGAGATCCTCGGCGTCCACGCCATCGGCGCCGGCGCCACCGAGATCATCCACATCGGCCAGGCCGTCATGGCCCTCGGCGGCACGCTGGACTACTTCATACACACCGTCTTCAACTACCCCACCCTCGCCGAGTGCTACAAGACCGCCGCCCTCAACGGCCGCAACCGCCTGCGGAGCACGTAGCGGAATCGGGCGGGCCTAGCCTGCCCGGTCGTGGCCAAGCGCACCCGAGCAACCCGTGCCCGCACCCCAGACCCGCTGCCCGAGAGCGGCGTCGCCGCGGGATCGCTCGATGACCTCATCGGCCAGGACGACGCCGTCGAACTCCTGCGGCGGATCCTGGACGCCGATCGCATCCCCCACGCCTGGCTCTTCGGCGGGCCCTCGGGCGTGGGCAAGCGAACGCTGGGGCTCGCCTTCGCCGCGGCGCTGCTCGAGCCCGAAGAGGTGGGCGAGGCAACCGAGGCGCGCGCGATGCTGGCGTCGGGCTCGCACCCCGACCTGACGCTGGTCACCAAGGAGCTGGCGGCCTTCAGCGAGGACGCCGACGTCCGCAAACGCAAGCAGCGAAACATCCCCATCGAGCTGCTGCGGGAGTTCTTCGATCCCGCCGTCGCCCGCACCGCCACGCTGCCGGGACGGCGGGCGGCCAAGGTCTGCATCATCGACCAGGCGCACCTGCTTGGACGCGACGGCCAGAACCACCTGCTCAAGACGCTCGAGGAGCCGCCGCCGCGGACGGTGCTCATCCTCGTGGCCGACCGGCCGCACGACCTGCTGCCGACCATTCATAGCCGCTGCCAGCGGCTGGACCTCCGCCCGCTGCCACCCGAGGCGATGGAGCGCTGGCTGGATGCGCGCGGCGTGGGCGATGATGTGGAGCGTGGAACGCTGCTCCGGCTAGCCGACGGCTCGCCGGGCGACGCCGAGCTGATGCGCACCACCGGGGTGGTCGGCTGGCCCGGCGAACTCGAGCCGCTGCTGTCGCGGGCGAGCAACGGCGACGACGACGGCGCGCTAGCCGACGCATGCGTGTTGCTGGCGTCGGCGTGGTCCGAGGCGTGGGTCAAGCAGCGGCCCGCGGCGAGCAAGGATGCCGCCAACCGCATCGCCTGGGGCCTCGTGCTCCGCGTCGCGGCCGAGTGGTGCCGCGCACGGCTCCGTGCGGGCGACGCGGACGCCGAATCGCTGGACGCCATCGCGGCCTGCGGCGGCTTGCTCGATCGAGACGTGCAGCCGAGATTCGCGTTCGAGGTGCTCGCCGAGCGGCTGGCCGTCGACGCCTTGGCTACGCCCGGACGCTGAGCGAGCCGTCGGCCTGGCCGGCCTCGACGGCCGCGGGCGCTGCGCTCGAGGCCTTCTGGCGGTCGCTGCGGATCTGCTCCATCGCCAGCGCCCAGGTCTCCCGCTCGTATTCGAGCAGCTCGATGACGCGGCCGACGCGGGCGGGCTCCTTGTTGAGGCTCGCCTCGGTCAACTCCTGAAAGAGGAACAGGAACACGCCCGTGGTGCGGTCGCACAGCTCGGGATCGGCGTTGCGATCGACGGCGGTCGCCAGCTCGGCGCAGATCGCCCGAGCCTGGGTGATGCCCTCGTAGCTCTTCTCGTAGTCCTTGGCGGCCAGGCCCTCGCGGGCCTGCGTGGCGAAGCGGATGGCTCCGTCCAGCAGCATCAGCCGGAGCTCCTCGGGCGAGGCGCTCATGACCCGGGTGCGGAGATAGCTCTGGGCGGTGTCGTGTGCCATCGGCCCTTCTATCGGTCCCTGTCCGGCCCTGGTCCAGCGGGCCGGCCTGGGAGAATCCCCGGGCCGGCGGCGGGCCGATTCTGCCGGCGATTACAAGACCAGCGACGACAGCGCAGCCTGCTGCGCCTGGAAGCCCGCGATGACGCTCTCGAGCGTGGCGAACTCCCGCTCGAGCCGCAGCTGCTTGTCGGCCAGCCGCAGGTCGAACTGCTCGATGCGATCCCGCTGCAGCTCGATCTGCCGGTCGAGGGCCTCGTTCCGGGTGGTGAGCACGCCGTCGACGCTGTCGACGTAGGTCCGCGCGAGCTCTTCGACCTGGGCCAGGATGCCCAGCGACGAGAAGGTCTCGCGGCCCGTGGGATCGGTGACGGTGATGCCCTCGCCGAATTCGATCTCGCGGCCCGTGGACTCGATCTCGCGGGCGATCAGCAGGTCCTCGACGGCGTCGGCATCCTGCTCGAGGGCGGCACGGAGCGCGTCCTTGTCGAGCTCCAGGCGGCCGCCGTCGCCGATGGTGATGCCCACGTCCGAAAGGTTGTCGAAGGGGCCCGAGACGTTGTCGGGGGCGCCGGTCACCGTCGCGATCATCGCGGCCTTGAGCCCCAGCAGCGTGCCGTCGCCCAGCAGCGGCCCGCGGACCTCGGTCTCGGGCTCGAATCGGCTCTGGAAGTCGATGCGATCGAGCGTCTCGTTGAAGGCCGAGACGAATTCGTCGATCCTGGTTTCCAGCTCGGTGCTGTCGTCCGAGACGTTGATCGTCACGGGCGAGTCGCTGGCGGCCTCGAGGTTGAGGGTGAGGCCCTCGATGACGTCTGTGACGGTGTTGGTCGAGCTGGTGATGAGCACGCCCTTGGCCGGGTCGGACGAGCCGAAGAACAGCTTGGCGTCCTCGCCGCGATCGAGCAGCTCGAGGCCCAGGTCGAAGCCGTTGGTATCGATGACCGTACGGCCGGCGGCGCCGCTCTCGCGGGCGGTGAGCGCTAGCCGGAACGGGTTGGCGCCGATGCCCTCGTTGACGATGGAAGCCGATACGCCGACACCGGCCTCGTTGATCTTGCGGGCAACGTCGCGGAGGTCGTCGTCGGGCTCGAACTCGACGGTGACCTCGAAGCTGCCGTCGATGAAGTTGTCGGCGTCGGTGCCCGAGGCCTCACCCGCGATGTTGAGGGCCGAGGCGACGCTGCCCGAGCGATCCTCGACCCGCAGGACGGTGCCGTCCGTGCCGTTGTCGATGAGCACGATGCCGTCGCCGTTGTCGTTGATGCGGACCTCGAGGTCGTCGCCCTCGACGGCGGCGTCGATCTCGCGGATGAGGTCGGCCACGGTCCGGGTGTCGGAGTCGATGGTGACCTCGGACACGGCCCCGCTGGAATCGATGATCCGGAAGCTGCCCGTGCCGATGCCCCTACCGCCGTTGAGATCGCTGACGAGGGTGTTGAGGCCGATGTATTGCCGCTGGAGCCGCTCACCCGACACGCTGTCGGCGGCGACGCCCGAGACGCCGGTGCTGATGCCCAGGGCGACGGCGGTGTCGGTGGCGCCGGTGGACCCGGTGACGACCAGGTTGCCCGTGCCGCCGGTCAGGTCGGTCACCGTGATGCCGGTGCCCATCTCGTCGAGGCCGATGGCGATCTTCGAGGTATCGACGTTGTCTCGGATCTGCTGGAGCAGGCCGTTGACGTCGGTATCGAAGTCGGTGATGGTCATGTTGAAGATCGTGCCGTCGCGGGCGCGGATCTGGAGCACGCCGTCGCCGAGGTCGGCGGCGCCGCCGGCGAGCGTTCGCGCGAGGGTCGAGTTCATGCCCGCGAGGACCTGTTCGCCCGAGACCGTGCCGGTGGTGGTGCCGGCGGCGAAGCCCAGGTCGGCCAGCGCGCTGCCGACGAGGCCCGTGCCCTCGGCCAGCTCTATGGAGCGTGTGCCGGTCGAATCGAACAGCTCCAGGCCATTGCCGTCGGCGTTGATCTGGGCGGTGACGCCCGACCCATCGAGGGCGTCGTTGATGCGATCGAGAGCGTCGCCCACGGTGACGGCACGGCCCTCGGTCAGCTCGAATTCGTCGTCGACCAGCTCGTAGAGATCACCGAGGCGGACCTGGTAGTCCACGCCATCGACGGAGATCGTGAAGTCCTCGGTGTCGCCGATGATCTCGTTGGCGAACACGCCGTTGCCGTCATTGAGCAGCGAGAGGGGCGTCGAGGTGCTCAGGCCGTAGACGTTCGAGCCGGTGGCTGTCGCGCCGCTGACCAAAAGCGTGCCGTCGAGGCCCAGGGACTCGACCACCTCGGCGGCGCCGACGTTCTCGATGGAGACGTCCGAGCCGTTGCCCGAGCCGGCGGTCAGCACGAAGGTGCCGCCCTGGACGCTGGCGGTGACGTCCACGTCGGTGGCGTTGATGGCGTCGAGGACCTCGCTGACGGTGGCGACGCGGGAGAGGTCGACCTCGGCCGTGGTGGTGCCGTCCGAGATCCGGATGATGCCGCGGGTGATGCCGTTGCCGCCGTTGAGGTCGGCCAGGGCGGTATCGCGGTCGAGCCGGGCCTCGGCGCCCTCGAAGGTAAAGGAGCCGGCGGAGATGGGCACGTCGTCCGCGGCCGAGAAGCCCCGGCTGAGCCGCTGCTCGGTGGAGACGAGGCGATCGACCAGGAAGGCGTAGGAGCCCGGGGCGGCGCCGGCCGACGCGGAGGCGGTCAGGATCGACTCGTCGGTGCTGCTGGCGCTCTTGGCGTCGAAGATGGGCTGGGTGCGCAGGCCCGACACGATGGAGCGCAGGCCCTGCAGCCTCGAGTTGATGTCGAGGAAGGCCGACTGCTGCACCTGGATCTGGGTCAGCCGCTGCTGCGCCAGGATCTTGGGCCGGGATTCCACGGCGAGCAGCTGCTGGATGATCGAGGCGGTATCCAGGCCGCTGGCCAGACCGATGCCCGAGGTAATTCCGCTCATCGCAGACCTCCATGCCCGCGTGGCGAAGAGCCACAACTAGACTCATCGCCTATCGGCCGCGGACCGGAGGCGAATCGAGCCGGATGCTCAATCGGCGGCGAACCCGGCCCAGCCGTGCGTCGTTCGTGCCGATAAGCCCATGATGCCTCGCAAGATGCAGACCAAGCTGCCGCCCGCCGCACGGTGGACCGCGCTGCTCGCCGGCGGTGGGCTGGCGATCGCGTCGCTCGTGGCGACCGCCATGGCCGTCGTGGGCGCGGGCCAATTGGTGTGGCCCATGCTGCTCTTCCAGCCGGTGGCGGCCGGTGCGGGCGTCGCCGCCGTGCTTGCGGCCCTCGGACCGCAGCGGAGCGCGCCCCCGCTGGCGTTGGCCGTCGCGGCGGGATCGGCGGCGATCGCGGCCTTCCTGGGCTACACCGGCGGACGCAACACCCTCGATCCGGGCACGCTGGGGATCCTGCTCGGGGTGCAGGGTGCGACTTCGGGCGTTATCGGACTATTAGCCGTCGCGCTCGTGCTCGGCCGCGACCGCCGCGCATGGCTCCGCGTGGGCCTCGGGCTTGCCCTGCTGGCGATCGGGGCCGCGTTTGCCGGCGTCGGCGTGCTGGAGCGGGCCAAGCCCGTCCGCGACGCCCTGGCCTCCACCGGGCCCATCCTGACCCCCGCGATCGGGCTGGTCGCGTTCGGGGTATTCATGGCGGTCGTCGCGGCGGGCGTGCACCTGGTTATCCGGCCCTTCGAGGCGCGCCTGGATGCCGCCCGCGACGCGGCGGACGCCGATTCGGCCTAGTTGGGCTCGCACGCGCCCCGAAACCCGGGCTCCCGAAGCCCGAAAGATGGAGCATGGGCATCCTCGAAACGCTGGGTCTGGTGGCGGCGACCTTCCTCGCCGGCGGTGCGCTCGCCATCGTCGTGACGCTGGTGCTGCAGCACAAGTCGCGGCGGTCGTCCAAGCAGGAGCCGCTGCCGCTCGACCAGACGATCGTGCTGGCCGAGCGGATCCGCTCGGTGGGGCGGCTGGTGGGGCTGGAGGTCATGGTCAAGGAGATCGCGACGGCCTCGCGGGGCTTCCAGTGGATGCCCCCGCTGCTGCTGAGCCAGGCCAAGGTCGCGATGATCTTCCACTTCGAGAAGCAGTACTCGATCGACCTGACGAAGATCGACGACGGCGACGTCGAGGAGGTCGGCCCGGGCCGCTACCGCGTGGCGCTGCCCGACGTCGAGGGCACGCTGCGGCTGTCGGACGTGACGCCCTACGACATCCAGCACGGGCGGGTGCTCGGGCTGTTCGACGTCATCCCGATGACGGCCGAGCGGCAGACCCACCTGATGACCGCCGCCCAGCGGGACGCCGCCCAGCTGTACGAGAACAAGGAGTCCCGCTACCTGGCCGAGGCCAAGCGGAGCATCGCGCAGCATCTGTCTTCGCTGCTCGAGCTCTTCGACGTCCGCGTCGAGGTGGTGTGGGCCAGCGAGGCGGGCGAGTCCGCGTCGATGATCGACGATCGTGACGAGGCCGCGGTCGCGGCTAGCTGAACGCGGCGAGATCTCCGAGCAGCGCATCGAGCAGGCTGGACGCGCCGATGCGGAAGCGTGCGGGGTTGGGCTGATCCCAGCCATCGATGCCTCGCATGGCCTCCAAGGCTTGCGACCAGTAGGCACGTGCATCGGCGGTCGTGCGGATGCCGCCGGCCGGCTTGATGCCGATGTCTGCGCCGCCGGCCTTGCGAGCCGTGCGCATCTGCTCGAGCATGATTGCTGACGCCTCAAAGGTCGCGGCGGGCTGGATCTTGCCGGTGCTGGTCTTGATGAAGTCGCCGTCGCGGAGCAGCGGCAGCACGGCGTCGCACGCGGCGCGGATGGCCGCCTCGGTGCGCAGCTCGCCGGTCTCGAGGATGACCTTGAGCCGCGCCGGGCCGATGGCGTCCCGGATGGCGGCGACCTCGGCCTCGACCGACTCGGGACGGCCGGCGAGCAGCTCGCCGCGGCTGATGACCATGTCGATCTCGTCGGCGCCGCGCTCGGCCGCCCAGGCCGCCTCCGCCACGCGGATGTGCAGCGGCGACTGGCCGCTCGGGAACGCCCCCGCCACCGCGGCGAGCTTCACGGGCGCATCGCCCAGGGCATCGCGGGCAACGGGCACGAAGTTCGGATAGACGCAGACGGCCGCCACGTGGATGCTCGGTTCGCGCTCGATCGGTCGCACGGCCCGGGCGCACAGGGCCTCGACACGCTCGGGCGTATCGGTGCCCTCAAGCGTCGTCAGATCGAGCACGCCCACCAGCGTGCGCAGGAGCTCGGGCGTCGGCGGGCTGGCGGAGGCCGGCGAGGGCGCGTTGGTACTCACGCTCCATGATCGCACTGCAGGCCGGCTCGGTCCACAGC